>NZ_JACMYP010000256.1 GCF_020889705.1 Bradyrhizobium altum | reverse complement strand
CGGCGAGCCGGCATGCACCTCCGCACCTACGTGGTGCGCTACCAGACGAACAATGCGCTCGCCGTCCGCCGCCGACAGTGTTTCGCCTGTGTCGATCAGGCCATTCGACAACCGGTCGATCCACAACCGCCCATCCGGATTGAGCATCACCTCGATGATCGCTTCGTCTTCGAGGTAGCCGGCAATCGCAGAGCCAAGCGCGCTCCGCAGCATTCGCGCTCCGCGCGAACTCGCTTCCGATTGAATGGAATGGATTGCCACCGTTCGCCCCCACCGAATGAGGACGTCCAACGAGCGTCCTCATATGGGGATGATTAGAAAAGGCACCGACGGACTTGGCGCAACAAGCGGCTTCAGTGATCGTAGACTGGCGTAGAGAAAGAAAGACTGAGAACGGATGTTTGAGGCATACTCAATCGTATCGGTTCGCTGGGAGTGGCTGCTCACAACTCCGCATCGTCATCCGCGGGCAGGAGGATGACCGAGTTCTCATAGAGACCAACTGGCTCGGCAGCGTTGGAAAGAGAAGTCGGCATGAAGAAGAGGATTGAACTCATCGATGAAGCGACGGTTCGACGTCGAACAGTTGCAACACGCGGCGCGGCACCATGGGCCGCATGACCCCCTCGATACCGAGCACTTGTCCCAGCGATCCAGTAAGGTCGTCGGCGTCGCGGGGGCGCGACCTCGAAACAAGCGGGTCGGTGCACCCGGAGACGCGATCGACCGCGATTACATCGCGAATGCGGGACAGCTATTCTCCGACCCGGTCGAGCAGATGCTGACCGCCCCGGGTCAGCAGGAAGGCGCGCATCGGAAAGCCAAGGTCCAGGCTGTGAAGGGCCGCAGGACCTCTTCTCGTGGGTAGCGCACTAACCGGGTGACGCCGCTCACGTCACCACAGTAGGGCCACCAAATCGCCAAATGCGCTTCGTGAAGGGCAACCCGCATCATCGTTTCGTTCATGGTGGCATTCTTGAGACGCTTTTTGGATACTGCAGGTCGTATGCCGTCGCCACACTGTAGGGATTACCGGCGCAGACCGTCGACATGCGTGTCAACTTCTTCCGGCCGGGCATTGAGCCTCCAATGATCGCCGAAGCAAGGATAGTTCGCTACGGACGCACATCGGCAACGGCGAACGCATCGGTTTTGAATGCCGAAAACCAACCGCTCGCAGCCGGCCGAATGGTTTTTCTGACCTCCAGCCAACAAGCACGCTCAGTTGCGGACGTGCTTGCCGGAAGGTGGGGCGTAAACCACCGAATTGACATAGTCGTGGCGGTCGCTTCGCCTCCGTCTTTCCGCCAGCGAGATAGGCAGATCGAGTGGAATGGCTATCTCGCCGGCCAAACATGATTCCACCGGGGTCACGTGCCCGATAGCGAAGCTGGCGTCATTGCAGCTTTCGATTCCGTGTCAACCTTAAACCCCTTTACGGACAGATCGCGACCGAGGGTCTCGGGAAGCAAAAGAGAGGCGATAATGAAGACGCTCGCGGCGGGAAGGCCCACGGCCACCATACCGTTGAGCAGGCTTCCGCCGAAGTGGGCTGCCGCAAGAGGCACAATCACAGGCGCAATACTGCCAAGTCCCCGACCGCCCATATAGAACGACGACACCGCGGTTGCCCGTAGGTTGACCGGATAGAGCTCTGAGATCCAGACACCGGTCACGCCCAGAGCAACGTTGCCTATGCCGAAGACGATATAGAGCCAAAACATCGGCCACTCGATCTTCGATCCGGCGTAGACTTGGCCGCCCCACAAGGCCATACCGACCAAAGCGGCCACCCAAAACAGCGCGGGCACAAGAGCTCCGAAGCGCCGACCAGCTCTATCGTTGAAAACGCCATTCACGAGGTAGCAGATGCCGCTAACGACAGAGAGCAACACAGCGGTCGTGCGAACTACATCCCCTGGGGTGTGCATGTCCCGAAGCAACAGCGTCGGAATGAAGGAGACGATGCTGTAGTAGCAGAGCATGTAGCTCATCAGCCACACAAAGGCGATGACAGTCTGCCGCGCAAGCCCGTTGCGGAATAGATCCGCAAGCGGAAGTGTACGGGCTTCCCCCTTGAGTTGCCCGGCTCTGCGTTGGGTCTCATATTCCAGCCAGATTTTGGATTCAGGCATGAAGAAGCGGATGAAAATGGTGAGCAGGATGGGCGCGCCGCCGGTCAGCAACCCAATTCGCCAGCTCCATTCGTCGCTAAACGTCGCAATCAGCCAGATGCCGACGATTGAAGCCGTAGATGATGCAATCACAGCACAACCTTGAAGGGCCGCCGCCCCAAAACCGCGGCTGTTCTTCTTCCAGGCCTCATTGAAGAGGACCATGCCGACGCCGTACTCGCCACCAAGACCGATGCCCGTTATCAGCCGCAATACGGCAAGGGACCAAAAATTCCACGCGAACGCCGAAATGATCGCGGCAACCGAGAACAATACGATTGTCAGTTGGAGCGACGTCTTTCGGCCAAGCCGATCACCGATAGTGCCAAATAGTGCGCCGCCGATGGCCGATCCGAACAACGTGAGCGCTTGCAGCGCACCCACTTCGGTCAGGGACAACGACATCGATCGTTGAATGGCAGGCAAGAGAAACGGAAATATCAGAACGTCGTAGAAATCGAGTATGTAACCGAGCATGGCCGAGATCATGATCGAGTAGCGTTGTCCCGCTGTATAGTCTTGCGAATTTGAGAGGGTTGTAGACATAAGATGCGTTCCCATTAAAAGGACCGGAGGTGATGGACGTTGCCGAAACGCTTGCCGCGTGATTGGGAGCCTCCAATGCGACTCCGGGCCGTCTGGCTTGATGCGCGCGGCTAGCGGCCGGGCGCTTTCAACTCTGCATAAGCAAATTCACCTCTATCGAGGATGTGCAGATCGTCGAGCCAGAGGCTGCAGCCCCGAAGCGGGATGTCGAGATGACACGGCGTGTCGTTCGTGCCTCCGAGCTCCGTATTCGGGCCTGTCGAGAACAGGACATTCCCGTAGAAGGAAAGGGCATTCATGATGTGTTCGGACGAAAGTTGCTGGGAGGCGGCAATGTGATGCCAGGCAGCGCGCTCGTTTGACCCCCAGCCGATATGCGAGATCGCCCAGCCGCGCGGATCGCCGAAGCTGTCGATATAGTTTTTTATCAGCAGCGCGTCGGTGCCCTCGCCCTTGAGGTCGACGATGTAACCATCCTTTACAGTGAGCGTGACCGGCGATTGGATGTAGCGCTTGAAGGCACAGAGGGTGTCGCCAGGCATCAGAACGACCGTGCCGTTGACATCGCCATCCGTGGCCTGGGTGAAGGCAAACCCGGATGGAAAGTGATCCCAGCGCCCCGGCTCGTCCGTATAGCCGTATTCAGAAATGACCGGATATTGCTCCAACCCATAGGTTACGTCTGTTCCGCCGGGCGACGTGATTCGCATTTTGCTGGCGGACTGCAGCAGACTTCGCGACAGCTCAGTTCGACGACGCAGATCTTCCGTCGGGAACATCTTCTTGAGAATGTGGAACGGCTCCATCACCCGCAAAATGCGCGTGCCGGCCTCCTGTATTTCGGCTTGTTCGCGGGAGAACAGCAGGCCCAGAAGATCGATCACCATATCCACGCGTTTGAGCGTATCGATCGCCGGCTGGTTGCCGGTGAGCGCATGGCGACCCTGCAGGCCGGCGACTTTGCTTTGACCGTATTTGGGGACGTTCAGGTGAAAGGTCGTTGCGCCGAGGCTTTGCGCGGCCAACATGAACGTCTGGGCATATTCCGGTTGATCCTCGCCACCGCTCAAGACTGCGACGACTTCGCCCTGCTTCACTTTACACAGCGCAAGCTCGGCCTTGAACAGCTCAAGCATTTCAACATCAACGCGTTGTCGAGACATCTTTGCCGATCTCCTGTTTATCAAGGATGGGTACACCGCCGTCCAACCGATCGCGGGGTCGCGCTAGAAGGTCTTGAACGATCGAAAGAAAGCCCTCCGTATCGTCGATCTGCATCTGATGACCCGCGCTTTCCAACGTCTTAACTACGATCGACGGCATCAATCGGAGAATTTCCCTTTGATCTTCGGGTCGAATGACGCCGCCCCGTCCCGCGACGATGAGCGATGTGGGAACGCTGAGTTGGGCAAGGTCACGATGAATGTCATCGTGATGAAAGCCCTTGTGAGCTTCGATGAGCGCGCGCTCGTCGCAGGTATGCATCCACTCCGCCCTGGTGCGGATGTGCTGCTCAGGCCATCGAGGCGCGGAAGGGATTCGCAGCACGGCGTCGATCTCGCCAAGCTTTGCGCTATGTAGCAATTTGAGAAGGGGTTCGATCGGAATTGGGTAGGCTCGGCGTCCCGGACCAGAGACCGGCGGATCGATCAATATCAGCTGTTCAACAGACGATGGCCGCCAGCGTGCGGCACGTATTCCGATGCGGCCGCCCATTGAGTGGCCCATCAGGGTGTACGGGCCAAGTCCGAGCGCTTCGGCGAACGAGACGAGATCGGATGCGCACGCGTCGAGAGAGTAATCGAGATGCGGTCCAGCTTCGGACAGGCCGCGGCCGCGAACATCGAGCACGCATACGTCGTATCCGATGCACAGGCGCTCCGCGATGAAGGCCCATTGCGCCGCGGTCGTCGATATGCCCGGCACGATTACGATGACGGGTCCCGTTCCGCCGAAACGCAGATAATGCTGACGGATGCCGTTGGCGCGCGCATGTGCCCCATACAGAAATCCGGATGCTGGGGCGCGGCTCACGTCAGCTGGTCCTCTGTGCGGAATTCCGACAGCGGACGAAGGCGCTCGATTGCCAGCTCCGTCGGCACCACGTCCGCGTACTTGCTGGCGATATCAAACAGGTTGACCGCGTGTGACGTGGGCGAGCGGTCGTAGACCGCGTCGCTCGGCACAAGTGATTTGAAGTTCAGCGCGCACGCATCCACGACCGAAGCCCGCACGCAACCGCTGGTCGTGCAACCGGTCACCACCAGCGAATCGACGCCGGCCCCTATCAGATACGTCGCCAGCGGCGTACCGAAGAACGCGCTTGCTTGTGTCTTCGGCAGGAGCAGCTCGCCGGGCTTGGGCGCCACCTCGCGGACAAAATCATACCCCTCGGGCGGGATCCGCATGATAGCCGGGATCTTCGCGGAGAACGCGCCCCGGTCCTGGTTCACCTTCCGCGCGACATGCGGGAAGATCACCGGCCAGTTCTTCTCGCGAAACAACCGCGTCAATTCGGCGATATGTGCGATGGCATGCCACCCGGCTTCGCCGCAGCTGGTCGGAAATTGCTTGATCGCCTCGCGGATCGGCATTGGTCTATCGCCGACCGAGCGGTACTGCACATCGATGACTAGGAGCGCAGGTCGCTTGCCAAATCCAGCCGCGCCACCCAGCCCAGCGAGCGCATAGGTCTCGCGCTCTTCCAGCGGCAGCACATCATCCCACGGCTGCTTTACGGCAGTCATTGCTCGCTCCAGTTTTGTTCATCGGCGGAGTGAAGAGGAATGGTGGTCGCGTCGTACCGGTAGATCCAGTCGTAGCGCGCGGCTGTTGCTTCCGATGACCACTGCGTCTTGATGTAGTCACCCGCCGTCTCCGGCTTGCACAACGCCCTGTTATGGAAGATCGGCAGCATGCCGGCCGCCGACTTCACGACCTTGCTGGTGCGATTGAGCCGGAGACCCTGATATGTCTCGAATACCGCCGCGACGTCGTTGGGATCTTCATCGAAGCAACGGGCGAGGACTGATGCATCCTCCAGCGCCATGTTCACGCCCTGCCCGAGGTACGGCAGCATCGAATGGCAGGCGTCGCCAAGCAGGGTGACACGCCCCTTCGACCACGTAGCCAGCGACGGCCGCACGAACAGGCCCCATTTGTTCAGGGTATCGACGTTCTTGACCAAGTCGACGATGTCCGGATGCCAGCCTTCGAAGTCCTTTAGGCATTCCTCGACCGAACCGCTCTCCGACCAGGATTCGAGAAGCCAATCGTCATGGTCGACCTGGCCCGAAAAGGTCATCATCACCGTGTTCTGCCAGCGGACCGGGTAGGCCGTGACATGCGCGGTGGGCCCAATCCATGTTGCCACCTCGGGTTCGCGCTGATGCTGTGCAAGGCGTCGACCGGCACGAGGCCACGCCACGCGATAGCCTTCGTGTACTGGCTCTCAATGTTGCCGATGAGGCCAAGACGGACCTTTGAGTGAGCACCGTCGGCGCCGACCAGCGCGCGCCCTTCGACTTCGGAGCCGCCTGCGAGCTTGGCGTGAACCCTTTCGTCGTCCTGACTGAATCCGACAACACGAGCGTTCAAATGGATGGCGCCCGGCTTCAGCTCGCGCACGCCGTCAACAAGGATCTTCAGCAAATGAGCGCGTAGCAGCAAATAAGGCTGGTTGCGCGCCGCGTCGGAGTTGCGATTGTAGAGGGGCCACCGGTCGCCGGTGTTCCAGAGCCTGATCGAGCGTCGCTCGGCGGCAATGCAGTTCTGCTCTACCTGCTCGGTGAGGCCAAGATCCCTGAGAACACGCACTCCGTTCATGGAGACCCAAAGGCCAGCTCCCACCTCGCGCAGCTCGGACGCTTGCTCGAATACGTCACAATCGATGCCGCGACGAAGCAGCGACAGCGCCATCGCCAAGCCACCAATGCCTGCGCCGGCAATGAGGACGCTTGATTTACTGACCTGGTGGATGCTCATGATGTCTCCAAACGAAAATTGCGCCGTCGCGCGGCGGGTGAGGCGGCGTCCTCGGAAACCTGCTCGGCGGCAAGGCTCTTTACGGCCTCGAAAATCTTGGTGTATCCGGTACAGCGGCAAAGATTGCCGTGCAGGTAGTGGCGAATTTCCGCGTCGGTCGGATGCGGATTCGTCTTGAGCAGCGCGGTGACCGCCATGATGAAGCCGGGCGTGCAGAAGCCGCATTGAAGGCCGCCGTGGAGCACGAACGCTTTCTGGATCCGCGAGAGGCCATTGGGTGGCGTGACGCCCTCGATGGTCGTGATCTCCTTCCCATCGACATCGACGGCGAGCGTCGTGCAGCTCGAAATCGGGTCACCGTCGAGGAGCATGGTGCAGGCACCACACACTTCCATGTCGCAGGAGCGCTTGGTGCCCTTCAGGCCGATGCGATCTCGGATGAGATCAATCAACAGCGTGTGACCGGGAATCTCCATCTCGACCGGCTGTCCGTTCAACGAGAACGAGATGAGCTGCACATTCGTCATGTGGCGCGCCCTTGCATCGCGACCGCCTCTTCGGCGTTTCGCAGCAGCAGAACGCCTGCTAGATGCCGCTTGTAGTCCGCACTGCCGTGCCGGTCCTCATTGACGTCGAGCTCGTCCAGCGCCGCCGCAAGCACGGACTGGATCGCTCTGTGCGCGTCATGGACGGGCAGCCCCTTCAGCACGCCTTCGACAGCTTTCAGGGGCTGCGGCTTCGATCCGAGGGCGCCAACGCGCACACGCGCGGATTTGATCGAATGAGCACCGGCCTCCATCGACCAGGCCATTCCGACATTTACGGAGGGCCGTTCGCCATGCTTGAACCGGCGGTAGGTAACGGGGCCCGTTGGACGCGGAAACACGATGACGATCATCAATTCGTCCGCTTCGCGCACCGTTTCCAGCTCGCTGCGGATGAAATCGTCGGCATGAACAGAGCGGGTGCCGTTCGGACCTTGAAGCACCAGCCGCGCATCCAGCGCCCCGAGCATCGTTGGCGGATCTGCATGCGGCTCGCCGAAGCACAGATTGCCGCCGATTGTTCCGACGCTGCGGACCCGGACGTTCGCCACGTTGGCACAGAGCGAGGCCAGCGCCGGCACGTGTTCGCGAATGACGGAATCGCCCGCGATCTTCACGTGCGTGCACCGGGAGCCGATTTCCAGCTCGTTCGCGTCGTTCAGAACGATGCGGTCGAGGCCGGGGATTCCCTTGATGTCGACAAGCCGCTCGGTATGGATGACGCGCATCTTCATCGCCAGCAGCAATTCGGTACCGCCGGAATAGAACATGCCCTCGCCCTCCTGCCCGACCGCACTGACCGCGGCGGCGACTGTGGATGCCCTGTCAAATTCGAAGGGTGTCGGCAGCATGATCAGGCGGCGCCCAGAAGGCTCTTGAGCCGCGTCTCGAATTCCTCGAAATTCTGGTCAACGCGGCGTTTGATGACGCCGAGCCCCATGCTCGCCAGGCGTCCTTGGATGTCGACCTTCGCGTCGACGGTCAGCTTGGAGCCTAAGTCTTCCGGGATCACGCTGACGTCCAGGATGACCGCGAGCCTGGTCCCGGTGAATTTGTCGCGGCCCGTGGCACGAGTGCGGACGTGTGACGGCTCCGTCACCGACTCGACAACGATCTCGGCCGGCACTTCGACCTTGAAAGGACCGATCTTCTGCTTGACCATCGCCTTGTAGGATTCCAGCGGCGCGATCTCTTCGACGTTCTCGCATCCGGGAATGCAGGACGAGATACTGGGCACGTCGATCAACGTCTTCCAGAGATCCCCTGGCGTCGCCGGCACCATCATTGACATATTGAATTCCATGAATTCACTTCCTCTTTGCAAGGCGCGCCATACCTTTTCAGGCGTCATGGGGAGATCCGTAATTCGGACCCCGTAGGCCGAGAACAACGCATTGGCGATCGCCGGCGCGACGGGCAGGATTGCTCCTTCACCCATTCCTTTGGCGCCGCCCGGGCCCGGCCCGTCGCCATTCTCGATCAGGATGGTGTCGAAGACCGGCGGCACGTCCGAAATGCGCGGGATCATGTAGTCGATCGGCGTCGCGTTGAGGGGCTGACCGTCCTCGAACTCCAGCTGTTCGTAGAGTGCGTGTCCAAAACCCATGGCGGCGGCGCCCTCGTCCTGCCCTTCGGCGGCGACGCGATCGATCACGCGCCCGACGTCCGCGGCGCTCGCGTAACGGGGCGCGTGAATCTCGCCGGTGTCCTCATCGACGACGATTTCCGCGAGGCCAGCGGACGTTTCCCAGAACAGCGGCGACTCGGCCAGCGCGCCTTTCTTCGAGCGCGGCGTGATCGCGCCACGCCCGACGACCTCCCCGGAGTCGACGCCCAGCGTGCGGTGGAAAATTTGATGGAAGGTCAGAACCTCAGACCCGGTAGAGACGCCACCCTCGACGAGCGACAGACTCTCCTTGGGCAGCTCCCAGACATCCACGACCATGTCTAGGATCTGATCGGCGGCATCGAGCGCCGCGTTCTCGACGGACAGGCCGACCACGACGGTCGATCGGCTCGCGCCCGTGCCCCAGTCGTAAGGGGCGACGGCCGTATCGGCGCGCAACGTGCTGACTGCGGAAAACGGCTGCTTCAGCGTCTGCGCGGCGATCCGGGCCATGGTTGCATGCGCGCCCTGGCCGACTTCGATGCTGGAGACCGAAACCAGGATCGATCCATCGATCTTGAGACGGACGATCGCGTTGGCGATCGGCGTGTTCGCCGGATCGGTCGCGGCGACCGCCATTCCGCGAGACCGCCGGTTCGACCCTTGCGACTCCGATGCGAACGACTGGGTCACGCGGACCATCAGCTCGCTCATGTCCATGTCGAGCGCACGCAGATCGGGCCGCGTGCGCTCGCCGCGGGCTGCGAGGTTCTTCAACCGGAACTCGGCCGGGTCCATGCCGATGACCGCAGCGACATTGTCCATATGGGATTCTTTGGCCCAGACAGCCTGTGGCCCGCCGATTGAACGGAAAGCGGCACCCGGAACGGTGTTGGTGTAAACAGCCGAGCCTCGAGGCGCAGATTTGGCACCGCGTAGGGGCCGATGATGCGATTGGCAGATTTCGTCGCGACGGCCGAGCCCGTGTCGGAATAGGCGCCGCCATCGAGTAGCAGTTTGGCGCTCGTGGCGAGGATCCGCCCTTTTGCGTCCACGGCCGTCCGAATCGTGATTTCGGCGCCGAGCCTTCGGCACGTCAGCATCGAGTCGGAGATGGATTGGGCCACGCGAACGGGACGTTGCACCTTCCACGAAGCTCCCGCAACCAGCGGCTCGATCTTCACCGAGGCCTTGCCGCCGAAGCCGCCGCCGACGAAGGGAACGATGACCCGAACCTTCGCCAACTGCAGACCGAACAGGCGCGACAGCACCTTTTGAACCGCGGTCGGCGTCTGCGCACCGGCCCAGACCGTGAGAGACTCGCCCTTGAAGTCCGCGATGACCGCGTGCGGCTCCATCGCAAAGTGCGAGATGGCCGGGAACGTGAAGTGATCCTCATGAACGTAGGCGGCGGCCGCCTCGGCGGCGTCGACGTCGCCGACATTGTTGCGGTAGGTGTGGAAAATGTTGCTGCCTTGCGTCGGCTTGGCGCCACCCTTGAAATAGAAGTCCTGCAGATTTTCGTGGTGTTGGTGGATCAGCGGCGCGCCGTCCGCCATGGCTTTCTGTATGGTCGTTGCCCGCGGAAGCTCCTCGTAACCGACATCCACCAGCTCGGCGGCGTTTTCCGCGATCTCAATCGTCTCCGCGATCACGATGGCAACCGGCTCGCCCACATAGCGCACGCGATCGACCGCGATGATCGGCCGGTCCTTGAGCACGACGCCCCAGCAGCCAAACGAGGCGACATCCTCGCCGACAAGCACGTCCACGACGCCGTCCATCGAACGGGCAGCGCTCGTATCGATCGAGACAATGCGGGCATGAACGGCCGGCGAGCGAACCACAAACCCGTGCAGCATCCCCGGCACCGTCAGGTCGGTAACGTATTCGGCGCGCCCCGTGACCTTCTCGATCAGGTCGGGTCGAACGGAACTCATATTGTCAGTTGCCGACATTCGTGAAGCCGATGGCACCTTGGTGCCTCCCTAAGGCGATCTGCGGACATTATGACAGTTATCACTCGTATGCAAGTGCTACGCTCGTGTACGACTGATAGGGCATGAAATCCGCTATCCGGGCCGGAAGTCCGACAAAACGCCCTACAGCCGATGCCCGCCTCCGCCCGGTTTCAGTGTTTTGAGAGCTCTGGATGTCGACGCTCAGACGACAGACGAAGGGTGGCCAGGGCCGGCGCGTCTCAACGAGGTACGCGCGATAAAGCCGGCCATCGTCCAACAAAGGTGGATTCGAGGGCTCAACGAATGTAAAAAACCGAGTCGGCGCCGAAGACTTTGGAGCCGCGAACAGTCGAACTTTCTCGAGATGAGCCGTGGCAGCGTCGCGCAAAGGGGACTAAAATCGTGCAACCAAATAAAAAGCGGCGCTCGGTGGAGAAGCCGAAAGAAACTGTGCAGTCATATCGGCTGGATGACGCACCAGGTTTCTTATTGCGCGTCGCACTGCGTACTCACACGGCCATCTTTGCCGCGAAGATGATTGAAGAACTAACGGCACCCCAGTTCTCGACGTTGGCAAAATTGAGGGAGGTCGGACCTTGCTCCCAAAATCATCTAGGACGGCTGATACACTACGACTCAGCCACCATTACTGGTGTTATCAATCGTCTCAAATTACGCGGCCTCATAAAGAGTAACGAAGATCCTTTGGATTCGCGACGGCGGGAGATCGATCTGACCGATAAGGGCAGACGAGTAGCGGACGCCGCCGTCGAAACCGTCGGTGAGATTTCAAGCGAGACGTTCGCTCCCCTGACCCGGGAGGAGTTTCGGACGCTGACCGAGATACTCAAGAAAATTATACGCCGCTAAGCGGACGCGGTTCACGTTTCGATCATTGACGAGCTAAATTCGTCTGCGACCGTTCCAGTCGCCAGCAGCGAGAAGGAGCGGCACGGCCACTCGATAGCCTGTCGATCCACAGCCTCCCGTCCGGATTGAGCATCACCTCGATGATCGATTCATCTTCGAGGTTGCCGGCGATCGCGGTACCGAGCGCGCTGCGCAGCATTCGCGCGCCGCGCGAATTCGCCTCCGACTGAAAGGAATGGATTGCCACCGTCGCCCCCACCGAATGACGGCGTTTACCGAGGGCCCTCAGATGGGGATGATTAGAAAAGCCGCCAATCGACTTAGGGCAACAAGCGCTGGCGGTGATCGTAGACTGGCGTAGAAAAATAAAGACTGAGAATTGATTTTAAGGCCTAGTCAATCGTGTCAGTTCGCTGGGAGTGGCCTGCTCACCACTCCGCATCGTCATCCGCGGGCAGGAGGATGACCGAGTCCTCATACAACCCAACTGACTCGACAGCGCAGGAAACATCAGCCGGCCTGAACAAGAGGATTGAACTCATCCACGAAGCGATGGATCGGCGCCAGGGCAACGCGAACCAGACCAACGTCGCGATCTGCAGTGCTACGTTGAGACCAAAAGCGACTTGATAGGCTTGGACGGGCCTATGGCCATCATTCGCATACCATTGCTCCAGAATCAGCCCTGTTACGTACTGCGCCAGAAAGGCCCAGCCAAAGTGCAAGACGTTCAAGGCGCCGTTGGCACGACCAGCAAGCTGGGGCGGAAAGTGATCCGCTATTACCGCAAAACTGACCACGGTCGCCGCTCCGGCAATTGCGACAACGGACCAGGGCAAGATGGACGGCAGAGGCACTCTC
>NZ_JACMYP010000255.1 GCF_020889705.1 Bradyrhizobium altum | reverse complement strand
TGGCTGGAAACTCCGAGCAGATGTGTGAATCTCGTAGGGCTCGACCGGGCGATCCAGTACGCCGCAGCCTCTCGGCTCAAGCACAGACGTCTCTGGAATCCTGGATCACCGCTTTCGCGTGTGATGATACCGAGTGGCTGTTTGACAATTGAATCCATCCGCGTCGTCCCGGGCAAGCGACTTGTCCGCCGTAGCTCAACGAGCGAAGGCGGAAGCGCGACCCGGGACCCATAACCACCGATGGCGATCGTTGCGCGACGCTGGGGCCCCAGCCTGCCTCAACAACACAATCCAGTGGTTATGGGTCCCCGCTTTCGCCGGGACGACAGAAAAGTACGCCTTACAGCCCGGTAAACCCGGCCTTCACATGGTCGGTGCTGCCGTCGAGCTGACGCAGATAGGTCAGCCCGCACACGGTCAACCGATGCGTATCGCGCTCGCCGGCCTCGAACAGCGTCTGCACGTACTCTGTCACCTTCGCCCGTGCTTCGTCGCTTGCAGCGGACGTGCGGTTGAGCAGCAGATCATACGTCTGCATGATCCGATCGATCGCGGCTTCCATTGATGTCTCCGGGTTGACGCTCAGGCGACCACCAGCGTCTCGGCCTCGAACTTCGCGATCGCCTTGTTGGCGAGGCGGAGTCGGTTCAGCTCACCGCGCTGGAACAGCTTCACGACGATGCCGAGCAGGCGCTCATTGGTCGCGAATGTGTCGGGAATGACGCCGGATTTGCGCAGATAATTCGAGGCGATCGCGTAGGCGTCACCGACGACCTCGACGTTCAGCACCTCAATCCCGCGTTCGACCAGCATGTCCTGCCTCTCCATTGGGAGACAGGATAAAGCGCAGGGAACGCCTTGGTTCCTCGCCGGGACCCATTTATTTTCGCAGGTGCAGCATGAAAAACGCATCGGCCGGGCATGACCGATGCGTTGACTGGAGGGAGGCTGCCGGTCTTCTGGGCGGCCGGCTTGGCCATCAGGCAAAACGAGGAAGGCTCAGAGGCGATACAGGATCTGGTCGGTCCAGAAGCGCTCGAGGCGGTGCAGCGACTTGTTGAGGCTCGCGAACTCCTCGTTCGAGATGCCGCCGACCTGCTCGACCGTCTTGACGTGCTTCTGATAGAGCGCATCGACGATCTTGCGGACTTCCTGGCCCTGCGGGGTCAGACGGATGCGGACCGAACGGCGATCGACGCGCGAGCGCTGGTGATCGAGGAAGCCGAGCTCGACGAGCTTCTTCAGATTGTAGGAGACGTTGGAGCCGAGATAGTAGCCGCGGGTGCGCAGTTCGCCGGCGGTCAGTTCCTTGTCGCCGATATTGTAGAGGAGCAGCGCCTGCACCGAGTTGATGTCGGCGCGGCCACGACGATCGAATTCGTCCTTGATGACGTCGAGGAGCCGGCGATGCAGCCGCTCCACCAAAGTCAGGGCTTCGAGATAGAGCGGCTGCACCGGAGCTTGACCGGTAGCGCGATCAGCGGCATCCGCCGCCGTTGTCGCAACGGCTTTCATCATGACACTTCCCCTGTTTGTCGTTTTTATCGACTTTATTTCGACGAAACTTGTGTCCCGCCTGATAGGTCCAACGTAAGGGGGCCGTTTGAATATCCGCTTAAATAAGAGAATAAAGAGATCATGAATTTAAGACAGTGAATCGTGGATTAAGCCCATGGATCAAGGACTTTTCGCAACTGTTCATTGACGGTGGCGGGCCCTTGTTCACGCTTCGTGTGCCTCACCTGTCACATTCGGAAACAGCAGCGTCTGAATTCGAAACGGTGGCGTAACGGGTATGAGGGAACCCTTTACGGTGACCGATCGGTTACCGGAAAATTCTTCGAAAATTTTATGGGAGTGCATCGGGGCGGGACGCGTGTGGCGCGCGCGAGCTGTCCTCATTTGCCGCCGCGGCCAGATCGGTTCCGCCGTCGGCCCGCGCAAAGCCGGCCGGCACACGCGCCGAGATCCGGTGAAATGGGTCCCGACGGCAGGTCCCGCAAAGGCGCTGCCGCGATGGGACGCCTTAAATGGGGATGCGATCTGAGGCATCCACCTAGCAGAACCAGCGACGCTGTCTTCTCGTTGCGCGCACGACTGCCAAATATTGGCTGTCACCGTCAGCTCTTCGCCGCGCTGTCGCAGCCGGGCAACAGTGCATCAAGCCATTGCAGCGCGCGGGCCTATGGCGGGCGTTCGCGCGCCGACATCCAGGCCAGCGCAAGATAGGCCGCGAGCATCAGGGCCTCGAGCCCGACCACGGTGAGGCTGCCGCCATAGATGCCCGGAAACATCAGCTCGATGACCGCCATCGACACCACGGTGGTCAGCCAGACCACGGCGCCCCACGGCGTCGCGAGCCAGAGCCCGACGGCGGCGACGAGCTCGATGACGGCGAAATAGATCGTGGCGGTCTGCCAAGCCATCGACTGGTTCTCGAAGGCCTCCTCCTCACCGCCGACGAAGCCCGTCACCTGGGCCCAGTGATAGAGGCCCTTGGCGACCGAGACGACGGCCATGATGCGCAGGAAGATGACGAGGCGCCGCGTCCACGCATTGTCGTCCGGCTCGATCCGGTCGGACGAGATCGCGCTCACCGAGATGGCGTTGTCCCGCGCCTGATCGCGTGCAGAGGTGTCAGACATCCGAATCGCCGCATGGCGGCTGCAAAATGGGGTTCATGGCGCAGTCTTGGCCCGCCGGGGGCCCAAAATCAATCGCCGTTGCGGCAAATCAAGGGCGCCAAGAGTGCAACAGGGGTGCAATAGCGGCGCAATGACGGCGCCCCTGACAGGTGCTAGAACCAGACCTATATCAGGTCCAGACCAGCCGTCCGTCGAGGAGAACAAGACATGGCGATCAAATTCGGGCGCCCGATCGAACTGCGCGATACGCCGCGGCGCCAGACTGATGCCCTCGCCTCCCCCTCGCTCGACCTCACGATCCGGATGCGCCGCAATCGCAAGTCCGAATGGGCCCGCCGCCTGGTGCGCGAGAACGTGCTGACCACGGACGACCTGATCTGGCCGATGTTCGTGGTCGATGGCCACAACACCCGCACGCCGGTGGCCTCGATGCCCGGCGTCGAGCGGCTCACCGTCGACCAGATCGTCCGCGACGCCGAGCGCGCCGCAAAACTCAACATCCCCTGCATCGCGCTGTTCCCCTTCACCGAGCCGGCCCTGCGCGACGAGCAAGGTTCGGAGGCCCTCAACCCCGACAATCTGGTCTGCCAGGCGGTGCGCGCCATCAAGAAGGAGTTTCCCGATATCGGCGTGCTCTGCGACGTCGCGCTCGATCCCTTCACCAGTCATGGCCATGACGGGCTGATCGAGGGCGGCAAGATCCTCAACGACGAGACGGTTGCGGTTTTGGTGAAGCAGGCGCTGACCCAGGCCGAGGCCGGCTGCGACGTGATCGCGCCGTCGGACATGATGGATGGCCGCATCGGCGCGATCCGCGAGGCGCTCGACGACAACGGCTTCGGCGACGTCCAGATCATGTCCTACGCGGCGAAATATGCTTCCGCCTTCTACGGCCCGTTCCGCGATGCGATCGGCTCGGCCAAGACGCTGACCGGCGACAAGCGCACCTATCAGATGGACAGCGCCAATTCCGACGAGGCGCTGCGCGAGGTGGAGCTCGACATCGCCGAGGGCGCCGACATGGTGATGGTGAAGCCGGGCATGCCCTATCTCGACATCGTCCGCCGCGTGAAGGACCATTTCGCGATGCCGACCTTCGTGTACCAGGTGTCCGGCGAATACGCGATGATCGCGGGCGCCGCCGCCAATGGCTGGATCGACGGCGAGCGCGCGATGATGGAGAGCCTGGTCGGCTTCAAGCGCGCCGGCGCCGACGGCATCCTGACCTATTTCGCGCCGAAGGCCGCCGAGAAGATCAAGGCGGAATCGTAAGGGCGCTACACGGGTGCGGCCGGCGCGGCTGGACGTGGACCGCAGAGCGGGCGCAGCGCCTCGCGCTCGTCCTGCGACAGCACCCTCAGCGGGTAGATCGGCTCATTTGTCTCGCGCTTGAAGAACGGATGCGGCCAGGCCTTGCCGCGCAGGCGCCAGCCCAACACCTTGCCGATCGCGCGCAGGATCAGCGGCAGGTTGAAGCCGGTCGATCCGTTCGGAGCTTCGCCGATCGCATATTTGCCGAGGATTGCGCCGGTTGGCTTGCCGAACACCTCGTCCACGCGCACCGCGCCGCCGTCGAAGGCCTGCGCCACGATTCCGACGAACGGGACGGCAGGTGTCAGCGAGTTGCCCACCGGCGAATTGCAGCAGGTGGTGTGCCATCGGTACAGCCCCTTGGGCGTCAGCCGCAGCCCGGCGATCTTGTCATGCCCCTGCATGAAGCTGAGCGACGCCGGGGCGACCTGGACGATGTCGGTACCGCCGTGGACATCGAGCAGATCGGCCCGGCCGACCCGATGCATGAACGCCTGGCAGTCGTCGCAGTAGCAGACGACGCGATTGACGGCCGTCGGCGCGGCGTTCGTGACCACGCCTCGAACCTCGCCACAGCGGCAGCGCAACCCGATCTGTGTGCCCATATGTCCCCCGCCGTCACGCAACCTCCAGCCTACACCAGGCGGGCGGTTTCGGCCGCCGAATCGCCGGAATATTTCGGCTAGTTAATGTTCGCGCGGACTTGGCAGGTGCACATCGTGCTCCCATGTCCTGCGCGGGAGTTTCATCGGAGGTTGGTCATGTCCTACGGCAATGACAGCGGCACCTGGCGCAACGACGGCGGCGTTCCCCCCGCATGCGTTCGATCCGTTGATGCAGCCGGAACTGTTCCGCGGCGTGCTGACGCGGCGTGTCTTTGCGTTCCTGATCGACCTCTTCGTGCTATCGGTGCCGGTGATCCTGGCGGTGATCTTTATTGCGATCTTCGGCGTCGTCACGCTCGGCCTCGGCTGGGCGCTGTTCTGGCTGGTGTCGCCGGCCTCGATTGTCTGGGCCATCGTCTATTATGGCGCCTCGATCGGCGGCCAGCACTCGGCCACGCTTGGCATGCGCATGATGGATCTGGAGCTGCGCACGTGGTACGGCGCGCGCGGCTATTTCGTGCTCGGCGCCACCCACGCGGTGCTGTTCTGGGTGACGATCTCGTTCCTGTCGCCGCTGGTGCTGCTGGTCGGACTCCTCAACGGCCGCCGCCGGCTGCTGCACGACATCGTCCTCGGAACCGTCATGATCAACAGCTCGGTCCGGACCCAGGTCACCCCGGCCGCGCGGGCCTCCTATTAGGCCCGCCTAAACCAATTGACCGTTAGCCTCCGGGGGGCGATGCTAACTCGGCTGCCTGTATTGTATGTGGAGCCCGACGATCAGACGTGACCCAGCACTCGCGTGATACCCCCCAGTTCTATCTGACGGCGCCCTCACCCTGCCCCTATCTGCCGGGCCGGCATGAGCGGAAGGTTTTCACGCACCTGGTCGGCGACAAAGCGGGCGATCTCAACGACTTGCTGACCCACGGCGGCTTCCGCCGCAGCCAATCGATCGCCTACCGCCCGGCCTGCGACGCCTGCCGGGCCTGCGTCTCGGTCCGGGTGGTCGCCAACGAATTCCGCCCCTCCCGCAATTTCCGGAAGGTACTGGCCCGTAACGCCGACATCATCGGCGAGCAGCGCACCGCTGTGCCGACCTCGGAGCAATATTCGGTCTTCCGCGCCTATCTCGACCGCCGCCACCGCAACGGCGGCATGGCCGACATGACCGTGCTGGACTACGCCATGATGGTCGAGGACAGCCATGTCGAGACCCGGATCATCGAGTACCGCAAGCGCAATGCCGACAGCGCCATCACCGGGCGCGGCGACGAGCTGATGGCGGTGGCGCTGACCGACGTGCTCAGCGACGGGCTGTCGATGGTCTATTCCTTCTTCGAGCCCGGGCTTGAGGCCCGCTCGCTCGGCACCTTCATGATCCTCGACCACATCGCCCGCGCGCGCCGGCAGGGCCTGCCCTACGTCTATCTCGGCTACTGGATCGAGGGCTCCAAGAAGATGGACTACAAGGGCCGCTTCCTGCCGCAGCAGCGGCTCGCGCCGTCGGGCTGGCTGCGCGTCGACGCGTCAGGCGAGGCGCTGGCCGAGCCGCAGGACTAGCGCCTCTTCAGTCAGGCGCTCCAGGTGCCGAAGATCGTATCGATCAGCAGCTTCACGTTCAGGATCACGATCAGGCCGGCGACGATCCATGCTGCCACCGCGACGGGGCGCGAAATCGCGAACGCACCCATCTTCCGCCTGTCGGACACGAAGCGCACCAGCGGGATCACCGCGAACGGCAGCTGCATCGACAGCACGACCTGGCTGAACACCAAAAGCTGCGCGGTGCCGCTCTCGCCATAAAGCGCCGCGACCACGATGACCGGGACGATCGCGATGCCGCGCGTCACCAGCCGCTGCAACCAGTCGGGCAGCTTGAGGTCGAGAAAGCCCTGCATCACGATCTGGCCGGCCAGCGTCGCCGTCACCGTCGAGTTGAGACCAGAGGCCAGCAGCGCCACGGCAAACAGCGTCGAGGCGATGCCAAGGCCGAGCAGCGGCGACAGCAGCTCGAAGGCCTGGTCGATCTCGGCGACGTCAGAGTGGCCGCTCTTGTGGAAGGTCGCGGCCGCCAGCACCAGGATCGCGGCGTTGACGAACAGCGCCAGCATCAGCGCGATGGTGGAGTCGGTGGTCGCCCATTTGATCGCGTCGCGCCGGCCCTCCTCGGTGCGCGGATAGGCCCGGGTCTGCACGATAGAGGAATGCAGATAGAGGTTATGCGGCATCACGGTGGCGCCGATGATGCCGATCGCGATGTAGAGCATCTCCGGATTGGTGACGATCTCGCGCGACGGCATGAAGCCGCCGATCACGCCGGCAATCGGCGGCGCGGCGGCGGCGATCTGGACCACGAAGCAGACCGCGATGACGATCAGGAGCGCGATCACGAAGGCCTCGAGGAAACGGAAGCCGCGGTTCATCAGGAGCAGCAGCAGGAACGCATCGAGCGCCGCAAGCAGCGCGCCGCCGATCAGGGGAATGCCGAACAGCAGCTTGAGCGCGATCGCGGTGCCGATCACTTCGGCGAGGTCGCAGGCGATGATGGCGGCCTCGCAGGCGAGCCACAGCAGCAAATTCACCGGCCGCGAATAGGTCGCCCGGCAGGCCTGCGCCAGGTCGCGGTCGGTCGCGATGCCAAGCCGGGCCGAAAGCGCCTGCAGCAGGATCGCCATCAGGTTGGAGAGCAAGATGACCGACAGCAGTGTGTAGCCAAACTTCGATCCGCCCGCGAGATCGGTCGCCCAATTGCCGGGGTCCATATAGCCGACCGAGACCAGGTAGCCCGGCCCGGCGAAGGCCAGCAGCCGCCGCCACCACACGCCCGTGGTTGGTACCGCGACGGTCGCATTCACCTCGGGCAGGCTGCGCGCATGCCCGGCGTCGCCCCGCCAGCCCCCTGGCACGGTATCGGCAACAGAAATAGGAGACGTTTCAGGAGTGCGAGCGTCCATCCGACAAGGATGACCGATCTCTCCCGTTATTGCAACTCATTTGCAACTGCATCTAGGCTCACGAAAATGATACAGACTGCCTGTCTTGTAAAGTACTGAAGAAGTGCTTTACGTTAGATGCATGATCAAGCTACCCGTCGAGACGCCAACCGCAACGCTGCGTTACGCCCTCGCACCCGACCCGTCGGGCATCGAGGCGATCGAGGCGACCTTTGCGGCCTATGACCGGATGATGGCGATCCTGGCCGAGGTCGCGCCCGTCGGCGCCAACCTGGTCTCGCTGCACGCCCAGGCCTACGAGAGGATCCGCAAGGAAACCGGCCTGCCCGCACGGCTGGTGACGCTCGGCCTGCGCGACCGCGCCAACTACATCGCAGGCGCCGCCGTCCGCCGGATACCGCTCGACGACAAGTTGTTTGCGATCAAGGGTCCAACTTCACTGACCATTAGCACTGTCAGCGGACGCGTCTTGGTGCCGTTCGACGTGCCGGGATATGTCTCGGGCTGGGAAAGCCCCTTCCCGGCGCATTTGATCTCGGATGGACGCGGCTACGAAATCCACATCGCCGTCAAATCGAAATCAGCACAACCGGAGGAGAAGACCATGCTTCACGAAGGCATCCTTGCGCGCATGGGCCGGCTTCTTGCCGCCATCGCGAGTCAGACCATCGACAACGTCGAGAGCAACAACAAGGTCGCGCTGGTCAAGCAGGCGATCCGCGAAATCGACGCCGGCGCCGACGAGGCGCGCTATGCGCTCGGAAAGTCGCGCGCCGAAGAATTCCGCTTGAAGAGGCGGCGCGAAGAACTGGATACCGAGACGACTGCTCTGAACGAGAAGATCCGTCTCGCACTTGCGGAAAGTCGCGAGGATCTCGCACGCGCCGGCGTCGCACGGCAAATTGACCTGGAGTCGCAGGTGATCGCGCTGGAACGCGCGATGGATTTCATCGAGCTCGAGATCGACGAGCAGATCAAGGCGCTGCAAGCCATGCTCGGCGCGCGCCGCGAGGCAGAGGCGCGACTAGCCGATCTCGAACAAAGTCTGATCCGCGAGGCCAAGGACGAAACCAGCCGGGGCCCATCGACGACCAATACATTGAGTGCCGAACGCGCCATGGCGGCGATTGCCCGGGTCACCGGTGTTCCCGCTGCAAGCGTGCTCGGCGACAAGGAGCTCGACGAACTCGATCGCCTGCACCGCGAAAAGGAAATCGCGGCGCGGCTTGAAAGGATCAAGTCAGAAAAATGAGTGCAGTTGGCGACATTCTGCTCGCCCCGGACGTGCGGCCCTTCGCGGTCGCGGCTGCGATCATGGTGGCACTTGGCGGTATCGAGCTGCTGACCACCATGGTCGGACTTTCGATCAGCGAACTCGTCGGCAAGGATTTCGCGGTCGAGGCCGAGAGCCACAATGCTCTCAGTGGCCTGTTTCTCTGGATCAACGCCGGGCGGCTTCCCCTCCTGATCCTGATCATCCTGATACTTGGCATATTCTCGATCGGAGGCTTCCTGCTTCAGGGCTTGGCGCATGCTGCAGGCACCGCCATTCCGGTCTCGATTGCCGCGGTGATTGCTGCCGCAGTCAGCATCCCCGTGATCAGAACTACGAGCCGCGGCCTCGCCCGCATCATTCCGCGCGACGAGAGCTATGCGGTCAACGACAACGACTTTGTCGGCAAGGTCGCAACCGTGTCGGTCGGCCCGCTCGATCAGGGCCTGCCCGGCAGGGTCCGTCTCAAGGATGTCTTCGGCAACTGGCACACCGTGTCGGCGCGGGCCAGCGCAGAGTCCGAGGCATTGCCGGTCGGCGCCAGCGTGTTGCTGGTCGACCGCGATGCCAAAGGATTCATTGCGATCGCCGCTCCTTCCGACCTTATTGAACAACAACAATCTTCCAACAGGGCATAACATATGTGGGAACTTGCTGTACCCGTCGCCATTGGCGTCCTCGCTATCCTCGTCATTGGCCTGCTTTTCGCAAAACTCTACAAGCGCTCGACACGCGATGAGGCCTATGTGCGCACCGGCCTCGGCGGCCAGAAGGTGGTGCTCGACGGCGGCTCGCTCGTGCTGCCGATCTTCCACTCCACCGCCGCGGTGAACCTGAAGACGCTGCGGCTCGAGGTCGCGCGCGGCGGTCCGGACTCGCTGATTACCAAGGACCGCATGCGCGTCGATATCGGCGCCGAGTTCTATCTGCGCGTCAAACCCGACTCTTCGTCGATCGCGCTGGCCGCGCAGACGCTCGGCAACCGCACCAATGACGCGGCCGAGCTCCGCGAGCTGGTCGAGGCCAAGTTCGTCGACGGCCTGCGCTCGGTCGCCGCGACCATGAACCTCGAGGAATTGCAGGAGCAGCGCGCGACTTTCGTCAAGGCCGTGCAGGACGCGGTCGGCGCCGACATCCAGAACAACGGTCTCGAGCTTGAATCGGTGTCTCTGACACGGCTCGACCAGAGCGACATCAAGCACTTCAACCCGAGCAATTTCTTCGACGCGCACGGCCTGACCACGCTGACCAAGATCACCAAGGAGCGCGAACAGGAGCGCAACCAGATCGTCCGCACCACCGAGGTCAATATCGCGCAGCAGGATCTGGTGGCGCGGCAGACCACGTTGACGATCGAAAGCACCAAGCGCGAGGCGGAACTCGCCCAGCAGCGCGACATTGCCAACAAGACCGCCGCGATGCGGGCGCAAACGGCGCAGGTCGAACAGACCGCCCTGCAGAACGAGGCCGAGCATCCAGCAGGAGCTCGCGGTCGCCAACAAGCAGACCGAGGCCAACCAGGCGCGCGACACCCGCAAGATCGAGGCCGATCTTGCCGTGAAGCGCCGCACCACCGAAACCGACCGCGAGCTCCAGATCGTGGCGCAGGAGGCAGCGATCGCGGTCGCGACCAAGAGCAAGGAGCAGTCGGAAGCCCAGACCATCGCCGAGACCGCACGCGCACTCGCGATCGCAGCCGAGGAAAAGGTCACCACCGCTCGCGCCACCGAGGTCGCCGAGCGCGACAAGATCATCAACGTGATCGCGGCGCGCAAGGTTGCCGAGACCAATGCGATGCCGATCACCGTGATGGCGGAAGCCGAGAAGCAGGCTGCGGCCAACAAGGCCGAGGCCACCAACGTGCTGGCGAAAGCCGACGCCAACGCAGCCACCACCCGCGCCGCCGGCGTCAAGGCGCTCGGCCAGGCCGAAGCGGAAGTCGCGACGTTGAAGGCGGAGGCGCGCAACAAGCTGAGCGCTGACATGATCGCCTACGATCTCAATCTCGCGCGGATCAACGTGATCCCGAGCGCGCTCGCCGAGGCGGTGAAGCCGATCGAGAAGATCTCCGACATCCGGATCTTCGACACCGGCAGCATGCTCGGCCGCGGCGGCGCCAACGGCCACGCCAACGGCAATGGCGGCCTCGGGCTCGGCGACGGCCTCGCCGCGCAATTGCTGTCGGTCTCGGCGTTCAAGCCGATGATCGACAAGATCCTCTCGGAGGCAGGCTTCCCGGCCGGCCCCGACGCGCTCACCAGCCTGACCAGCGCGCTGGCGCAGCGCAAGACGGAGGTCGCCGAAACACCGGCAGTGAGCGTCGAAAGCGCGCCAACCGCTCTCGTCGGGACCATCACCGGCCAACTTACCCCGGCTGCCAAACCGCTGTGAAGCGGTCTGAC
The DNA here is from genome assembly GCF_020889705.1 of Bradyrhizobium altum. Taxonomy (GTDB): domain Bacteria; phylum Pseudomonadota; class Alphaproteobacteria; order Rhizobiales; family Xanthobacteraceae; genus Bradyrhizobium; species Bradyrhizobium altum. The sequence goes on along the minus strand of NZ_JACMYP010000255.1, from coordinate 1,438 downwards.
GGCAGATGCGCTTCACCTCTCCCGCTTGCGGGGGAGGTCGGATCGCATCGAAGATGCGATCCTGGTGGGGGCTCTCTCCACGATGCGACTCGCGGATAGACCCCCACCCTAACCCTCCCCCGCAAGCGGGAGAGGGAACGCACGTCCGATGCGGTTGCAGAGCGAATTTCGTTGTCCAATGAAAAGCCCGCCTCTCACGGCGGGCCTTGTTTTTGGCGTTGTCGGGAAACGGGTGGGATCGGGCGTCTTCCAACCACACACTATGGCCAGATCGAATTTCCTCAAGGATTCTGCCATGTCCGCCGATACGCCGCGCCTGCCCGCCACCTTCAATCGCCTGGCCTGGTCCAACCTCGCCGCGCAATCGGCCGAGCAGATTGCGCTTGCGGCCGCGCCCATCGTCGCCGTGCTGGTGCTCGGCGTCGGCGAAGGCCAGACCGGCCTGTTGCAGACCGCACTGACGCTGCCCTTCATCCTGTTTGCAATTCCCGCCGGCCTGCTGGCTGACCGCGTGTCGCGGCGCTGGGTGATGGCGGGCTCCGAGGCGCTGCGCGCCGCGGCCCTTGCCGCGATCCTGCTGTTGCTGTGGTTCGGCGCGATGACCTTGCCGCTGCTCGCTTTGCTTGGCTTCATCGCGGTCTGCGGCACGGTTGCCTACAGCGTCGCAGCTCCTGCGCTGGTCCCGTCCCTGGTGACCTCGCAGCAATTGCCGGCGGCGAATGCCCGTATCGAACTTGCGCGCACCGTCGCTTTCGCCAGCGGACCCGCGCTCGGCGGCGTGCTGGTCGGCTGGGTCGGCGCTGCGCCCGCATTCGGCTTTGCCGCGGCGCTGTCGGCGATTGCGGTCGTCCTGCTCGCCGGGATCTACGAGCCGACACGCCAGCCTGCCCCGCGACGTCATCCGATGCAGGACATCAAGGAAGGCGCGGCCTTCGTGATGCATCACGCCTTGCTGCGGCCGGTGTTCATCACCCAGTTCATCTTCAACACTGCGTCCTTCCTGCTGCTCGCCGTGTTCGTGCCGTATGCGGTGCGCCATCTCGGGCTCAGCGCGACCGGCGTCGGTACGACGCTCGCGATGTACGGGGTCGGCATGGTGGTCGGCGCGCTGTTCGCAACCCGCGTGATGAAGCGGCTGGCGTTCGGCACCGTGATCGGGCTCGGCCCGGTCACCGGCCTCGTCGCCTCACTCGTGATGGCGCTGACCACCTGGATTGCGACGCCGCTGCTCGCGGGCCTCGGTTTCTTCCTGCTCGGCGTCGGCCCGATCCTGTGGGTGATCTCCACCACCACGCTGCGGCAATCGGTGACGCCGCCCTCGCTGCTCGGCCGCGTCTCCGCGATCAATATCATGAGCTACGGCGCCCGCCCGCTCGGCTCCGCGCTCGGCGCCGTCGTCGGTGGTCTCTACGGCGCCGAAGCCTGCCTCTACCTCGCG
>NZ_JACMYP010000254.1 GCF_020889705.1 Bradyrhizobium altum | reverse complement strand
CTGGATTACCTGGCCCATTCGTTCCCGGTGCAGCTCTACGAGCCCTTCACCGATAGCGAGGGCAATCTCTCGTCGCGGCCCGTCTTCCGCGACGGCCAGCCGGTCGAGAGCCGCGAGGCCGTCGCCCGTCGCAATGAGCTGATCGAGCGGCTCGCTTCGCTTCCGCCTGTTCCCGGCGCGCTCGACCAGATCGTGCAGCGTTTCGGCACGGACCTCGTGGCGGAAGTGACCGGACGTTCGCGCCGGGTGGTGCGTAGGGGTGACCGCCTTGCCGTCGAGAACCGTGCCGCCTCCGCCAATCTCGCCGAGAACGCCGCCTTCATGGACGACATGAAGCGTATCCTCGTCTTCTCGGAGGCCGGCGGCACGGGCCGCAGCTACCACGCCGAGCTCTCGGCGCGGAATCGCCGGCTTCGCGTCCATTATTTGCTCGAGCCGGGCTGGAAGGCCGATGCCGCGATCCAGGGTCTTGGTCGAACGAACCGCACCAACCAGGCGCAGCCGCCGCTGTTCCGCCCCATTGCGACCGACGTGAAGGCGGAAAAGCGCTTCCTCTCGACCATCGCGCGACGGCTCGACACGCTTGGTGCCATCACGCGCGGCCAGCGTCAGACCGGCGGGCAGGGTCTGTTCCGACCCGAGGACAATCTTGAGAGCCACTATGCCCGCGATGCGCTGCGCCAGCTCTATCTGCTGCTCGTGCGCGGCAAGGTCGAAGGCTGCTCGCTCGAGATGTTCGAGGATGCCACGGGCTTGAGGCTCACGGACGCGAACGGCATCAAGGACGAGCTGCCGCCGATCACGACCTTCCTGAACCGGCTGGTCGCGCTCACCATCGACCTGCAAGGTGTGCTGTTCACGGCCTTCGAGCAGTTGCTGAACGCCAAGGTCGAGGGCGCTATCGCCAGCGGCGGCGCGGCGACTCTTCGGCATGTCGTAGCCGATCGTGGGCACGCTCGTAGAAGCGTATCTCCGCAATCGCGGCATTACGGCTTTGCACGAGATCGGAAGTCTGCGCTTTCACCCACGTTGCTACTACCGGCCCGACGATCACAGCCCGACCGAGATCTGGCCGGCGATGATCGCCACCGTCACCGATCTCTCCGGTGACCCGACCGGCGCGCATCGCACCTGGCTTGACCCCGACGGCTTCAGCGAGACAACGCTCGGCAAGGCGCGGATCGACACGCCGAAACGGGCGATGGGCGACCTGCTTGGTCACGCCGTTCGATTTGGTGTGGCTGGCGAAGTCATGGCGGCCGGCGAGGGCATCGAGACGATGCTATCGCTCCGCAGCGTTCTGCCCACCATGCCGATGGTCGCAGCCCTCTCGGCGGCGCATCTTTCCGCCATTCTTCTCCCGGACACGCTTCGCCGACTCTACATCGTCCGCGACGACGATCCTGCCGGTGACGGCGCCATGGCTACCTTGATCGATCGGGCTCAGGAGGCCGGGATCGAGGCAATCGTGATCTCGCCACAACTTGGCGACTTCAACGAGGATCTTCGCCTGCTCGGATCTGACGCCCTTCGCGCCGCGAGCCGCGTGCAGATCGCGGCGCGGGACGTCGCGCGCTTTATGGAGCTGGCGGCATAGCCGGAACGGGATGAGGGCGACGCGGCCGCTTCGTTGCTGCGAGGCTGGCGGTCATGCTTCCCCGCAGCGCCGGAGAGGACCGCCCCCACGGCCTTCTCAGACGGCGATCGGGCGGCAAGCGGCCCGGACCGGCAACCTCGTGGGCCGACTATTTTCCGTCGGCCGCGGAGCCGCCTTTACATCGCGAGGCAAAATAGTCGGCCCCCTTCGGTCCTCCGCCAAGGCTCCGGCCCTCCGCTGCGCTGCGGGTGCAATTCCGTTCCGCCTGCCGCCTTCGTCGCCATGAAGGCCGCGATGGGCGCGGTCGATCCGACGAAGGAAAGCCGCAATGACCACCAGCAACGACGACGATTTCGAGCCGCACCACAGCTCATCCCCGACCGATCAGGTTCTCCAGGAACTCCAGCTCTACGGCTACCGTCCCTTCCACGATGAGCCCGATCCCCGGCGGCTCCCCGACTGTCGAGTATTCGCTGGCACGAACAATGCACACCCTCGACGTGCCTGGGGCACCCTCCCTCCCTTAGGCATGGCTACCATCGCAAGTTGAGGCCGTGGCTGGCCAGTGAGGTTAGCGGAGCGTGACATAAGGCAGGGACGGCGCCTGCTCGGCAAATACCGACAGACCTCTTGTCACGTCGCCGCTAACTTTCAACGCTGTGAACAGCGTGTTTGTGATCCGCGTAGAATTTGCGCGTCATAGAGAGAACAGATGGATCCGGGCGGCAGATGAAAAATGGCAAGAAAACGCGCGCGGCCTGGCCCGTGGGCGCGACCCGGCTGGTATGGCTGGCCGATTGGGGGAGCAGTGGCGGAGGGCGCGGCGATTGGCTTTGTCGGAGCTGCGGCCGCGGCGACATGGGCGGGTGCGCCGCCGGCGCCGGGCATGTGCTGGTACTACACCGATCCGTCCAAGACGCAGGACTTCTGGGATTACTGTCCCCGATAAGCATATGCGGGTGGACCGCCATCTTCCAGATCGACCTCGGGCGCGCTGAGTCTCCGCGGGATATTCGGACCGACGGCATGGTCTGGATTCCGGGCGGCAAGTTCCGCATGGGCTCCGATCATCATTATCGGGAGGAAGCCCCGTCGCACCGGGTCAGGGTCGACGGCTTCTGGATTGACCGTACCCCGGTCACCAACGCGCAGTTTCGCTCGTTCGTGAAGGAGACCGGCCACATCACGGTGGCCGAGACAACACCGGATCCGGCACACTATCCCGGTGCGCTGCCGCATATGCTTTACGCCCGCTCGCTGGTGTTTGAGCCGCCGCACCGGGTGCACAACCTGCGGGACTTGGGCCAATGGTGGACCTTTATGCGGGGCGCGAACTGGCGACGTCCTTACGGTCCGCGCGGCAACATCGATGTGCTCGGCGAGCATCCCGTCGTCCACGTCGCATATTCGAACGCGCTCGCCTATGCCAAATGGGCCGGCAAGGAACTCCCCACTGAAGCCGAATGGGAATTCGCTGCACGCGGTGGGCTAGAAGCCGAGGAGTACGCCTGGGGCAATGCCCTGACGCCCGGCGGCAAGCACATGGCTAACATTTGGCAGGGCAGCTTTCCGATCCAGAATCTCTGCGAAGGCGGCTTCGATCGCACCTCGCCGGTGACCGCATTCCCAGCGAACGGATACGGCGTATGCGACATGATCGGCAATGTCTGGGAGTGGACCGCCGACTGGTGGTCGGCCCGCCACGAGGCCGACGCCGCGAAGCCCTGCTGCATCCCACAGAACCCGCGCGGCGGCCGCGAGGCGGCGAGCTACGATCCCTGCCGGCCCGCGATCAGGATTCCGCGCAAGGTCCTGAAGGGGGCTCGCATCTCTGTGCGCCGAACTACTGCCGGCGCTATCGCCCCGCGGCTCGGCAACCTGAGCCGATCGATACGTCAACCAGTCACCTCGGCTTTCACTGCGTGGTGCGGTCGCCCCTCCCTTCTCAACCACCGCAAACGCCGTCTGAAAAGTAGAGGAAGTGTTGAATGAGCAGCGACAACCACAAGACCGTCGAAACGGAGCGGGTGATCAACCGCAGGAATAGCCGTTTCCGTACGACCGTTCGGTGCGCCCCGACGGCGCGTATTACCAGTGGAGGAAGGATCCACCCAGAGAGTTGTCGATTGATCTGGTAGCTGACGAGCGGTTTGGACGAGCAATCGGACGGATCGAAGCCTCGTGACAAAGGTCGCTTTAGGCGGCCGAGCAATCCAGCGGGCCGTAACGTGAGTGAAGCCTGAGCACGCCTCGAAAGTTACGATGTGAATGCCGACCCGATCGTATGGCGGGGAAGGCCGTGCGGACAGGGAAGCAATCGACGCACGCACCTGTCTGGTTCACCGGGGTAATGGGCACGGCACGTTGGAAAGCTAGTACGGGTAATCGGGGGAGACCCGTCTTGGTCGAAGGTCGCGCCTTCAGCATTGAGTAGTCGATGGACCGGACGGGAGTCGGACAGGGTCAAAGGTACCGATGAAACCGGGTAATTCCGGCGGAGGAAAGGACCCTGACTTCAGGTGCGCTTTTGAAGATGGCGAGGGAAAGGGTAGATTGGCGATGAGCCTTGAAACGCCCGATAAGATCAGGAGCCTTCAGAGAAAGCTTTATTGCAAAGCGAAGGCGGAGCCTGCCTTCCGCTTCTACGTGCTGTACGACAAGATCTGCCGCGAGGACATTCTGAGCCATGCCTACAAGCTGGCCCGCGCCAACGCGGGTGCGCCAGGAGTGGACGGAATAACTTTCGAGCAGATCGACGCGGGACTCGAAGCATGGTTGGCTGGCCTGCGCGATGAACTCGTCACGAAGACCTATCGGCCCGATCCGGTGCGGCGGGTGATGATCCCGAAGCCCGGCGGCGGCGAACGTCCGCTCGGTATCCCTACAATCCGGGACCGGGTCGTCCAAGCTGCTGCAAAGATCGTGCTGGAGCCGATCTTCGAGGCGGATTTTGAGGACGGCGCTTATGGATATCGCCCGCGCCGCAACGCGGTCGATGCCGTCAAGGAAGTGCACCGGCTTATGTGCCGGGGCTACACGGACGTTGTTGACGCCGATTTGTCGAAATACTTCGACACGATTCCGCACTCGGACCTCCTCAAATCGGTGGCCCGACGCATCGTCGACCGGAATGTGCTGCGGCTGATTAAGTTATGGCTGCGAGTACCGGTCGAGGAGCGGGATAGCAACGGGAAACGGCGCACGAGCGGCGGTAAGAGCAACAAGTGTGGCACGCCACAGGGCGGCGTCATCAGTCCGCTGCTCTCCGTCATCTACATGAACCGGTTCCTGAAGCATTGGCGTCTCAGCGGTCGGCGTGAAGCATTCCATGGCCAGATTATCTCCTATGCCGACGACTTCGTCATTCTCAGCCGCGGCCACGCGGAAGACGCATTGACGTGGACGAAAGCGGTGATGACCAAGCTTGGGTTGACACTCAACGAGACTAAAACCTCGGTGAAGAATGCCCGATTGGAAAGCTTTGACTTCCTTGGGTACACGCTCGGACCCCGCCGCTTCCGCAATGGCGGACGGTGGTATCTTGGCGCGGCTCCGTCCAAGAAAAGCGTGCTGCGGATCAAGAGGAAGGTCAGCGTACTGCTGACGCCGGGCAACAAGGGCGCTTGGCCCGAAGTACAAGCACGACTGAACCGCCTTCTGCGCGGCTGGTCCGCTTACTTCAGCTATGGCTCTCTTGCTACGGCTCATCAGGCCGTTGATCGACACGTCTTCGACCGCGTGCTCGCCTTTCTGCGCAGACGACATAAGACGCCAGGACGTGGCGTCAGACGGTTCTCTGATCAGATCTATGGGAACCCTGGCGTACTTGTGCTGAACCGCGTGCGCAAAGTGTCGCCGACGTGCGCCTTGTGACGAGACCTGTCGGAAAGCCGGATGCGGGAAAACTGCACGTCCGGTTTGATGAGCGGGGAGAGGAAACGGAACGCGCAACAAGCGCATCACCGCGCCTCTCCTCGACTCTACTTCCTCCCTTGGTCTTGCGCTGTGCGACCTTTTCCAGGGGCGCGCGTCAAGGCGCGACAGCCGCCGACATAACCGATGCCTCCTCGCCTGTTGCGATGGGCCGGCGTTCAGTAAGGAGCTGACAGGTGCCCACCGGTGAAGCGCATCACTTGGGTCTGTTCCCAGCGACCAATGAAAGCACCCGCGCCGCTTTCGTCTACGCCATGGAGCGCGTCATCGATCACGTGATGGAAAGTTGGGACGAGCAATCTGCTCCGACCAGCGGCATCAAGTTTGACCAGCTCAAGCACCTGCTGGCGTCGCTCGAAGTGTGCCCGGCCGCCGGCCGCGGTCTCGATGCCGTCATGCTGGAGGTGCGCGAGCGGATCATGCCGCACTTCGTCTCAGTCTCGCATCCTCACTATGTCGCGCATATGCATTCCGCGCCGATATTGCCGTCGTTGGTTGCGGAGTTTCTGATCAGCGCGAGCAACCAGTCGCTGGATTCGTTCGACCAAGGCCCATCTGCAACGGCGTTGGAATGCCATGTAGTGCGCTGGTTGAGCGATCTCGTGGGGTTCGGCGCGGCCGGTGATGGCGTGTTCACGAGTGGAGGAACGCAGGCTAATCTCATGGGGCTGATGCTGGCTCGCGATCACGCCCAGGCGAGCGAACAGAATACTGTGAGGATATCCGGCTTGCCGGCCGAGGCACGGGGTGGCGCATTCTGTGCTCGGAGCTTGCGCACTTCTCAGTCGCCAGAAGTGCCCACATCCTGGATCTCGGCGAATCCGCAGTCGTGCCGATCGAGGCCGAGCGCGATGGCAAGTTGAGCGCGGACCGGCTCGACCGGGCGATACGGTCCGAGGCCAATCGAGGTCATCGTCCGATCGCGCTGGTGCTGACGGCCGGCACCACCGAATGCGGCTCAATCGATCGAATCGAGGAATGCGCGCGTGTGGCCCAAGGCGCGAACGTGTGGGTCCACCTGGATGCCGCCGCCGCCGGCGCGCTGCTGCTGAGCGATCACGCGCCACTTTTGCGCGGTGTCGAACTCACCGATTCCGTCTCAATCGACTTCCACAAAATGCTGTTCCAGTCGATCAGCTGCGGAGTCTTCATGGTTCGCAGGCGTGCGACGCTGCGACCGGTCGATTGCTTACCTCAGCCCGAGCGATAAGGCCGATAGTCTCGGACCGAATCTGGTCGGGAAGTCATTGCAAACGACGCGCCGGTTCGATGCCTTGAAGGTGTTCATGTCGCTGCGGGCGCTCGGCAGGGAACATGTGGGCGAACTGCTCGACCTGATGCTTGCCCAAGCGCAATTTGCCGCGAAGGAGATGAGAAATCGACGGAGCTCGAATCGCTGGTCCGGCCCGAAACCAATATCGTATTGTTCCGATGACGACCCGCTGGGCAGAGCCTGCCGGACGCGCTCATCAACGAGGTCAATCGGCAGCTTCCTGGCCGCTCTGGAATGATCGAATCGCGGTCATCGGGAAGACAGTTTACCGGGGTCTCGCAGCTCTGAAGCTGACCCTGCTGCATCCCGAATGTGCGAAAGAGCGGGTCATCCCAGTGCTGGCCGCGATCGAAGCCAGCGCGGGCAAGCTCGGCGCAGAGTTGTGGTCCGGCGCTGATCGTCTGGACGAAATGCTATTGGTCGGAGCAGGCAAGTGGCGCATCATGACGGTCTTCTTGTCGAGCGGGTAAATTGGGGCGACCCCCGATATGAGCATGCACGCCGGGCGGAGCTCGAAATTTTCGGTATCCCCAACCGGTTTTCGACCCCGGACGACATAGCTGCGGGAGAAATGCTCACCTATCGTCAGTTCGAGCGAACAAGCGAATTCTACCTGGCCCGAACGGCGGAGAACGCTGGTGGAGATATCTTCGGCGTCGGGCGCCTCATCCGCCACGATCCGGCGCTGGGAGTTGCGAGCTTCAGCACGATGCGGGACGCGCGCAGCTACGCCCCACCGGGTGGAGGAGAGCCTACATGCCATTTGGCCGCTGAATGGGCGAGTTTTTTCGATCAAGTCGCCGCGCAAGATAGGCGCCACGAAGCGATATGGCGACGAGGACGTCTGGGACTTCACCTTCAATTCCGGCAGGGCCGAGGTCGAGTATGTCCATGTTCGAGACTTCGAAGAAAAGATAACCTGTGCCGGGTGGGTTGAGGCGTTCTCTGAAACCGAAAAGCAGCGAGAACTGCGGCTCCGTGACGTGATCGTCTACGATTTCGAGGGAGCGGTTTTATTCGAAGCGCCGCGCGTGTACCCTGCACGGAAGATGGACAATATCGATGTAGAGTTCCCATACAGGCCAGGACAAGCAAATGACGAACCCGCCACGTCCCCCGGTTGGACCCCTTACCGAAGGCTACGTCGTGAAAGGCGGCCACAACCCAGGCACGTCTCAAACTCAGACGCGTCCAGCAGCGCCAACGCCAATCCTCGCGCCGAGAACGCCGCCAGCCCCAAATGCGCCGCCGTCGGGAGGACGCAGCAATGACCAATAAGCACAGGACAAATGACGGCTACGCGATGGACGGCAAAATCATGAGCCGTCAGGACTCGTACGAAATCAAGACCTCACAGGTTAAGCAGAGGCCGCCTGCGCCTGCACCGATGGTGAAGGCTCAAGCTCCAACACCGCCACCGCCCAAGCCTACGAAGGAGTAGGGCTGTCGCCGCGAGTGACAATCCACTGGAGGACGCCAAGTAGCCAAGCAATTGCGCTAAGCTGCTTGGCCTACCTTCAAATTGTCCTCGTCGCTCATACGCACCGTCCAGGTTTTGGGCGCTCCCGACGACCTAGGCAGAGATACTGCGTAGCCAAGCGTCTTCCCAGCCGGTGAGGATACGCGCGCGGTTATCTCAGACGGAAACTCGAGCAGCGCGAATATCGACAACCGAGTAAGCCTGAAACGCATTCAGACCCTGGTGGGTCATGAAGACATCAAGACCACGCTCAACGTTTACGGCATCTCATCGAGCGCGTCGAGGCGCAAATGTCTGCGACCCATCCAACTATGAAACTTCAATTGGAGACTCGCGCTTGTGAATGTGGCTGGCATTTACTTTCCGCAAACGGTTCGACCATTGAATCGCCGCAAAGTTGCACTACGTTTCTGGCTGAAATACGTGCAGTGTGTTGGGGGCGACCAGAGCACGCAACGAACAGTCCCCGGCCTACTGGCCCAATGTATGAAGGCACGTACCGAAAGGGACCCTCGTACAGGAGATGGAGATACACCATGACGGTGTTGCTCACTCTCGAAGCCAGCCAGCCCTGCGGTAAGACCTACCGTCTTGGTTTCGGGTGCAATGTGCATCTGGCTTCGATGTTAGCCTTGCTCAGCAGGCTGTTCTAACAACGAGGGCGCCTCTCACGGGGTGCCCTTTTTGCTGCCTAGCTCGCCTCTTTGAACTCGATTTTGCCGTCAGCTCGTATTGCTCGCCGTCATCGAATGCCGACTTCATGGTTCGCTGTGTGCCTTTCGGTAAAGGCGCTCCCTTCCGCGTCGGCTTCGCCAGAAAATTCCTCTGCCAGTCGGTTTGGCGGTGCTGCCGCACCAAGCCGCCCGTGCTGGATCCCGGAAAACAGCCGGAACAGATCGGCGTCCGAGGAATCTTCGCGCACCGGCTTCCGGCCCAGCTCGTCCCAGACCCCGCCGCGCGTGATGCCCGCGGAATTGTAGATGGCGCCGACGATCGCGAAATGCAGCTCGGAGTAGTCCTTGATCCATTGCAGGAACAGTTTCACCACGTCATCACTCGCCAGCGTTCAGGCGGCCGCATTGCTCAGGAGGTTGCGGACAAGCACCCGCTTTTCATCACTTTCCGCTGCCCAGTCGCGGAAAGCCTTGCGCAGCAGCGATCGATATTCCTCGCTTCGTATCCGCTCCGCCGTCTTTTCGTCTTGCATGTCGATCCGGGCGGTCAGCTCCATAATCGTCTGCGTCTTTTCCTTCATCTTGGCGGCAAGCATGTCGGCGAGATGTTTCAGGAAATCATTGATCCGCGCTTGCTCCCGCTCCGACCATGCACCCGCACCTGCCGCTAAAATCCCGCCGACGAACGGAATCGCACCGCCCGCGGTGTTCAGCATAAACCGGGCGGCACCACTGGCCTTACTGCCTTTCGGGAGTTCAGGCAGACCACCTGCGGCGTCATTGTCGGACACGAACCGCCCCTTAGTTTGTCACGCGGGCGCTGCGACTCTTATCGCGCGCATCCTCGGCTTCGATTTGGGCCTTTCGCTGAGAAGCGGCCTGCTGGATCGCTTGCTCAAGCTGTGGCTTGTTACGCTCGTATTCTGCGCGCAACGTTTGCAGATTACCCTCGACCATCTGTTTGAAGTTCTGCAAGACGGCTTCGGTCCGGTCATCGTCCACCACGCTGATTGTCAGCGTATTGCGTTCAATCGTTGCTCGGCGATCCAACAGCGTCATGGACGAGGGCCCAATCCTCAGTGTCTCCGCCTTGCCCACGAAGGGGATGCTGACGTCGAGCCATGTCGTTTCATCATCCGATAGTCGCCCCAGCCATCCTGGCGCTGCCGTTCTTCTGTTCGCCTTTCGGCGGTCATCTGGCCTTGGAAACGGACCACCTCGATGTTGTATTTTTCTGAGATCGACTGGAGGACGCCTCCGAGCGACGGGTATTTGAACAGCTTCCCATCAAGTTTCTGCACGTCGGCCACAGCGGCCTGCATCTGAAGCTGCCAGACCTGATAGAACGACTTCTGAAACAAAACCTCTTCCATCTTTTGCTCCGTAGCCTGGTGCCGGCGGATCCTCGACCACAACCGGTGATCCTACCTTGATCCAGATACTGCCAGATTTTCTTACGGCAAGCTTCCGACGCCGACCGAGGTGGCCCCGGAGACCTTATCGGGGCCGGCGGACGACAAATCCGGCGAGGCGGCCGCCGGACAAGCGGGATCAGTTTGGCTCGGCCTGGACAAGACTTACAGAGCTTGGAAATCGGCATGCCGAAGTCGGCGACGTGCATGCATTATATATAGCGAGGGCCGCGCAGTCGCTAACGTGAGTCCGTACTTTCTCGGCAGTATCGTCCTGGTCAAGAATCGCTGGCGGCTCAAACCGACGTGGTCGACGGCCAGCAGCGCCTTACGACCATAACGATCCTCCTTTGCGTCCTCCGGGACCTGGCGGATGCGAAAATCGGGCAGGCGATCCATAACTAAATCTGCCAGACCGGCGACCCGATCATGGAAACTGCCGACGTCTTTCGCTTGACGCCCAGGGAGCGCGATGCTGAGTTCTTCCGCTCGACGATCCAGATCGCATCGCAAACGCGGAGCCTGCCCGATCCCCGGCTGCTTGTGAGGGTCACATCCTGGCTGAACCATTATAGATGCGTCGGTTTTACGTGCTTCGAACGAAAGCTGATGTCGTGGAAAGTCATACCCTGCGCACAGTCGGTCTGGATCAAGCGCGTGGTTTGATAGCGGACGGCATGGATTGTCGCCGCAGCAATTGTTTCTTGGCGACGTCAGTTGAAAACCGCAGGCGGTCATTCCGAAACAGAATTGCAATTTGTGCCGGCCGTCATGGATAGCGGGGGGCCGGCGCCCCCGCTTTCGATGCCAGCACACTCGCCAGCCGGCACGCAGCCGGCTATCCGCCGCAGATTTGGCCCCCGACGCCGCGACCGCCGGCCGACGTATCCGTGCCTTCACAGAAGGCGCCAATCACCACCGGCATGAAGGCCCAACTCACTGCATCCTTTGCGTCGTGATTGTCGATAAATGCTGCCCGTTGGGATTCCTGTAACGATTGGCGAGGCTTTGTAACAATGAAGCCATCCGGTCCGGATCTGATCGAACAGTAAATTCTCCATAGTTAGGGTCGAAAACCGTGGTCCTTCCATTCGAGGCCGACGTCGCGATCGTGTGTGCGCCGCCTTCGGCAAAATACAAGCTGAGCAAATGGTTCGATCCATCTTCGTTGATTTCGTTCACCATGCGCATGACGTTCGAAGACTTGCCGAATTCGAATCTCTTCACTTCTCCAGCCGGTTCCAAGCCTGCGTCCTCCAAAATGGTATTTTGTGCCTGAAGGTCGGCCTGAGAAGATCCTGCTCCCCTGCTCCGCAACTGATCCTTGAGATTTTGATATTGCTGCTGCCGTTCAGCCGCTGAGGCGTGCGTTTGCGATCCGGGTGTGAGCGCACTCATTCGGGTTGATGGGCTGTTGTTAAGATTGCGGAACCACTCCGCAGTCAGCCCAACGCAGATGCCGTCCACATTCGCATCACGCAGGTCGCCCGTTCTGTATTCAAACAAGGAGGTGGCCGGACTCTCTGGAGAGGATGTACTGGGGTCGGAGGCGCTAGAAGTTTGAACGTTTGCATCCGAGGTATGTGGCTTGCTGCAGCAGGCCCCCATCTTGTCAGGCAACTCCCCCGGTTGTGAGCTCCACTGAGGCGCGAGACCTGCAAGTGTTTCCGTAAAGCCGCCGCTATCCACCGACTGACTCGGTTCGTCAGCTTGTCTAGTGCATGTGGATGAGCCACTGATTCGATCATACATGACGATTCACCTTTCTGTGCTGCGCTAGTCTCTACGCATCAATTCGGGCTGCTTAGTCCTGCTGCGAGGATACCCAGACAAGCTGATGGCGAGCTGACGGGCAGCTGTTGTCCAGCTTAGAAAGCGTTCCTTTGTCGGACTTCTCACAATGTCTGATGCGGCGCGGCGTAGCGCTGTGTCAGAGCCTCCCGCGCGTCGGCTGCCGGATTCCGGAACGACTTTGACAGGCTATCGCTGCGATACCCTCGCGGCGCGCCGCCGAGCGCCCACGGGGCGTTCTGCAAGCCCTCGGCCAGAGCGACGAAGCTTTCGCCGCCGAGCACGACATGGGCATGCTCGAAGCTGGAGAACGCCAGCCGGAAGTGACAGAGCCGGTGATCGAGCGCCTCATACGCGCATGCTGCACCGGGTAATGGCGGAAGAACACTTTCCCGCGCCGTGGGGCCGTGATCTAGGCCTTGGCGGCCATCCGCGCGCAGTACTACCAGACCTCGACCAGGCGCTACCGCAGCGACGCTGCGGGGGAGGCCAGCGTGCGCCGGCCTGAACGCGCGGGAGGCAGCGGCGTGCGCG
>NZ_JACMYP010000253.1 GCF_020889705.1 Bradyrhizobium altum | reverse complement strand
CCGCCGCGGCGCGGGCCTCCGCAGTGATCTCGGCGCCGGCGAGCATGCGCGCGATCTCCTCGCGGCGATGGTCGGCGGCAAGCGCGTTGACGCGGGTGGCGACCCGCCTGCCCTTGTCGAGCGCATCCTTCGAGATCAGAAGATGCTGGCTGGCGCGGGCTGCGACCTGCGGCGCATGCGTCACCGCCATCACCTGCACCTTGCCGGCGAGGCGTGCCAGCCGCGAGCCGATCGCATCCGCCACCGCGCCGCCGACACCGGTGTCGATTTCGTCGAACACCAAAGTCGGCGCCGATCCGCGATCGGCCAGCACGACCTTCAGCGCCAGCAGGAAGCGCGACAGTTCGCCGCCGGAGGCGACCTTCATCATCGGCCCCGGCTTGGTGCCCGGATTGGTCTGGACCCAGAACTCGACGCGGTCGATGCCCTGCGGCCCCGGCGCGGCGGCATTGGCCTCGACCTGCGTCATGAATTTCGCGCGCTCGAGCTTGAGCGGCGCGAGCTCGGCATTGACGGCCTTGTTGAGCTTCTCGGCCGCCTTGGTGCGCGCCGCCGAAAGCTTTGCCGCCGCGGCAGCATAGCGCCTGTCGGCCTCAGTCGCGGCCGCTTCCAGCTTCTTCAGCTGATCGGCGCCGGCATCGATCAGCGCGACGTCATCAGCGTATTGCGCAGCCAGCGCCGCCAGCAGATCGACCGGCGTCGAATATTTGCGCGAGGCGGCGCGCAGTGCGAACAGCCGTTCCTCGATGCGCTCGAGCTCGGCCGGATCGAAATCGGTCGCCGCCAGCGCCGCGTGGAGGTGCTGGTCGGCCTCTTCCAGCGCGTTGATCGCGATATCGATCGCCTTCACCGCCGGCTCGATCAGGCTGGGGGCATTGGCAGCACGCCGCTCCAGCCGCCGCACTGCCGCGGACAGCGCCGACACCGGCGAATGCGAGCCGCCGATCGCCTCCTGCGCCTCGCGCAGATCGGTCGCGACCTTCTCGCCCTGCATCATGGTGGTGCGGCGGTTGGCGAGCTCGGTCTCCTCGCCCTCCTTCGGCGCCAGCGTCTTCAGCTCCTGGGAGGCATGGCGCAGATAGTCGGCCTCGCGCGCGGCGCGCTCCATGCCGGCGCGATGCCCGTCGAGGTCGGCGTTGGCGGTCCGCCTGATTTCCCACAGCGCTTCCAGCGCGGCGACGTCCTTCTCGTGGCCGGCGAAGGCGTCGAGCAGCTGGCGGTGGGTGGAGGCGTCGACCAAAGCGCGCTCGTCGTGCTGGCCATGGATTTCGACCAGAACAGAGCCGACTGCCCTCAGGGTCTGCACGCTGATCGCCTGGTCGTTGATAAAGGCGCGGGTGCGGCCGTCGGCGAGCTGGACGCGGCGCAGGATCATCTCGCCGGTGTCGTCGAGGCCGTTCTCGGCGAGGATCTTGGCCGCCGGGTGCTCTTTCGGGACATCGAACGTGGCGGTCACCTGCCCCTGCTCGGCGCCATGGCGCACCAGTCCGGCATCGCCGCGGCCGCCGAGCGCCAGCGCAAAGGCATCAAGCAGGATGGATTTGCCGGCGCCGGTTTCGCCGGTCAGCACCGCCAGGCCACGGGAAAATTCGATATCAAGCCGTTCGATCAGGACGATGTCACGGATCGATAGACGGGCCAGCATGCGAGGACAATTCCTAGCCGAGACCTATCTTCTTGAAGGTCCTGCTGATCCAGGATCCCTGATTCTCGCTCGGCTCGAGACCGCCGGACTTTACTAGATTATATGCGTCCTTGTACCAGCGGCTGTCCGGAAAATTGTGGCCGAGCACCGCGGCGGCGGTCTGCGCCTCGCCGGCGATGCCGATCGCCATATAGGCCTCGGTCAGCCGGTAGAGCGCCTCTTCGACGTGGCGGGTGGTCTGGTACTGGGTGACCACGGTCTTGAAGCGGTTGATCGCGGCGGTGAAGTCGCGCTTCTCGATGTAGTAGCGCCCGACCGCCATTTCCTTGCCGGCGAGTTGGTCGCGCGCAGCCTGAATCTTGTTCTTGGCCTGGGTGGCGTATTCCGAGGTCGGATATTTGCGCACCACCTCTTCGAGTGCCGCGATTGCCTTCTCGGTGCGGCTCTGGTCGCGCGAGATGTCGGGGATCTGGTCGAAATGCGATGCCGCGATCAGGTACTGGGCGTAGGACGCGTCCGGGCTGCCGGGATGCAGCGTCACGTAGCGGGTGGCGGAGCCGATGCAGCTGTCGTAGTCGCCCGCCTGATAGTACGAATAGGCCGACATCAGGAGCGACTTGCGCGCCCAGTCCGAATAGGGATGCTGACGGTCGACTTCCTCGAACTTCTTCGAAGCGGCCTTCAGGTCCTTCTTCTCGTTCATCATGTACAAGCCCTCATTGTAGAGCTTGTCCGCGGGCTCATCGACGAACGTGTCGTCCTTGGCCATGAACTTGTCCCACAGCGCGCCGGTGCCGCAGCCTGAGAGCGGCAGTGCCAGCACGATCAGGCCCACCGCGAAGCGCAGCGTGCGCGCGGCCTTGGTCAGGCCGGAGACGTCAGAAGAATTGCGTTGTTCGAGCGCCATACGCATTGCCGACATGGATTGTAAAACCTGACGCCTTTGATGCGGTTAACGGCGACCCCACTCCACCCATGAACCGCGATCACGGATGCAATATCTCTTGTGCCGTTGGCGCCGGATCAAGGCAACCGCGGGCCCGTTTAACCGAAAAATGACCGTCGACCAACCGAATAGGGAGCCAATCCGCCGGGAATAAGGCGACCTGGCGAAGCTCACAGCCTGCTGTGGTTATTACGGGAATTGGGCTGACCGCCTGCGGCGATCAGGACACGTCCGGACCGTAGGCCGGGGCGACGAGGCCGCCCACCGTGCTTGCACCGGCTTCGACATGGCCGCGGACCGGCCGCCGGGCGGTCTCCGATTCGACCACGCGCCAGGCGCTGCGGTCGGCGAGCAGCGCCTTCAGCACCGCGTTGTTGAGCTTGTGGCCGCCGCGGACCGAGCGGTAGCTGCCGAGCAGCGGCAGGCCGGCCAGCGCCAGATCGCCGATCACGTCGAGCACCTTGTGGCGGGCGCACTCGTTGGCGTAGCGCAGGCCCTCGGCGTTGAGCAGGCGAGCCTCGTCGAACACCACCGTGTTGTCGAAGGAGGCGCCGAGCGCGAAGCCAGCGCCCCACAGCCGCGCCACGTCATTCATGCAGCCGAAGGTACGGGCCCGCGCGACTTCGCGGCGGAAGCCTTCCGGCGACAGATCGAAGGAGTAGGTCTGGTGACCGATCACCTTGTTGACGAAATTGATTTCGACTTCGGCGCGGAACCCGCCGGCGAACGGGCGCAACTCGCCCATCGCATCGCCGATCTTGACCTGCACCGGCTTCTGTACCTGGATGAAGCGGCGGACGCCGGGCTGGGTCACAATGCCGGCCTGATCGATGGCGGCGACAAACGCCGCAGCGCTGCCGTCCATGATCGGAACTTCTGCAGCGTCGACTTCGATCGTGGCGTTGTCGACGCCCATGCCGCGCAGCGCGGCGAGAACATGCTCCGCGGTCGAAACCAGCGGCCCTTCGCGGTCACCCAGCACCGTCGCGAATTCGGTTGCGATCACAGCGTCGGCGGTGGCGGTAACTTCGCGGTCGGCACCGTCGAGACCAGTGCGGACAAAAATAAAACCCGCGTCGACAGGCGCAGGTCCCAGCGTGAGACTGACAGGAAGACCGGAATGAACGCCTACGCCAGTCACGGTGGCTTGCGACCGAAGCGTTGTCTGACGGCTGAACTTCATTCGATAATGCCCACTACCCGACTTCGCTCACTTCAAGTGGCCAAACTTCCCCAAGGCCGACTCGCATGAGCTCCCCAAGTCCCGGCAGACCATAGTCACAGCCCTAAAGCGCGCCAACTCACGCTTCTTTACGGATTGTTACCCCATCTCCGCCGCATTCGCGCCCAAGGTTAACCCAATTGCGGCAGCGAAAACGGCCCTCGGCGAGTGGCCATCTGACCACCGAAATAATAATTAATCATTTAAAATCAGTTGCTTGTTTACCCGATGCAACCACCTGCCCGCCAAAAGGAGAAGGCCCGGGCGGTTCCCCGCCGAGGCCTTCTTCGTCGCCAAGGTTGTAACAAACTTCAGTTTGCCTGCCGGCGCAGGAAGGCCGGGATATCAAGATGGTCGTCACCCTGTGGCGCCGGGGCAACAGGCGCCTGGCGGCCATGGGCGTCCAATCCCTGCGGAGCCGGGCGCTTCGCATATTCCGATACCGGCGATTCGTTCGCCGAGATCTGCTGGGCGACGCTGCGGGCCGGCTTGCGGTCGGGCAGCGGCGGCATCGTCGGCATCGCAGGACCCGAGGCACGGGCCGCGATCGGCGGCTCGGTCTCTTCGTCGCGGCGGCCGAGGCCGACATTGGCCAGCCGCTGCAGCAGCGACAGCCGGGTCTTCTGCGGGTGTTCCGCCTCGCCGTCACCGCTGGCCTGCCGGATCTCGGCCTGCGCCGGCATCGGCAGATCCTCGAACTTCGGCATCCGCGGGGCACGGACCGGCGACCGCTCCGCCGCCTGCGGGATGAAGGTCTCGGGCGGCATCGGCTCGTGCTGCTCGGCCCGGGCCGCCTCGTGGTCCGGGAACAACGTGGGCTTCTGGGCGATCGGGCGCACGGTGACGTCACCGTAGGACCCCGGCTGCATCGGCGCCTGAGCCGGTGCGCTGTCCGGTGCAACCGCGGCAGCGATTGCCGCGAGCGCTGCGCGCTCGACGGCCGGACGCTGCTGGGATGCGGCGGCAGCTGCAATCGGAGCAACCGTCACGCCGGTCGGCGGTTCCAGCTTCTGGGCACGCTCGGCCATGCGCTGATTGTCGGCACGCAGGCGAGCGGTCAGATCGGCCAGCCGGCTCTCGGGCGAGCCGCCCGGCTGCTGCGCGGGAGCCTGGGCACGGGAAGCGATCGCGGCCTGCTCGATGCCGGTTGCGACCACCGAGACGCGAATGACGCCGTCGAGCGATTCGTCGAAGGTGGCGCCCACGATGATGTTGGCGTCGGCATCGACTTCTTCGCGGATGCGGGTTGCGGCTTCGTCGACCTCGAACAGAGTAAGGTCCTTGCCGCCGGTGATCGAGATCAACAGGCCGCGGGCGCCCTTCATCGAGCTATCGTCGATCAGCGGGTTGGCGATCGCAGCTTCGGCGGCGGTCAGCGCGCGCTTCTCGCCGGTGGCCTCGCCGGTGCCCATCATCGCCTTGCCCATTTCCCGCATCACGGCGCGGACGTCGGCGAAGTCGAGGTTGATCAGGCCTTCCTTGACCATCAGGTCGGTGATGCAGGCGACGCCCGAGTACAGCACCTGGTCGGCCATCGCGAACGCGTCGGCGAAGGTGGTCTTCTCGTTGGCGACCCGGAACAGGTTCTGGTTCGGGATGATCAGCAGCGTGTCGACCACCTTGTGGAGCTCGGAGATACCGTGCTCGGCGGTGCGCATCCGGCGCTGACCCTCGAAGTGGAACGGCTTCGTCACCACGCCGACGGTGAGGATTCCCATCTCGCGGGCAGCCTTGGCAATCACGGGCGCGGCACCTGTGCCGGTGCCACCACCCATGCCGGCGGTGACGAACACCATGTTGGCGCCGGTCAGGTGATCGCGCAGCTCGTCCATCACCTCCTGCGCGGCCGCAGCGCCGACATCGGGCTGTGAACCGGCGCCGAGGCCCTGGGTGACCTGGGTGCCCATCTGGATGATGCGCTGCGCCTTCGACATGGTCAGCGCCTGCGCGTCGGTGTTGGCGACGACGAAGTCGACGCCCTGCAACCCGGCGGTGATCATGTTGTTGACGGCATTACCACCCGCGCCGCCGACGCCGAAGACGGTGATCCGCGGTTTCAGCTCGCTGATGTCAGGGGGTGTCAGATTGAGTGCCATGGTTGCCTCTCTCGATTATGCGCGCGTTGGTTCGTCCCGGCCGCTGGCCGCAGGAGCTGGTGAAAATGCAATGAGCCGGGGTGTGGTCATCAGAAGCCCTCGCGAAGCCATCGTCCGACCTTTCCGAAGTAACCGTCTGTCCCTGTCCTGAGCTGCCGCGTACGCCGCGGTTCGACATGTTCAAGATGTGCGTATTGCGGATAGACCAGGAGGCCCGTCGGCACCGAGAACGAGGCGCCCTTCGCCTCGTTCGGCAGCCGGCCGAAGCCGAGCGGGCGGCCGATGCGGACCTGACGGTTCAGGATACGGGTGGCGAGCTCGACGGTGCCGGTGAGCTGCGAGGCGCCGCCGCTCAGCACGACGCGCGCCCTCGGCTCTGCCGCAAAGGGAGAATCCGCGAGCCGGTCACGGACCATTTCGAAAATCTCCTCGGCGCGATGCCGGACAATGTTGGCGATCGTGGCGCGGGACACGATTTGCGGAGTCTCCCGATCATCGCCTGCAGTGGGAACGGACATCAGCTCGCGCGAGTCCGAACCGCCGGTCAGCACCGTGCCGTATAAAGTCTTGATTCGCTCGGCATCCGCAATGCACGCGCCGATGCCGCGCGCAAGATCCATCGTGATGTGTTGCCCGCCGAGCGCAAATCCGGACGCATGCACGAGGCGGCCGCCGGAATAGGTCGCGATCGTCGTCGAGCCCGCGCCCATCTCGACGACGGCAGCGCCGAGATCGGCCTCGTCATCGGTCAGCACCGACAGGCCCGCGACATAGGGGCTCGACGCCATGGCTTCGACGTTGAGATGGCAGCGCTCGACCACCAGCATCAGGTTCTTGGCGACCGTCGCGTCCGACGTCACCACATTCATGTCGACGCCGAACTGGCGCGCCACCATGCCTCTGGGATCGCGGATACCCTTGACGCCGTCGAGCGCGTAGCCGACCGGCAGCGCGTGCAACACTGTGCGGCCGGCGCCGGCGGCGTGGCGCATGCCGGCCGAGGTGACGCGGCTGATATCGTCCGCGGTCACCGAGCCGCCGTGGATATCGGCCGCGGCTTCAACCAGCTGGCCATGCAGCCGGCCGCCGGAAACCGACAGCAGGACGGATTCGACACGGACCTTGGCCATGCGCTCGGCCAGCGCCACGGCATGGCGGACCGCCTTCTCGCATTCGGCGAGATCGACGACGGAGCCGGCCTTGACGCCGCGCGACTGGATCTGGCTGTAGCCGATCAATTCGACCGCATGGGTGCGGCCGCGCAGCGCCTCGTTCGGCGGCGACGGCCTGAGCCGCGCGATCATGCAGGCGATCTTGCTGGAGCCGACGTCGAGCGAAGCCACCATCGCGGTGCGCTTCTGCATCGGGCGGGTCTTCGGGGTCAAATTGCGATCGAGGCCGGTCATGCGGAGTCACCGGCCTTCTTCTTGGACTTCTTGTCCTTGAACAGCTCGTCGCGCGCCTTGCCGGCTTCCTCGGACAATTGCACGATCAGCCGATCGGGCAGGCGCATGTCGACGGCGACGATATCGCGCGAGAACAGCTTTTCGTCCTTGTCGAGCCTGGAGAGCGCGGCCAGCGCGTTGCCGACGTCGTTCTCCGGCAGGCGGACATCGAGGCCGTCCTTGAGGCGCAGGTTCCAGCGCCGCTCACCGACGAAGATCGCGGCCTTGGTCACGGAACGCACCTGCGGATAACGGTCGAGCAGCGCCAGGAAGTCCTGGGCGCGGGTGTCCGCGCCCTTGCCCACCACCAGCGGCAGATTGAGGAAGCGGCGCGAGACGTAGGGCTCGAGCACCGCGCCGTCGGAGGCGATCACCGACAGACGGCCGTTCTGCTGCCACAGCGCGAAGGCGGTGCGCTCGACGATGTCGATCTGCAGCCGGCCCGGATAGAGCTTGAGGATCGTGGCGTCGGCGATCCAGGGATTGGCCTTCAGCTTGGCGCGCACCGTATCAGCGTCGAGGAACAGCAGCGAGGCGCGGCCGTTGACGCCGCCGATCGCAAGCACCTCGTCCTGGCTCAGCTGCTTGCGGCCGTTGATGCCGACGGTGGTGATGCGGAAGCCCGCGGAATTGGCCAGCGCATTGCGGGTGTCGCTGAGCGCGGTGGTGAACTCCTCGAGATGGCCGCCCCTGACGATGCCGAAGCCCAGGCTGCCGAACAGGATCGCGAGCGTCGCGGCCAGGCCGATGCGGCGCGGCAGACAGCGTTCGACCAGCAGGATGTAGCGGTTCGGCGGCTCGCGATCGATCATCTGCGGCGGCCTGGCGGGACGCCGGCGGCGACGCGCGAGATGGGCGCCGACATACTCGCGCAGCAGCACTGCCGCTCCAATAGCGGCTGCTTTCAGGTCAGCTTGAGGCCCCAGCGATCGCAGCGATCGGGTGAGGCGTCCTGCACCATCCATTGCACGAGCTCGTCACATGTTGCGCCCGCAAACCCTGCGGGGTCCCGGCACAAATCACGTCTCGGCTAGACCGGTGGGATTAGAGAGGCCCCCTGTTCCCTGGTTGCGATCCTCGAAGCGGTAATCCGCGACAGCTCACGCCCCGGCAGCCAAGCGCTACATGCGCCGCCAGCGTTAACCTTCGGGCTTCCTGGTAAACAAATGGTAAAGGAGTTCAGCCTGGAGTGTATTTTGATCAACGCTCTGAATACTTTGCCGCGAACCCGTTAGCATTTTAGCAACAGCGCCCGGGTTCCATCCGGCCGAGTCGGACGGGTTCCCGCCCGGTTGGCCTTAACTCCTGGCGCGGCGGCGGCTGAGCTCGATCTGGTCACGAAGGAAGTCGGCAAAGGCGATGCCCTGTGCTTTCAAGGCCTTAGGGTAAAGCGATGCCGCGGTGAGGCCGGGCAGCGTGTTGGTCTCGAGGTAGACCGGGCGATCGGCCGACACGATGAAATCGCTGCGCGAATAGCCGGTGCAGGACAATGCGCGGTGCGCCCGCAACGCGTGGTCCATGATCGCAGCGCTGACCTCGGGCGCGAAGCGGCCGGGACAGATCTCCTGGGTCGACTTCAGAAGGTATTTGGCTGTGTAGTCGAAGCCCCCCTCCGCCGGCACGATCTCGATCGGCGGCAGCGCGAACACCGTGCCGTCGGATTGCTCGAGCACGCCGCAGGTCGCCTCCACGCCCGACACGAACGGCTCGATCAGATAATCCTCATGCTTCGCGGCATTGCGGACCGCGACGAGGTCCTGCTGTGCGTTGACGAAGATCAGCCCGTAGCTCGATCCGTCCTTGGCGGGTTTTGCGATCAGCCTGCCGTGCTGGGCGAACGCCTCATCGAGCTGTGCGACCGATATGCCCTGCGGCGCGTTGAGGCCTGCAATCGCGGCGAAGCGCTTCGCCGACGGCTTGTCGAACGCCAAATGCGACGACGCCGAGCCGGAGCCGGTGAACGCGACGCCGCGCATCTCGCACATCGCCTGCAATTCGCCGTTCTCGGCGCGGCCACCGTGCAGGCCGAGCACCAGCACGCGCTGCTCGGTGCCTGCTCTGTCGAGTGCCTGATCGAGCGCGATGCCGCGACCGTCGGGCTTGAAGTCGATTTCGAAGGGCCGCGTGTGGCCGAGCAGCTGTTCGGACGTCACCGCATGCACGGTGTCGTCAACGTCCCAGAACCAGAGCTCCGCGTCGGGCAGCGCACGGTGCAGCGCCTGCGCGCTCGCCACCGAGACCAGCCGCTCCTTGTTGGTGCCGCCGAACAGAATGGTCACCTGCATCAGCTTTTCCCGATCCGCTTGATTTCCCAGTGCAGCTCAATTCCGCTGGCTTGCTTGACCCGTTCGCGCACCGTCTCGCCGAGCGTCTCGATGTCATGCCCGGTGGCGTTGCCGGTGTTGATCAGGAAATTGCAGTGCATCTCCGACACCTGGGCGCCGCCGACCTTGAGGCCGCGGCAGCCGGCGGCATCGATCAATTTCCAGGCGCTGTTGCCGGGCGGATTCTTGAAGGTCGAGCCGCCGGTTTTCTCGCGGATCGGCTGCGCGGTCTCGCGATGCGTCTGCACTTCGTTCATGCGGGCGCGGATCGCATCCGCATCGGTGATCCTGCCGCGGAAGCGCGCCGAGGTGAAGACGATCGACGGATCGACGCCAGAGTTGCGATAGACGAACTTCATGTCGGCATTGCCGAACGTATGCTTGGTGCCGTCACGGCCGATGCCGGTGGCCTCGATCAGCACGTCCTTGGTCTCGCCGCCATTGGCGCCGGCATTCATGCGCAGCGCCCCGCCGACCGTGCCGGGAATGCCGAAGAAGAATTCCATACCGCCGATGTCGGCAGCCGCCGCCGTCTCGGCGACGCGCTTGTCGAGCGCCGCGGCGCCGGCGGTGACGACATCGCCGGCTGCACTCGTCTCGCCGAAGGCACGCGGCGCCAGCCGGATCACGACACCCGGCATGCCGCCGTCGCGCACGATCAGATTGGAGCCGACGCCGACGACATAGACCTGCAATTCCTGCGGCAGCCGCTTCAGGAAATAAGCCAGATCATCCTCGTCCGCCGGCGTGAACAGCACCTGCGCCGGACCGCCGACACGAAACCAGGTCAGCTCCGAAAGCCGCTGGTTCGCCAGCAGCCGCCCACGCAGCTCCGGCATCGCGGCTTTCAGGTCGGGCGTGATGTCGGGGAAGGTCACGATCACCCCAGCGCCTTCAATTCGCCGGGCAGTGCGTAGGCCCATTGCGTGATGTTGCCGGCGCCGAGGCAGACGACGAGGTCGCCGGACTTGGCGAGGCCGTGAACAATCTTCGCGAGCTCGCCGGCGTTCGGCAGCGGGACAACGTTGCGATGGCCGTGGGCGCGCAGGCCGGCGGCGAAATGGTCGCGGTCGATGCCTGCGATCGGCGTCTCGCCGGCCGGATAGACCTCCGCGACCACGACCGCGTCGGCATCGTTGAAGCAGGTGCAGAATTCCTCGAACAAGGATTGCAGTCGGGTGTAGCGATGCGGCTGCACCACGGCGACGATCTTGCCGTTGGTGGATTCCCGCGCCGCCTTCAGCACGGCCGCGATCTCGACCGGATGATGACCGTAATCGTCGATCACGGTGATGCCGTTCGTCTCGCCGGTCTTGGTGAAGCGCCGCTTGACGCCGCCGAAGCCCGCCATGGCCTGGCGGATCACGTCATCGGACACGCCGAGCTGATGCGCGACCGCGATCGCCGCCGTCGCGTTCGACGCGTTGTGGCGCCCCGGCATCGGCAGCATGATGTCAGCGATCCCGTGCGTCGCGCCCGACTTGCGATCGCGGATCGCGACCTTGAATTTCGAGCCGCCGCCCATCGGCGTCAGATCCAGCAGCTGCGCATCGGCCTGCGGATTCTGCCCGTAGGTGATGATGCGGCGGTCCTCGATCTTGCCGACGAGGGTTTGCACCACCGGATGATCGGTGCACATCACGGCAAAGCCGTAGAACGGAACGTTCTCGACGAAATTGCGGAACGCGTCCTGGATCGCCTCGAAGGTCTTGAAGTGATCGAGATGCTCGGGATCGATATTGGTAACGATGACGACGTCGGACGGCAGCTTCAGGAAGGTGCCGTCGCTCTCGTCGGCCTCGACCACCATCCAGTCGCCGGCCCCGAGCCGCGCATTGGAGCCATAGGCATTGATGATGCCGCCATTGATCACGGTCGGATCGAGCCCGCCGGCGTCGAGCAATGTTGCCACCATCGTGGTCGTGGTGGTCTTGCCATGGGTGCCGGCGATCGCGACGCAGCTCTTCAACCGCATCAATTCCGCCAGCATCTCGGCGCGCCGCACCACCGGAATGCGCCGCGCGCGGGCCGCCATCAGTTCGGGATTGTCGCGCTTGATCGCGGTCGAGACCACGACGACATCGGCGCCATCGACGTTCTCGGCGGTGTGGCCGACCGAGATCTTGGCGCCCTTCTTGCGCAGCCGGTCGAGGTTGTAATTGTCCGACGCATCGGAGCCCTGCACGGTGTAGCCGAGATTGATCAGCACCTCGGCGATGCCGCTCATGCCGATGCCGCCGATCCCGACGAAGTGAATGGGTCCGATCTCGCGCGGCAGTCTCATGCTGGTGCCATCCTCATCATGTCCGATCGACTTATGAAAGACGCGGCCTCCCGGGACAAGCCCGGCCATGACGTCCCTTGGCCGAAAATTCCTCGCAAACGCCTAAATTCCTGCCACTTTCGTCACCAGATCGGCCAGCCGCTCGGCGGCATCGAGCCGGCCGACGCTGCGCGCGGCCTCCGCCATCGCGGTCAGCCTCGAGGGCTCGGTGGCGAAGGCCGAGATTTCGGCGGCGAGCCGTTCGGGCGTGAAATCGCTCTGCGTAATGCGCAGCGCGCCGTTCGCCTGCGACAGCACGCCGGCATTGGCGAACTGGTCCTGATCAATCGCGCCCGGCAGCGGCACCAGGATCGAGGGCCGCCCGATCGCGGCCAGCTCGGCCACCGTGCCGGCGCCGGAGCGCGAGATCACGAGCTGGCTCGAGGCAAGCCGTGCCGGCAGGTCCGGGAAGAACGGCGCGAGCTCGGCATCGATCTTGAGCCGGTCATAGACCGCCCGAACCCGCGCCATGTCCTCTTCGCGCACCTGCTGGGTGATGATCAGTCGGCTCCACAGCGCGGGCGCGAGCTTCTCGATCGCCGGCGGCACGATGTCGCTCATCACCCGCGCGCCCTGGCTGCCGCCGACGACCAGCAGGCGCAGCGGCCCGTTCACCTCGGGCGGCGTGTATTTCACCGCAGCGGCCGCAAGGATCGCGGGGCGCATCGGCGTGCCGACGGTGGTGGCCTTGCCGGCGAGCGCGGGATCGCGGTCGAGCACGCCGGGCAGCGAG
>NZ_JACMYP010000252.1 GCF_020889705.1 Bradyrhizobium altum | reverse complement strand
GGCACTCTCGCCGAAGGTGGCCTTGGCGATCTCGCCAATGCCGGCGAGCGAGCCGAGGATGCTGGTCGCCTCGATCGGCAGCATCAGTACCTTCTGGTTCGGCGAATCGGCCAATTGCCCGAACGCCTTGATGTACTTGTCGGCGATGAAATAGTTCAGCGCTGCGACGTCGCCCTTGGCGATGGCGTCGCTGACCATCTGAGTGGCTCTCGCCTCGGCTTCGGCGGAGCGCTCGCGCGCCTCGGCGTCGCGGAACGCAGCCTCCTTGCGGCCTTCGGCCTGCAGGATCTGGCCCTGCTTGGCGCCCTCGGCGCGCAGGATCTCGGACTGCCGCTGGCCCTCTGCCTGCAGGATGTCGGCGCGCTTGACGCGCTCGGCCTTCATCTGCCGGCCCATCGCCTCGACGAGGTCGGCCGGCGGTACGATGTCCTTGATCTCGATGCGGTTGACCTTGAGGCCCCAGGGCGACACCGCGGCGTCGACCACGCGCAGCAGCCGCTCGTTGATCTCGTCGCGATGCGACAGCACCTGGTCGAGATCCATCGAGCCCATCACCGAGCGGATGTTGGTCATGGTCAGCACGATGATCGCCTGGTTGAGATTGGCGACCTCGTAGCTCGCCTTCGCGGCATCGAACACCTGGAAGAACGCGACGCCGTCCACCGTCACAGTGGCATTGTCCTTGGTGATCACCTCCTGCTCGGGGATGTTGATCACCTGCTCCATCATGTTCATCTTGCGCCCGATGCGATCGAAATACGGCACGATCAGATTGAGGCCGGGCGACAGCGTGCGGGTGTATTTGCCGAACCGCTCGATGGTCCAGTCATAGCCCTGCGGAACGGTCTTGATCCCGGCGAACAGCGTGACGATGACGAGAAGAACAAGCGCGATCGCGAAAATGTCGAAGCCAGTCATGAAGTCCTCCAAGGCACCGCGAGACCCGCGAGACCGTCGCCAGGCACGGTCGTGCATTGGTCGGCAGGACCGCTCCGCCGGTTCAGCCGGCTGTTGTTCTCTAGCACATAGGAAGCGGCTGTCGGACTGCCAGATGGACGCAAGCTGAACGCCGGATGCAGCAAGGCTGAACGAAGCGCGGTGTCCGGTGTCACGGATCGTTAACAATCAATCCAGCCCGCTTGGATCAAGCCTAGCTAGATCCAGCCTTGAAGCTCGCGCAGCACGAGCTGGCGGATCACGTCCATGCCGCCATCGCTGTCGTTGAGGCAGGGGATGGCCGCGAACTGCTCGCCGCCATTGTGCCGGAAGATCTCGGCATTCTCCTGCGCGATCTCCTCCAGCGTCTCCAGGCAATCGGCGGAGAAGCCGGGCGTGACCACGGCAATTCGCCGCACGCCGTCCCTGGCCAGCTTCTCGACCGTCTTGTCGGTATAGGGCTGCAGCCACTCGGCATTGCCGAAGCGCGACTGGAAGGTGAGGATCAGCCTGTTGGCATCGAGCCCGAGACGCTTGCGCAGCGCGTTGGTCGTGGCGATGCACTGCGCCTGATAGGGATCGCCCTTGTCGACATATGCCTTCGGCATGCCGTGGAACGACGCGAGGATGACCTCGGGCTGGAACGGCAGCGTCGCAAGATGCGTATTGATCGAGGCCGCGAGCGCCTCGATGTAGTCAGGATCATCGTAATAGGGCGGCGTCACCCGCAGGATCGGCTGCGCGCGCATGGCGGCCAGCACGCGAAACGCCTCGTCGCAGACGGTCGCCGACGTCGCCGCGGAATATTGCGGATAGAGCGGCACCAGCAGCAGCCGGCTACAGCCCTGCGCCGCCAGTGCCTCGATGCGTTCCTTGATCGACGGATTGCCATAGCGCATCGCCCAGTCGACCACGACGTGATCGTGATCGGCGATCGCCTCCGCCAGCTTGTCGGCCTGCGAGCGCGTGATCGTCTTAAGCGGCGATTCGTTCTTCTCGGTGTTCCAGATCTTCAGATAGTCGCGCGCCTTGCGGGCCGGACGGACGCGCAGGATGATGCCGTTGAGGATCAGCTTCCAGAGCAGGCCTTGGTTCTCGATCACCCGCGGATCGGACAGGAATTCCCTCAGATAGACCCGAACGCCGGCGGCATCCGCCGTATCCGGCGTGCCGAGATTGACCAGGAGCACGCCGACGCGTTCCGGCTTCGGCGCCGCGGCAGGCTTCGCGCTCTCGAAGGGGATCACCGTGCTCATGATGGCGTTGCGCCTAAAGTCCTTCGCTTGGGGGCTTTGGGCTTCGCGCGTTGCTCCAACCTTGTCAAGCCGAGTGCGGGTTGGCTACGTTCCGGTCCGTGAATCGGGAGGAACCATGACGATCGCCGAATGGTGCGTCTTCGGGACGCTGCTGCTCTCGCTGCTGACGATCGTATCGGTGAAATGGGCCGGCATCCGCGGTTTTGACAATTCGAAACCGCGCGATCCCGACTTCTACGACGACCCGATCCGCTCGCGCGCGCTCGGCGCCCACCAGAACGG
This sequence comes from Bradyrhizobium altum, assembly GCF_020889705.1. Lineage (GTDB taxonomy): Bacteria > Pseudomonadota > Alphaproteobacteria > Rhizobiales > Xanthobacteraceae > Bradyrhizobium > Bradyrhizobium altum. The sequence goes on along the minus strand of NZ_JACMYP010000252.1, from coordinate 10,292 downwards.
CATCGAGGCCTTCCCGTTCTTCGCCTTCGCCGTGCTGCTCGCCGAATTCCGCGTCGGCCCGCTGCGGCTGATCGACGAGCTCGCGGTGCTGTTCCTGATCGTGCGGATCGCCTACGTCTTCACCTATATCGGCAACCGCCCGACGCTGCGCTCGATCCTCTGGAGCATCGGCTTTGCGATCAACATCGCGATCTTCTTCCTGCCGGCGATAAGGGGGTATCTGACGAGTTGAGCGTGATGTCTCCCCGTCATCCTGAGGAGCCCGCGCTTGCGGGCGTCTCGAAGGATGCACGGCCCCGCTGGTGGCCGTCGACCCTTCGAGACGCGCTACGCGCTCCTCAGGGTGACGGATCACGGGACGGCGCGTACGAAGGACCTCAAAGACACGTCGCCCGCTCGGCCGCGACGTAGCCGAACAGCAGCCCGAGCCCGAACAGCAGCACGAGGCCCGCGGCGGCAAACTCCAGGCCGCGCATGATGACCATGCCGCCGCCGTCGCGCGCGCCGCTCAGCCGCTCCGCCACGCCGCGCGCCGACACTGCGACCAGCGCGATCGCCGCCACCGTGATGGCGGTGCCGAGCCCCATCACGAAGGTCGCGGCAATGCCAGCCCAGAACAGGCCCTGCGCGAGCGCGAACACCAGCACCAGGATCGCGCCCGAGCACGGCCGGATCCCGACGGTGAGGATCGCACCTAAGCCACGCCGCCAGCCGCCGGGACCGGCGAGCTCAGCCGGCGTCGGCCCGTGCGAATGGCCGCAATGCTCGTCATGGACGTGCTCCGCGTCATGCCCGTGATCGTGGCCGTGATCATGATGATGGCCATGATCGTCATGCGCGTGACGATGATGGTGATCATGGCCATGGTCGTGGTGATCGTGTTCATGGTGGTCGTGATCGTGCTGATGCGCGCCAGCCATCGCCAGCGCCGGGCGCGGCAGCCGGAGCGCGCGGAGGAAGCCGCCGCCCTTGACCCAGACCAGCCGGGCGCCGAACGCCGCGATCAGCGCGTAGCTCGCGATCTCGATCGCCTTCTCCGCCCCGCACATGGTCTTCGCCGTCGCGTTGAGCAGCCAGGCGCAAATTCCGACGATGGCGACCGCAACCAGCGACTGCATCAGCGCCGAGGCGAACGACAGCACGATGCCGCGCCGCGCGGTCTCGCGATTGGCGACCATGTAGGACGAGATCACCGCCTTGCCGTGGCCGGGGCCGGCAGCATGGAAAATCCCGTAGGCAAAGGAGATCGCAAGCAGCGTCCAGACCGCAGAGCCGTCGGATTTCGCGGCGCGGATGGTCGCCGAGATCTCGCGGTAAAACTCCGACTGTTTTGCCAAGAGCCAGCCGACGATCCCGCCCTGCGGCTCCGCCGCACGCGGCGCGCCGAACGGATTTTGCGCCAGCAGCGCGTGAACCGCACCATCCAGCACCGCGAATGCCGCCAGCACAACGGCGGACAAGGCGAGGCCGCGCATCACGCGGGAGGCGATCGGCGTCATGGGCAATCCACCGTGATCTTGTTGGCGAACATCATCGCGAAATTGCCGGCACTTCCGTCGAGGAAGTTCTGCTCGCCGAGCTTCTGCGCGGCGGCGGTGCCGTCGTTCGGCCGCTCGAACTGCATCTTGCAGTCTACAGCGGCCCCGACCAGCTTGACCGGCTCCTTCTCGGCGAACTGGAAGTCGATGAAGTAGGTCGGGTCGAACATTTCGAGCGACAGCTGCCTGGCCTTGAACGGCGTCTTCACCGGCAGGGTGAAGTGCAGCGTCAGCGCCGAATCCTTGTATTCGAGGAAGTAGTCGACCGGCTCGGTGAACTTTTGCTTCTTGCCGTCGCCCTTGGCGAAGGTGAAGTAGGCGTATTCCTTCAGCGACTCGACATTGGTCTGCGCCAGCGGCGCGAGCTCCTCGCGGCTGTAGGCGCCCTTCACCTTGGTCTCGATGCCCTGCAGCGCATAGGTCGAGAACATGTCGTCGAAGGTCCAGGCGTGGCGGACGGCGGTGATGGTGCCGTCAGGCGCGTAGATCAGCTCGCTCTTGGCCACGATCCAGACATGCGGATGGGCCTCGGCGGCCGCCGTGCCGAGCACGACGGACACCGCGAGCACGAGCCCGGCGATCAGGCGGTTCAGAGACGGCACCTTCAGGCCGCCTCAGGCGTCTCGAGCAGGCCGCGACGGCGCAAGAGCGCGTCCGGCTCGGGTTCGCGGCCGCGGAAGGCAACATAGGCCTCCTCCGGATCGCGCGAGCCGCCCGACGAATAGATGTCGTCATGCAGCCGCTTGGCGGTCGCGGGATCGAAGATGTCGCCGGCCTCCTCGAAGGCGCCGAAGGCGTCGGCGTCCATCACCTCCGACCACATGTAGCTGTAGTAGCCGGACGCATAGTGGTCGCCGGAGAAGATGTGGCCGAACTGGGTCGGCCGGTGCCGCAGCGAGATCTCGGCGGGCATGCCGATCTTCTCCAGCTCCTTCTGCTCGAAGGCGCGGACGTCGCGGCTCGCCGCCGCCGGCTGGGTGTGGAATTCGAGATCGACCAGCGCCGAGGAGACGAACTCCACGGTGGCAAAGCCCTGGTTGAACTTGCGCGCCGCGAGGAAGCGCTTGAGCAGGTCGTCCGGCAGCGCCTCGCCGGTCTGGTAGTGGCGGGCGAAACGCTGCAGCACCTCGGGCCGCTCCTGCCAGTGCTCGTAGAGCTGCGAGGGCAGCTCGACGAAGTCGGTGAAAACAGACGTCCCCGACAGCGACGGATAGGTCACGTCCGAGAGCATGCCGTGCAGGCCGTGGCCGAACTCGTGGAACAGGGTCCGCGCGTCGTCCGGCGACAGCAGCGACGGCGCGCCGTCGGCGCCCTTGGCGAAGTTGCAGACGTTGATGACCAGCGGCGCGACGTCGCCGTCGAGCTTCTGCTGGTCGCGCAGCGAGGTCATCCAGGCGCCGGACCGCTTGGAGGGCCGCGCGAAGTAGTCGCCGTAGAACAGCGCCTTGTGCTGGCCGTCGCGGCCCTTGACCTCCCACACCCGGACATCCGGGTGCCAGACCGGCACGTCCTTGCGCTCGGCGAAGGTGACGCCGAACAGGCGGGTGGCGCAGTCGAAGGCGGCCTCGATCATGTGGTCGAGCACCAGATAGGGCTTGATCGCGGAATCGTCGAAATTGGCGCGGCGCTGGCGCAGCTTCTCGGCGTAGTAGCGCCAGTCCCATGCCGCCAGGGTGAAATTGCCGCCCTCTTCGGTGATCAGCGCCTGCAGCGCGTCGCGGTCGGCGAGTGCCCGCGCCCGCGCCGGCTTCCAGACCCGCTCCAGAAGGCCGCGCACCGCCTCCGGCGTCTTGGCCATGGAATCCTCGAGGCGGTAGGCGGCGTAGGTCGGGAAGCCCAGGATCTTCGCGGTCTCCTCGCGGAGCGTGAGGATCTCCACGATGGTCGCGTTGTTGTCGTTGGCGTTGCCATTGTCGCCGCGGGCGGTGAAGGCCTTGTAGACCTTCTCGCGCAGGTCGCGCCGCGACGAGTTCTGCAGGAACGGCTCGACCGAGGAGCGTGACAGCGTCACGATCGCCTTGCCCGGCTTGCCGCGCTCTTCCGCCGCAGCCTTGGCGGCCGCCACATATGTGTCGGAGAGGCCGGCGCGGTCGCCCTCGCCGAGCTCCATGAACCACTCCTGCTCGTCGCCGAGCAGATGGTGGCTGAACGAGGTGCCGAGCTGGGCGAGGCGCTCGTTGATCTCGGCCATGCGGGCCTTGGCGGCGTCGTCGAGCCCGGCGCCGGAGCGGTGGAAGCGGGTGTAGGTGCGCTCCAGGAGCCGCATCTGCTCGCCGGTCAGGCCGAGCGAGGCGCGCTTCTCGTGCAGCATGGCGATGCGGCCAAACAGCACAGCGTTCATCATGATCGGATTCCAGTGCCGCGCCATCCGGGGCGACACCTCCTTGTCGATCTCCAGGATCGCAGGGCTCGAATGGGCCGAGACCAGGTCGTAGAACACCGCCGAGACCTTCGACAGCAGCTTGCCGGAGCGCTCCAGCGCCGTGACGGTGTTGTCGAAGTCGGGCAGCGCCGGATCATGGGTAATCGCAGCCACTTCGGCCGAATGGTCGGCGAAGGCCTGCTCGAAGGCAGGGAGGAAATGCTCCGGCTTGATCTCGGCGAAGGGCGGCGTCTCGAGCGGCGTCTGCCATGCCTTCAAGAGGGGGTTGGCGTGAGCGTCTGCGCTGGTTTCTGACATCGAATATCCCGTTTTCCGCCTTGAAAATGCGGCCCAATCTATATCACGCGATACGGCATTTTTGGGCCTTTTGCGCTTGATACATGGGCACTTTTCGGAGAGATTGCGCCCCCTGAACAGGACCTATTCCATGACCATGCAGCCCTCCACCGCAGGCACCAGCCGGATCCTCTGGCCGAGCGTCATCACCGTGATTTCGGCGGCGATCCTGATTGGCGCGGAAGTGTTCGGCGCGGCCTTCGCCGGCGGCTGGGCGCTCGCGATCGCGCTCGGGCTCGGTGATTTCGGCGCGCACATCCTGCAGGCCGTGCTGTTCGGCATCGGCGTCCTGATCATGATCGCCTTCATCCGCGCAGCTCAACGCGTCGAGCCGTTCACGCGTCGCGCGTGAGCTGAAGCGATTCAAGAAAGCGCTGCGGCACAGGGCTTAAACGCACACACGCTTCGTTAGTCATTCTCAACAGCCGTTCATCTTCAGCGCCTGCTGCGCGCGCCGTCGCAAGCACGCGTTAGGGAAATTTGTCGCTATCGCAAAAAAATTCTTGCGAAGCGAATTCAAAAGACTTATTTCCTGCCTTGCCCAATTTCGCACGTGCTGTGGTCGTGTGTCAGTCGGTAGGTATCCGGACAAGAGGCCGGACAGCCGCCAAGGGGTGGAAGAACCGAGGGTCGCTTACGTCCGTCAGGACACGAGGCGGCCAGCATCTCTCTCCAGGGATGCCGTTGAAGGTCTCACCACTCTTTGCAACCGTGACTGGCAGCCGGAGGCGAACCGGCGCACCCCGCTCTCCACGGGGGACGCGACTTAAAGCAACGACGGATCGGGCTTTTTTGGTCTCTACCGGCAGTCCAACGCCGGCGCGGGCTACTGAAAAGGCTTGTCCTTCATTGCCAGGTGAGCGGGCGGGAAACTCTCCCAACCAATCCACGGCAGCACAGTCTGGTTTGAGTCTTTTGGCTTCGTTGCGCCTCCATCGCGCGATGTGGCCGGAGCACTCTGACCCGACGTCATGTTGATGCGGATCCCGTCGCTGGGGCCGCTGGAGAGTGCCATGACTGAACGTATCCAGGAATTCCTGCGCAACCGCCGCCAGGATGGTCTCGACACCGAGCCGTGCCTCGTCGTCGACCTCGAGGTCGTGCGCGACAACTACCAGACCTTCGCGAAGGTGCTGCCGGACAGCCGCGTGTTCTACGCGGTCAAGGCCAACCCGGCGCCCGAAGTGCTGGCGCTGCTCGCCTCGCTCGGCTCCTGCTTCGACACCGCGACCGTTGCGGAAATCGAGATGGCGCTGGCCGCCGGTGCGACGCCGGACCGCATCTCCTATGGCAACACGATCAAGAAGGAGCGCGACATCGCGCGTGCCTTCGCGCTCGGCATTCGCCTGTTCGCCGTCGACTGCGCCGCCGAGGTCGAGAAGATCTCCCGCGCCGCTCCCGGCGCGAAGGTGTTCTGCCGCATCCTCTATGATTGCGCCGGCGCCGAGTGGCCGCTGTCGCGCAAGTTCGGCTGCGATCCGGAGATGGCGGTCGACGTGCTCGACCTCGCCAAGCGCCTTGGGCTGGAGCCGTGCGGCATCTCGTTCCATGTCGGCTCGCAGCAGCGCAAGGTGAAGGCGTGGGACCGCGCCCTCGCGATGGCCTCGACCGTGTTCCGTGACTGCGCCGAGCGCGGCATCAACCTCACCATGGTCAACATGGGCGGTGGCTTCCCGACCAAGTACCTCAAGGACGTTCCGCCGGTCCTGCAGTATGGCCGGTCGATCTTCCGCGCGCTGCGCAAGCATTTCGGCAACCAGATCCCGGAGACGATCATCGAGCCGGGCCGCGGCATGGTCGGCAACGCGGGCATCATCGAGACCGAAGTCGTTCTGATCTCGAAGAAGAGCGACGAGGACGAGGTGCGCTGGGTCTATCTCGACATCGGCAAGTTCGGCGGTCTCGCCGAGACGATGGACGAGTCGATCCGCTACGCCATCCGCACGCCGCATGACGGGGCGGACATGACGCCGTGCGTGCTCGCGGGCCCGACCTGCGATAGCGCCGACGTGCTGTACGAGAAGCTGCCGTATCCGCTCCCGGTGACGCTCGAGATCGGCGACAAGCTGCTGATCGAAGGCACCGGCGCCTATACGTCGACCTACTCGTCGGTGGCGTTCAACGGCATTCCGCCGTTGAAGACCTACCACATCTAAGCCGCCTCCTTTTCGAGGCCTGATAAACCGGGAGTCGGCCCCGCCGGCTCCTTCCCGATCATTTTTGATTTTTCTGAACGACGCTTGCGCGGCGTGCGACATGCCGTTGCAAGCGGGGACTGACGTGCCATGACTGCAAAACGGAACACCCCCGTTGCCCTCATCCGAAAAGCCGCCCCGTTCGCGATCCGCGCGGAGCGGGCTTCGGACGTCGTCGCGCGCGAAGCGCTGCTGGATGCCTGCTTTGGCGAGAACCGCCATGCCCGCACTTGCCAGCGCCTGCGCGACGGACGCGCGCCCGCCCAAGGCCTGAGCCTTGCGGCCGTGCGCCAGGACGGCCGGCTGGTTGGAACCGTGCGGTTGTGGCACGTCAGCGCGGGGGGCCGCAGCGCGCTGATGCTGGGGCCGCTGGCAGTCGACGACGACTGCCGCGGCCTCGGCGTCGGCGCCGCGCTGATGCAGCGCGCGCTGGCCGTGGCGAAGGCCCGCGGCCACGGCGCGGTGATCCTGCTCGGCGATGCGCCCTATTACGCCCGCTATGGCTTCTCTGCTGGCAAGACGGGCCAGCTGTCGCTGCCCGGCGCATTCGAACGCGAGCGGCTGCTCGGCCTCGAGCTGGTCGAGGGCGCGCTCGACGGCGCCTGGGGCATGATCACGCCGACCGGCGCACCGCTGCCCAAGAGCAAGGCAACCCGCAACCGGAAGGCACCGCTCGCCGTGTCGCACGCGGCGTAAGGCGGGCGCCATGGCAGAGAACCTTCCCGCAATCGATGGCGCGCGCCCGCGTTGGCGCGGCCTCGTCACCACGGTCATGCTGGTCCTGATCGCGGTTATGATCGTCCGGGACATCCTGATCCGGCGCTGGACCGGCACGCCGCCGTCGCCGCCGGACACCACGCAGCAGTCCCACTAGCGCCGGCCGCAAGGCCCAGAATCCCAGGTCAGAATCTGGGGGTTGCGCGGGCGCCAAAAATGCCCGTAAACCCCGCGCAGAACCTTTTTCCGTCGAGGTCCGACATGTCCCGTCGCCTGATTTCCACCGGCTCGCCGTTCGAGAAGACCGCGGGCTACAGCCGTGCCGTGATCGACGGCGACTTCGCCTTCGTCGCCGGAACCACCGGCTACGACTACACCACCATGACCATGCCTGATGATGTCACGAGCCAGTCACGGAACTGCTTCAAGACCATCGAGGCTGCCCTGAAAGAGGGAGGCTTTGCGATGGCCGACATCGTCCGCGCGACCTACTACCTCACTGACCTCAGTGACGTGGATGCCCATTTCGCGGTCTGTGGCGAGGTTCTCGGCGACATCCGCCCGGCCGCAACGATGCTGATCGTCGCGGGGCTCTACAAGCCCGAGATGAAGGTCGAGATCGAAGTTACCGCAAAGCGACGCAACCCCTGATCCACTCTACCCGCCGTTCGGCACTCTCCTGGAGAAAATGATGAGCCCCTCCTCGCAGATCTACGCGAAAATCACCGGCCCCATTGTCATGATCGGCTTCGGCTCGATCGGCAAAGGCACGTTGCCGATGATCGAGCGGCATCTCGATTACGACAAGTCGCGCATCACCGTGATCGATCCCAAGGACGAGGGCCGCAAGGCGCATTGCGAGAAGCAGAACGTAAAGTTCATCCAGCAGGCCGTGACCAAGGACAACTACCGCGACTTGCTGACCCCGCTGCTCACCGAAGGCGGCGGCCAGGGCTTTTGCGTCAATCTCTCGGTCGATACCGGCTCGACCGATATCATGGAGCTCTGCAACGAGCTTGGCGCTCTCTACATCGACACCGTCAACGAGCCCTGGCTCGGCTTCTACTTCGATTCGTCAAAGGGCCCGGAAGCGCGCTCCAACTACGCCCTGCGCGAAGTGACGCTGGCCGCCAAGAAGGCGCGTCCCGCGGGGTCGACCACGGCCGTCTCCTGCTGTGGCGCCAATCCCGGCATGGTCTCGTTTTTCGTCAAGCAGGCGCTGCTCAATGTCGCCGCCGATCTGAAGCTCAATGCCCCGAGGCCGAAGACCAAGGCCGAATGGGCGGACTTGATGCGGCAGGCTGGTATCAAGGGCATCCATATCGCCGAACGCGACACCCAGCGCTCAAAGTCGCCGAAGGAGCCTGATGTCTTCGTCAACACCTGGTCGGTGGAAGGTTTCCTGTCGGAAGGCGTGCAGCCGTCCGAACTCGGTTGGGGTACCCATGAAAAATGGATGCCCGAGAATGCGCGCACCCACGAAGCCGGCTGCGGCGCGGCCATCTATCTGATGCAGCCCGGCGCCAACACGCGGGTGCGCACCTGGTGCCCGACCCGCGGCGCGCAGTATGGCTTCCTCGTCACTCACAACGAGTCGATCTCGATCGCCGATTACTTCACGGTGCGAGACGCATCGGGCACGGCGATCTATCGGCCGACCTGCCACTATGCCTATCATCCGGCCGACGACGCCGTGCTGTCGCTGCATGAAATGTTCGGCCGCGCAGCCAAGATGCAGGAGAAGCACCACATCCTCGACGAGAACGAAATCGTCGACGGCATCGACGAACTCGGCGTGCTGCTGTTCGGCCACGACAACAATGCCTACTGGTACGGCTCGCAGCTCTCCATCGAGGAGACCCGCAAGCTCGCGCCCTACCAGAACGCGACCGGCCTGCAGGTGACCTCCGCCGTGCTCGGCGGCATGGTGTGGGCGCTGGAGAACCCGAACGAGGGCATCGTCGAAGCCGACGAGATGGATTTCGATCGCCTGCTGGAAATCCAGCTGCCGTATCTCGGTCCGGTGAAGGGTTTCTACACCGACTGGACCCCGCTGACGGATCGTCCGGGACTGTTCCCGGAGGATATCGACACCAGCGATCCCTGGCAGTTCAAGAACATCCTGGTGCGCTGACCGCACAGGGTACGTTGAGAACGAAAATGCCCGGCTTCACGCCGGGCATTTTGCTGTCTGGCGCCGCTCACTTCGCCATGTAGTCGAACGCGACCGAGCCGAGGCCGAGCGTCAGGTCCGCCTTGTAATGCAGCGCCGAGACCACCTCGCGCACCGGCAGGCGCGCGACGTCGCACAGCGCGTGCGGAAACAGGCCGAGCGCGGAGGGCCCTGTCCAAGCCTCCTTCAAGGTAATGTCGTCGAGATGGAAGCGCACCAGCTCGCAGATCCGCGGCGTGCCGTCGACATGCGGAATGATCTTCAAAATGAAGTTCGGCGCCTTCATCGCGTTCAAGACCGCGTCGTGATCGACCTTGTGGTACTTGTAGCCCATCGTGGCGGAGGCGCAGAGCACCGAGCCGTAATGCAGCGAGCCGACCAGCACGTCGCTCTCGACCGCGATCTTGGGCCGCGCCAGCTTCTTCGGAAATCCCCAGAGCTCGCGGCCGCCCGCAATCGGAGCTTCGTCGTCGAGATACATCGCGTGGGTATAGGCCCCCAGCTCACCCTTGAAGCGGACCGGGATCACCTGGCCGGTTTCGGTGTAATCGCCGAAGCCGGTCGAGTCGGGCATGCGGATGAATTCATACTTCACCACGGGCTCGGCAACCTCGAGCGGCTCCGGCACCACGGCCGCCAGCGCTTCGGGGTCGGTCTTGTAGGTGATGATGAAATATTCACGGTCGAAGAACCGGTACGGCCCAGGCGGAAACGACGGGTTGGTGAGCGGCATCGAATAAGCGGTGCGCCGGACGTCCTCGATCTTCATGAAAGGCCCCATCTGTCGTTGGTGTGCCGGCAGATTATGGCGGGCGCGGAGGGCGGAGGCGAGACCGTATAATCGGCAGCATCAGTCAAATGCGCGTCACAATGCGCCGGCCGAACGCGCCTATTTCTTCTCGATCGGCGGCGCGATCTTCTCGGCGGGCGCCGGCGGCAGCGCCGGCCTG
>NZ_JACMYP010000251.1 GCF_020889705.1 Bradyrhizobium altum | reverse complement strand
CCCGCCGCAAATTTGCCGAGCACTTCGCCGAGGCCTCGCCGGTCGGGATCGGCGAGAAGGGCGAGGCCCGTCCGGTCAGCGAGTGGCGCGCCGCGTTCTCGGCGGTCGGGGACGAAGTCGCAACCGCCGACACCGCGATCCGCGACGCCGCGCGCAAGCAGCGCGACATCGATCGCGAGATCGCACGCCTCGAAGCCGATCGCGCCGCCAAGCCGCCGAGCAAGCTCGAGGTGCGGATCGAACTTGCCTCCGCGGCCGCGACCCGCGCGACATTGCGGGTGACCTATGCGGTGCGCAACGCCCGCTGGATGCCGCTCTACGACGCCCGCCTCGACACCGGCGCCAAGGATCGCAAGCCCGCGATCGAATTGGTGCGCCGCGCCGAGATCACCCAGGCGACCGGCGAGGACTGGTCAAACGTGGCGCTCGCCGTCTCCACCGTGCGCGTCGCCCGCGGCGGCAATGCGCCCGACCTCAATTCGCTGATCGTGCGATATCCGCAGCCGCCGCGGGCGACGATGTCGCTGCTACCCTCGGCGAGCATGCGGTCACGCGAAGCCCTGGCGCCCGCGCCAGCGGCCGACATGGCCGACGCACTCGGCGGCAAACTCGCCGAGGAGCGGGAGGCAACCGCCGAGGTCGGTGCCTTCCAGGCCACCTTCAAAATCCCCGGCCGCGTCAGCGTCGCCGCCAATCAGGGCGCCAAGAGCCTGCGTATCTCGACGGCGACGATCACCCCTGATCTCGCGGTGCGCGCCGTTCCGGTGATCGATCCGACCGCGTTCCTGGAGGCGAGCTTCGTGCAGGCCGACGAGGCGCCGCTGTTGCCGGGGCAGGTCTCGATCTATCGCGACGGCATCTTTGTCGGCCGCAGCCGGATGGCCACCGCCGCCAAGGACGAGACCGTGCGGCTCGGCTTCGGCGCCGACGACAAGGTCAAGATCGAGCGCACGGTGGTGAAGCGCAATGAAGGCTCCGCCGGGCTGATCGTGACGACGTCGAAGACCGACGAACGCGCGTTCAAGACCACGGTGCGCAACGGCCACGACTTCCCGATCAAGGTCGCGATCCAGGATCAACTCCCGGTCAGCGAGAACGACGATATCGTGGTCGAGATGCTGCCGTCGTCGACGCCTGCGACGACAACCAATCTGCGCGACAGACGCGGGGTGCTGGAATGGGCATTCGAGGCCAAGGCCGGCGAAGTCCGTGACATCAATTTCGCCTGGCGGATGCGCTGGCCCAAGGACAAGGGCGTCGTGATGGTGCCGGCGGGCTGATCTGCACCGGCGGCCGATGACTTCCCTCCCGATCTCGGGCATCACTTTGCCAACGGCAAAAAAGCCGAGATCGGGAGGATCCATGAGCTACCAGCACATCAACGTCGATGATCCGCGTCCGCGCGTCCGCCGCATCACGCTGAACCGGCCCGAGAAGCGCAATGCGCTGAACAACCGCCTGCGCGGCGAGATCTTCGAGGTGCTGGAGCAGGCCGACCGCGACCCCGACATTTCGATCTCGATCCTGCGTGGCGCGGGTCCGTGCTTCTCGGCGGGCTATGATCTCTCCGCCGACAACCGCGTCGACCAGCCCTATCATTCGGCGTCCGGTCCCGGCCAGTGGTCGCGCCACGTCGTCGAGGGCTGGTTCTCGATCTGGGATCTTGCCAAGCCGGTGGTCGCGCAGGTGCACGGCTACTGCCTCGCCGGCGGCACCGAGCTCGCGACCGCCTGCGACGTGGTCTATGTCGCCGACGATGCCCAGATCGGTTATCCGCCGGTGCGGCTGATGAGCCCGCCCGACATGCAGTATCACCCCTGGCTGGTCGGCATGCGCCGCGCCATGGAATTGATGCTGACGGGCGATGCGATGTCCGGCCGCGAGGCCGCCGAGTGGGGCTATGCGACCCGCTCGTTCCCACTCGCAGAGCTGGAGGCGAAGACGCTCGATTTCGCCGAGCGCGCGGCGAAGGTGCCGGTCGAGCTGCAGCAGCTCAACAAGCGAAGCGTGCATCGCGCGATGGAAATCATGGGTGCCCGTGCCGCGATGCGCGCCGGCACCGAGATCCAGGCGCTGGCCTTCACCACCGAGGCGAGCAAGGCCTACATGGCCGGCTTCCGCCGCGACGGCGGCAGCGTGAAGGCCCAACTTGACCAGCGCGACACCACGTTCGGGGATTACCGGACCAAGAAGGAGTGACGGCTTGATGGCGAACGCGGGCTAGAAGCCCGCGTCCTCCTCCAGCCATTGCTGATTGTCCCAGCGCGCGCGGCGGCCGACGATATATTCGCGAACATCGTCCATGAAGCGCACCTTGCTGGCGAGTGCTCCAATGAAGGCCGCCAGCGCCGCGATCCAGGGCCAAAGATGCATCAGCAGCGAGGCGGGTATCTGATTGGCGAACCCCGCGTGCAGCGCACCCGTGACCAGATAAGCCAACACGCCCCACGCAGCAGCCAAAATCGTCGCCACGACCTCATAGCTGTCTTGATGAAATCTCACCAACCGTCGCATCAATGCCAGGTAAGCAAAGTAGACGATCACGCCGAGAATCAAAGCGATGAGCCCGGGCGGAAGCCCCCAGCTCTGGTCCCAGCCCAGATACGCAACGAAGCCCGCGGCGATAAACGCCTCGATGTAGGTCAGGCTGGATTTTTCTCGCATGATTTGCCCCGAAGCGATTCAAGTATCGGCCGAGGCTATCATCATTGAGCGCTTCGGCAGAGGGGCAATTGCAAGACAACCGATGGCGCCTTGTCCAGCGCGATCCTATGTTCGGGAATTAGGATGAAGAAGGAGCGAGCTAACGTTGAGTGAGGCGGGGCAGCTCTATCACCGTCACCCTGAGGAGGCCGTAAAGCGGCCGTCTCGAAGGGCGACGGCCCGGATTGCTCCGCGCGGCATCGTCGGGGCCGTGCATCCTTCGAGGCTCGCTCCGCTCGCACCTCAGGATGACGGGACTGCTTCCGCATATTCGCTGTCATGCCCCGCCTTGAGCGGGGCATCCAGTACGCCGCGGCTTATCCGTTGAACCCGAACGCCTCTGGAATACTGGGTCGCCCGGTCCCGTCTACGCCAAGGCTTCGACGGGGCCATGAGTGCATGGCGCGCCGAAGCTTTAGCGGAGGCGGCAAGCCGGGCGACGACACCGTTGTGGGTGGCGACAGCAATCGCCTCATTTCGCCTTCAGGAAGTCGCCGACTTCGAGCAGCACGAACTCGTCGTCATCTGCCTTGTTCGGATCGCGGCTCGAGGAGAACGGCAGGTTGTTGTCGTTGCCGACGATGATGTGAGTCTCGTCGACCCGGTCGACGTTTTCGATGGTGAAGAACGGGAAGGTGTAGACGCCGTCGTTGAGCGGCTTGCGAGCCTTCTTGTTCGGATCGCGGATCTTCATCAGGTCGATATAGGCGATCTTGCGCACCGGCCTGCCGACATTGGCGTCCGACAGCTCGATCTTGTAGACGCGCTTGAATTTGGCGAGGTCAGGGAAACAGTTCTCGCCACGCTGGCCCTGCGGGCAGGCCTTGTCGGCGGTGCCTTCGCCATTGTCGCGCTCGATCACGAGGCCCTGGGCCGGATCGATCATGTTGAAGTCGCCGATCGCGTTGCCGTTCTGCTCGAACACATATTGCCAATAGCGACCGGTGAACTTCTCCGCCGCGACGTCGAATTCGAGGATGCGGGAGGCTTCCTTGCCGTCGACCTTCTCCCAGTCCTTCTTGTGGGCATCCCATAGCGGCCCTTCGAGCAGGCCGTAGAGGAACTTGCCGTCCTTGGAGGAGGCAAAGCCCTCATAGCCCTTGGAGCGGCGCAGATTGACGTTGGTGTAGCTCGCGCCGGGCGCGCCGGGCGACTGAACGGCCCAGTGATCCGGCGAGCGCACCGGCTTGCCGTCGGCGACCGTCTCGAACACGGCGAGGATCTTGCCGGTCTTGTCGGCCTTGAGGATGTAGGGCCCAAACTCGTCGCCGATCCAGAAGGTGGCGTTGATGATCTGGAAGCCTTCGGTGTCGAAGTCGGCGCCGGTGAGGTAGCGCCTGGCGGTGTCCTCATGCACGATGCGGAACGGCACCTTCTTGTCGGGATCGTGCAGGAACACGGTCTCCTGGCGTTCGATCTTGCCGCTCGCCCAATCCATCTTGTAGCGGTTCAGGTACAGCATCGAGTCCGCCGAGTTGTAGCGCGCGCCCATGCCGTTGTCGGTGATCACCCAGAACGAGCCGTCGGGCATCGCCTTGATGCCGGAATGGCCTTGCAGCGGCTGGCCCTTGAACGGCAGCGACACGCCGGTCGGCCGCTCGTAGGACTTGCCCATCACGGTGCCGATGGCGTCGACGCGCTTGCCGGTGGTGTATTTGCCCGACGTCTTCAAATCGTTCGGGGCATCGGCGGGAGCGTCGATGAAGCTCTCTGCCGGCATCACGGCGTGTCCTGCCAGCGTCGCCGGGAATTCGCCCTCGCTCTGCGCGAACGCCGGTGTGGCGAGCAGGATCGAGGCGACGGAACAGAGCAGTGACAGGCGCATGGTTGATCTCCCAAAGGACAAACGATGCGGTGTTCTCCGAGCCGCCTGTTACAGCCGGCTGACAATTTTGTGAACCGCGGATGTTGCGGCGGGATAAGCTTGCGGCGTTACGTCGCCTTGCCCGCCGGCCGCATCGTCTGCGGCAGCAGGAAGGGCACGCCGCTCGCGGTATAGTCGATCGTGGCGTCGATCTCGAAGATCTGCCTGAGCGTGTCGGCTTGCATCGCGGCGGCACGGTCGCCGTCGACGGCAAGCCGCCCACGATGCAGCAGCAGGATGCGGTCCGCGAACCGCATCGCGAGGTTGAGGTCGTGAAGGATCGCGATCACGGCGGTGCCGCGCGCGGCGCGCCGCCGGGCGGTTTCGACCAGATCGATCTGATGCCGCAAATCGAGGCTCGAGGTCGGCTCGTCCAGCAGCAACAGCCCCGGCCCATGCAGCGCCTCGCCGCAGGCAAGCTGCACCAGCACGCGGGCGAAATGCGCGCGCTGCTGCTCGCCCCCGGACAGCGTCGGCAGTTGCCTGAAACGGAAATGCGCCAGCCCGACCTCGTCCAGCGCGGCAGTGACCAGCGCCCGCGTCACCGCGCGCGGGCTCTCGCCGGCGCCCATGCTGACGATCTCCTCGACGGTGAACGGGAAGGTGACGTTGACGTGCTGCGACAGCATCGCGCGGTGCTGTGCCAGCTCGCGCGGACCATAGGCGCTGAGGTCGCGCTGCCTGAGCCGGATCGTTCCGCGCGACGGACGAAGATCGCCCGACAGCATCCGCAATAAGGTGGATTTGCCGGCGCCGTTGGGACCGACGATCGCGACCATCTCACCGGCGCCAATCTGCAGCGAGACCGCATCGACCAGCGCGGCGCCGCCGACCCTCATCGATACCGACTGCGCCTCCAGCAGCGCGGTCATATCGAGACCAGCCCGCGCTGGCGCAGCAGCATGGCGAGGAAGAACGGCCCGCCGATCGCCGCGGTCAGGATGCCGATCGGCATCTCAGCGGGGGCCACGATGGTACGCGCCACGGTGTCGGCGCCGACCAGCAGGATCGCACCGAGCAATGCGGAGGCCGGCAGCAGCAGGCGATGCCCGGGTCCGATCACCAGCCGCAGCAGATGCGGCACCACGATGCCGACGAAACCGACCACGCCGCAGACCGAAACCGCGACCCCGGTCATCGCCGACACCAGCACGATCGAGATCCGCTTCAGCCGTTCGACATCGACGCCGCTGTGGAATGCCTCGGCGTCGCCGAGCACCAGCACGTCGAGCCCGCGCGCAATCCAGAGACAGGCGATCAGCGCCGCGGCCAGCACCGGGGCCAGGGCCGTGAGTTTGGTCCAAGTCGCGCCGCTCAGCGAACCCAGCATCCAGAAGGTGATGTCGCGCAGCTGGCGGTCGTCGGCGACGAACACCACGAGCCCGATGCCGGCATTGGCGATCGCGGCAATCGCGAGCCCGGCCAGCAGGAAGATCGCAATCGAGGTCCGGCCGCCGCGGCTGGCAATGCCATAAAGCACGATGGTCGTGACCAGCGAGCCGGCGAAAGCCGCGATCGGCAGCAGCTGATGCTGCAGGAAGCGCAGGCTCTCGCCGAGCTGGCTGTCGGTGAATACGATCGCCGCCGCTGCGGCGAACGCGCCGCCGGAGGAGACGCCGACCAGCGCCGGATCGGCGAGGGGGTTGCGGAACAGGCCCTGCATGATTGTGCCTGATAGGGCAAGGAGTCCGCCGACCATCGCGGCCGCCGCGATCCGCGGGATCCGGATCGACCACACCACGAGCTCGTCGCGCGCGAGCAGCGGGTTGGCCACGCCGTCGACCCATAGTCCGAGCGCGGCGGGAAGCCGTGCCATTGGGATACCCGCGGCCCCGACCGTCAGGGCGATCAGCGCGCATCCTGCGAGCGCCGCGAGCAGGCAGAGCAGGGTGAGTGTCGCCGTTGGCCGCAGCGACATGCCGGCGCGCCGTTGCTTCGCACGCGCGGGGCGTTCGGCCAGCACGCTCATTGCCGGCAGTTCGCGGTCAGCGCCGCCGGCTTGAAGGTGGCGGCCTCCGGCGCCAGCGCCGGATAGAGCTTGACCGAGAGGTCGCGTGCCGCGGCCGCGGTGCGCGGCCCGAAGCCGAGCAAATAAAGCCCTTCCATCGAGATGAAGGCCTTGTTGGTGCCGACCGGCGTCAGCGCGAAGGCCGGATGCGTGAACACGGCATCCGATGTCAGCGAGTCCTTGCCGCGATCGATCGACAGCACGACGTCCGGTTTCGCGGCCACGATGGCCTCGTCGTTGACCGGCTTGTAGCCGTCGTAACCGTCGATCGCGTTGACGCCGCCGGCGAGCTGGATGATCTCGTCCGCGGCGGTCTTGTGGCCGGCGGCCAACGCCCGGCCGCTTAAGAGCGACATCACGAACATCACGCGCACCGGCTTTGCCACCTTGGCGCGCAACGTGCGCAGTTGTGCGAGGTCGCTCTCCACGGCTGTGGCCAGGCAGGCGGCGCGCGGGTCGGCGCCCATGGCATGGCCCACAAGTTTGATCTTCTCCACCAGCCCGGCCTCCGAGAACGTCTCCGGCACCAGCACCAGCGGCACCTTCGCCGCCTCCAGCACGTCCATGGTCTCCTTCGGCCCGGAGCCCTGCACTGCAAGCACCAGCGACGGATGCAGGCCGAGCACGCCCTCCGGCGACAGCTGGCGCATGTAGCCGACGTCGGGCTTCTCGCGCAGCGCGGACGGCGGGTAGAGGCTGGTCGCATCGACGCCGGCGATGCGGTCCTCGAAGCCGAGCGCATAAAGAATCTCGGTGATCGCGCCGCCGATCGAGACGATCCGCGTGGGATCGTCGATCACGACGTCGCGGTCGCGTGCGTCGTGCACGGTGATGCCCTCGGCGATCGCTGCGCCGATCGGCAGCAGACAGGAGAGCGCGAGCAGAGCGAGCGTGCGACAAATTGTCATCGGGGCCGTCACTTGGTCAGGATCAGCTTGTTCTGCGAGGTCAGCCGTAACCGGTACCGCTCTTCGCCATGCATGATGATGATCTCGCGCTCAGCCGAGAACAGGTCGCGGCTGTCGAGGCGATTCCCGTGCATGATGAGCGTTTTGGCCGCGTCAGGCGCCGATACGGCCTGATTTCCCGCCGCGCCGATGTTGTCTCCGGAAGGTGCCGACATGCTCGTGGTGCTGCGCCTACGAAATCTTCTAATGATGCTTGCTTGTATAAGCGGGCGAAGGCGCATTCCAACGGCTGCACTTTACAATCGATGTAAACAGCGCTGCCGCATTCTTGACCGTTTTGTTGCCGGCTCGTAACCAATCATCACACGATGCAGGCTTGTGGCTTGCATCGCAACGTAGCCAGCAAGCCGCTCCGTGGAGCGCACGCCAGCCAAACCAGAAATGCGATGATCGGGCTGGGGCTAGAATGGCTGACGGGGCTAGGGTTTCGCGCGCCTTGATTTTGGGTGCGTTGGTGTTTTCGTTTTCGGCAGCGCTGCCGGCAAGCGGCTTGGCGCAAACCGCCGATACGTCGGCTGCGCGTCCCGCGACCGAGCGGCCGAAGCAGGCCAAGCGGAAGCCAAAGCCCGCGGCCGAGCCGCAGGCGGCGGCGTCGCCTGCGACGAATGCGCGCGCGCAGATCGGCGCGGTGCCGGTGCAATCGCTCGACACCATCACGGCTGTCGCATCCAAGACCGAAGAGCGCGCGATCGACGCGCTGGCGCCGGTCAGCTCCGTCACGCTGGAGAAGATTCAGGGCCTGCAGCCGAACCGGGTCTCCGACATCTTCCATAACGTGCCCGGCGTCTCGTTCCAGGAGCGTGGCGACGATCCGGCGACCGTCATCAACATCCGCGGCCTGCAGGACTTCGGCCGCGTCGCCGTGGTGGTCGATGGCGCGCGGCAGAACTATCAGCGCACCGGCCACAACGCCAACGGCTCGTTCTTCCTCGATCCCGAATTGATCGGCGGCGTCGACGTGGTGCGCGGCCCGACCGCGAACATCTACGGCTCCGGCGCGATCGGCGGCGTGGTCTCGTTCCGCACCAAGGATATCGACGATGTGGTGCGTCCCGGCGAACGCTGGGGCGTCGACATGTCGGGGTCCTACGGCAGCAACAAGGATCGCGGCATGGGTTCGGTGTTCGGCGGCGTGCGCGCCGATCCGAATGTCGATGTGTTCGGCGGCGCGGTCTACCGCACCCAGAGCAACTACAAGGACGGGGCGGGCACCGAGATCGGCAACACCGGCGACGATATCGCGGCCGGCCTGATGAAGGTGACGATCCGCCCGGCCGAAGGCCACGAGTTCAAGATCGGCGGTGTCTTCCAGGATTACCAGTACAATATCGGTCAGCAAAACCGCGGCCCGACCACGACGGCAGCGCCGCTAGCAGCGATCGCGGGCTCCTCGGTCTACGTTTCCGATGCAAGGAACTACACGGGTACGCTGAGCTGGCGATATTCCAAGCCCGACGACATGTTGTTCGACTGGAACATCTCGGTCTACGGCAACCGCACCGACAACGACCAGGTCAAGACCTACAACAATCGCATCACCACCGGCGGCGGCGTCTGCACGCTGGCCAATCCCGGCAACAACATCTCCGGTTGCGTCGGCGACAAGCGCGGCTATTCGCTCGACACCGTCGGCCTCGACGTCAACAACACCTCGCGCTTCAATTTCGGCGACTGGCGCAACGCCGTGACCTACGGCTTCGACGCCTTCCGCGACGATGTCGAGACTTTCGACTCCCGCGGCAATTCCAACATCACGACGCCCGGCGGCCAGCGCACGGTGTCCGGCGGCTTCGTCCAGTTGAAGCAGAACTATTCGACCTGGCTCGAGCTCGTCAGCGCCGTCCGCTACGATCATTACGAGCTCACCTCGATCAACACCACGACGAGCGGCGACCGGCTGTCGCCGAAGATCACGGTCGGCGTCACGCCGGTGACCGGCTTCACGCCCTATGTGAGCTATGCCGAAGGCTATCGCGCGCCGTCGATCACCGAGACCCTGATCTCGGGCGGCCACGCCACCGGCGGCGGGCCGGCGCTGTTCAACTGCCCCGATGGCACCAGCGGCCTGTTCTGCTTCCTGCCCAATGCGGCGCTGCGACCCGAGGTCGGCAAGAACAAGGAAGCCGGCATCAATCTGAAGTATGACGGCATCTTCACCGCGAACGATTCATTCCGCGGCAAGATCAACGTGTTCCACAACGACGTCGACGGCTATATCGACCTCGTTCCGTCGGCGCCGACCACGACGCCGTTCGGACGCTTCAGCCAGTTCTACCAGTACCAGAACATCGCCCACGCCCGCATCGAGGGCTTTGAGCTCGAGACGATGTATGACGCGGGCGACTGGTTCGTGGGCGTCGCCGGCCATCTGATGCGCGGCCGGAACACCGGGACCAATGTCGGGCTCGCCACCATCACGCCGCGCAAGGTGACGACGACGGGAGGCGTCCGCCTGCTCGACCGCACGCTGATCATTGCAGCGCAATGGTCCTCGTTCGGCGCCAACAACGACCTGCCGGCGGGCTATCTGCCCTCGACCGGCTACGAGCTGGTCAACCTCTATCTGACCTGGAACGCCACCAAGGACATCACCTTCACGGCGTCGGTCGATAATCTCTTGAACCAGTACTACCGGCCCTATGCGATCCCGGGCTCCTCGACCGACGGCACGACGCAGAACGACGTGCTGTTCTCGAGCCCCGGTCCGGGCACCGTCTACAAGGCCGGGCTCAGGATTCACCTAGGTGGAGCGTAACGCGACAAGCCGATCATTCCATCCAGGTTGCTCCGGCCGCGCTGGTGCCCCCAGCGCGGCCTTGGCGTATTCCTTGGCGCATTCATGATATCACGAGATCAACCGGCAGGATCCAAGGCATCATCCGAGGCATCCGCCGTCAAACAGGAGAAGGCTTTCATGTTCATCGCAATGAACCGGTTTCAGGTGATCAAGGGCAAGGAACAGGCGTTCGAGACCGTCTGGAAGACCCGCGAATCCTATCTCGGCGATCTGCCGGGATTCATCGAATTTCACCTCGTGAAGGGCCCCGAGGCCGAGGACCACACGCTCTATGCGACCCATACGGTGTGGGCCAGCAAGTCGGCATTCGAGGACTGGACCAAGTCCGATGCGTTCCGCCGCGCCCATTCCCGCGCCGGCAACGAGACCGGCGGCAGCCTCTATCTCGGTCATCCCAAATTCGAAGGTTTTGAGGTGCTGATCACTGAGCGGGCCAAGAGCGCCGCGGCGTGACGGAGGCGATCGTGCTGGACTCAGAGCTTGCCGGGTTGAAGGCATATTTGGCCGACAATCCCGGCGCAGTGATCGAGGACGTCGCGCGCGAGCGCAAGGTGACGCCGCGCGCGGTGCTCGAGGCGCTGCCGGGCGGCATGGTGCGGATCGGAGCCGGCGAGTTCGCCGCCGCGATGCAGGACATCGCGGAATGGGGCGAGGTGACGCTGATCGTGCACACCGATGATGCGATCTTCGAATTCACCGGCGCCATTCCGAAAGGCGAAGTGGGCCGCGGCTATTTCAACCTGATGCAGCCGAAGGGCCTGCACGGCCATCTCAGGCATGAGCGCTGTGCGGCGATCGCCTTCGTCGAGCGGCCCTTCATGGGCAAGGTGTCGGCCTTCATCGCCTTCATCAATCTCGACGGCGGCATCATGTTCAAGGTGTTCGTCGGCCGTGACGAGACGCGCGCGTTGCGCGGCGACCAGCTGGCGCGCTTCCACGCGCTGGCGGACCGCATCGCACCGAAAGCGGGCTGAGACCGACGAAGGACGGGAGGCGACCATGTCGCATCGCAGGCTTGGGCAACGCATCGGGATGTTGGCGGGCGCCATGTTCGGAATGCTGCCGGGCGCGAGCCTTGCGGCGGCAGACGCCGCGCTGCTGCCGCGCAACCTCTCGCCCTGGGGCATGTTCGAGAGCGCCGACATCGTCGTGAAGGCGGTGATGATCGGGCTGACCTTCGCCTCGCTCGTGACCTGGACGGTCTGGCTCGCCAAGACCATCGAGATCCGCCGCAAGACGACGATTGCGCGGCAGCGGATCGTGCTGCTGGAGCGCGACACGCAGCTTGCCGAGGTCGAGCAGGCGAGCCGCGACGGCAACGATGCCGTGGCGCAGATCGTGCAGTCCGCGTCGCGCGAGGCCGCGCTGTCCGGCGGCATATTCGATGACGGCTTCAAGGAGCGCATCGCGCTGCGGCTGGAGCGGGTCGAGGCGGCGATGTCGCGGCAGATCGCGCGCGGCACCGGCGTGCTCGCGACCATCGGCGCCACCGCGCCGTTCGTCGGCCTGTTCGGCACGGTGTGGGGCATCATGAATGCCTTCATCGGCATCTCCGAGGCCCACACCACCAATCTTGCGGTGGTGGCACCTGGTATCGCGGAGGCGCTGCTTGCGACCGCGCTTGGCCTCGTTGCCGCGATCCCGGCGGTCGTGATCTACAATCATCTGACCCGCTCGATTGCCGCCTACCGCGCGCTGCTCGGCGACGCCTCGGTCATGGTGATGCTGCTCGTCAGCCGCGAGGGCGATCGCAGCCTGTTCCGGCTGGCGCGCGCCGCGGAGTAGGCGATGGGCGCGAAGCTTGGCACTGGCGGTGCGTTCGGCGGCCGGCGTCGCGGCGACGACGACCTGGCCGAGGCGCATGAGATCAACGTCACGCCGTTCATCGACGTCATGCTGGTGCTGCTGATCATCTTCATGGTGGCAGCGCCGCTGGCGACCGTCGATCTCGGCGTTGACCTGCCGGCCTCGACCGCGGAGCCGCAGCCGCGGCCGGACAAGCCGGTGTTCGTCACCGTGAAGCCCGACCTCTCGGTCGCGGTCGGCGAGGACGTGATCGCGCGCGACGCGCTGACCGCGACGCTCGACGGCGCCACGCAGGGCAAGAAGGACGAGCGCATCTTCCTGCGCGCCGACAAGGCAGTCAGCTATGGCGACCTGATGGAGGTGATGAACCTGTTGCGCAATGCCGGCTATCTCAAGATCGCGCTGGTCGGCCTCGACGGACGCAGCTGATTCCGATGAACGCGTATGCGCTTCATGATGCGGGCGACGAAATCAGGCTGAGGCGGTGGGGCCTGTCGGCGGCCGCGATCCTGGCCGCGCATGCGGCGCTGATTGCGCTCGGCATGACATGGGTCTCGGCGCCGCCGCCGGGTGTCGCGGTGCCGGCGGTGCTGGTCGATCTGACGCCGATCACGTCCTCGCCGGCGATCTCGGAGACCGAGCTGCCGCCGGGCCCGGCGATGCAGGAGGCTGA
>NZ_JACMYP010000250.1 GCF_020889705.1 Bradyrhizobium altum | reverse complement strand
CTGACTATGAGGTGAGATGAGGGTCCGTACTACTCCCCCGCCTGCAGCTTGCGCGGGGCGGGGAACAGGTCGGGGGCGGCTGGCTTGACGAAGCGGGGGACTTCGATCGGGGTTTCGGACTTGCTGAAGTCGAGCTCCTCGATGCGGCCGGCGCGCTTTTCGATCTTGTCGGCGGAGATCAGGATCTGCCTGACGTCCTCGTTCACCTGGCCGAAGTGATTTTGCAGCTTGAGCACGCGCTCGCGCAGGCGGCTGAGGTCGTCGCCGAGATGCATCACCTCATTGCGGATCTGGTCGGCGGCGTCGCGGATGCGGGCGTCCTTCAGGATCTGCTGCATCACCTGGATCGCCAGCATCAGCAGCGAGGGCGACACCAGCACGACCCGGGCGCGATAGGCCTTCTGGACTACATCGTCGAAGCCGTCATGGATTTCCGCATAGACCGATTCCGAGGGCACGAACATCAGCGCGGTGTCCTGGGTTTCGCCGGGGATCAGGTACTTTTCCGCGATGTCGCTGACATGCTTCAGCACGTCGGTGCGCAGCCGCTGGCTGGCGAATTTGCGTTCCTCGTCGCTGCGCGCATCGTGCAGCGCGGTCATGGCCTCCAGCGGAAACTTCGCGTCGATGCAGAGCGGGCGCTGGTCGGGCAGGAACACGACGCAGTCCGGTCGCTTGCCCGTGGTCAGCGTGTACTGGAACTCGAACGAGCCCTTCGGCATGCCGTCCTGGACGATCGCCTCCATCCGTGCCTGGCCGAACGCGCCGCGCGACTGCTTGTTGGCGAGCACGTCGCGCAGCGTCGTCACCTGACTGGTGAGCTCGTTGAGGTTCTTGTGGGCGTGATCGATGATGCCGAGCCGCTCATGCAGCACGCGCAGCGAATCCATCGTGTTGCGCGTGGTCTGTTCCATCGACTGGCCGACCCGGTGGGTCACCGAATCCAGCCGCTCGTTGACGGCACGGGCCATCTCGGCCTGCCTGCCGGCCAGTGCCTGCCCCATCGCGTCGACCCGCCCCGAGGCCTCGCTCTGGGCCCGCAGCATGTCGGCGAGCCGCTCCTCCAGTTCGTCGGCGCGAATGGCCTGGGCCATCGCGAGTTCCGCGCCGCGCCGGCTGGCGCGCGCGATCACCACGGCGATGGCGAACAGCAGGATCAGCGCCAGCGCACCAAGGCCGATCAACGCGTCGGAGACACGGACCGGGAGGTCGCCAATCGTGAGGAGAATCTCGTTCATACCGGCCGTTGTAGCCGATTCGGCACCGTCATCGAACGAAAAGGGAACGTTTGTGGTAGACACTCCCTTAAATTTCTTGGTTAACGTTGCGTGAAGAAACGTGGTTAAGGCTGCGTTAACCGGTTCCTGAGCGCATTGACCCCATGAAGTCAGCAGCTTAAATCGCCGCCATGGCATTACGAGAAATCATCATCCTGCCGGACAAGCAGTTGCGTCTGGTGTCGAAACCGATCGAGAAGGTGACGCCGGAGATCCGCAAGCTCGCCGACGACATGCTCGAGACCATGTATGACGCGCCCGGCATCGGGCTGGCGGCGATCCAGGTCGCGCAGCCGTTGCGGCTGATCACCATGGACCTCGCCAAGCGCGACGAGAATGGCGAGACCACGCCGCAGCCGCGGGTGTTCATCAACCCGGAGATCATCTCGCATTCGGAAGAGCTGTCGGTCTACGAAGAGGGCTGCCTGTCGATCCCCGAATATTACGAGGAGGTCGAGCGCCCGGCACGGATCCGCCTGCGCTTCACCGACCTCGACGGCAAGCTGCACGAGGAGGATGCGGATGGGCTCTATGCCACCTGCATCCAGCACGAGATCGACCACCTCAACGGCGTGCTGTTCGTGGACTATCTGTCGAAGCTGAAGCGCGACCGCGTTTTCAAGAAATTCGAGAAGGCCGCCAAGCGCGCGGCGGAGTAGGCGTTGCCGGCTCCTCAGACGCGTCATGGCCGGGCTTGACCCGGCCATCCACGTCTTGCTTCGCTGATACGAAAGACGTGGATGCCCGGGGCTTCTGATGCGAAGACGCGCTTCGCGCTTGAGCCCGTGCATAACGGAGCACTCCAAATGCCATCGAGCCCTGTCTGATGCCTCTCCGCCTGATCTTCATGGGCACGCCCGATTTCGCGGTGCCGACGCTGCTGGAGCTGGTGGCCCATGGCCACGAGGTCGTGGCGGTCTATACCCGCGCGCCGAAACCGGGCGGGCGGCGCGGCCTGCAGTTGCAGCCGACGCCGGTCGAGCAGGAGGCGCGCCGCCTCGGCATTCCCGTGCTGACACCGAAAACGCTGAAGACACCGGAAGCGCTGGAGGAGTTTCGCGCGTTTGACGCAGATGCCGCCGTCGTCGTCGCCTACGGCATGATCCTGCCGCAGGCCATTCTCGACGCGCCAAAACTCGGCTGCTTCAACCTGCATGCCTCGCTATTGCCGCGCTGGCGCGGCGCCGCGCCGATCAACCGCGCCATCATGGCCGGCGATGCGGAGAGCGGCGTGATGGTGATGAAGATGGATGTCGGCCTCGACACCGGCGACGTCGCGATGGCCGAGCGGCTGCCGATCTCAGACAGTATGACGGCATCCGACCTGCACGACGCGCTGGCGCCGCTCGGCGCCGATCTGATGATGCGCGCGATGGGCGCGCTGCAGCGCGGCGGGTTGCAGCTGACGAAGCAGAGCGAGCACGGCGTCACCTACGCCGCCAAGATCGAGAAGGCTGAGGCGCGGATCGACTGGAAGCAGCCGGCGCGTGCGGTGCTGCGGCACATTCACGGGCTTTCGCCGTTCCCCGGCGCCTGGTGCGAGCTCTTAGGCGAGGGCGAGCCGGTGCGGCTGAAAATCCTGCGCTGCGAGCAGGCGAAAGGTTCGGGCCAACCGGGCGACGTGCTCGACGACAATCTTGCGATCGCCTGCGGCGATGGCGCAATCCGGATCCTCGAACTGCAGCGCGCCGGCAAGGCGCCGATGAAGGCGGCGGACTTTTTGCGCGGCACGCCGCTGAAGCCGCCGGCGCGGCTCGCCTGATGCCGCGCTACAAGCTCACCATCGAATATGACGGCACGCCATTCTCCGGCTGGCAGATCCAGGACAATGCACCGACCGTGCAGGGCGCGCTGGAGACGGCGGTCAAGGCGATCTGCGGCGAGGACGTGCGCGTCCATGGCGCAGGGCGTACCGATGCCGGCGTGCATGCGCGCGGCCAGGTCGCGCATTGCGACATCGCCAAGCATTTCCCGCCCGGCCGTTTCCGCGACGGGCTGAACGCGCATTTGCGGCCCAATCCGATCGGCGTGCTGGCGGCTGATATCGTGCCCGACGATTTCGAGGCGCGGTTCTCGGCGATCAAGCGGCACTACCTCTATCGCATCACCAACACCCGCGCGAACCTCGCGCTCGACGTCAGTCGCGTCTGGCGCGTGCCGCGTGCGCTCGATGCCGACGCGATGCACAAGGCGGCGCAGCGGCTGCTCGGCAAGCACGATTTCACCACCTTTCGCGACACCGAGTGCCAGGCCAAGTCGCCGGAGAAGACGCTTGATCAGCTCGACGTCTCGCGCGAGGGCGACGCGATCAACATCGTGACGTCGGCGCGCTCGTTCCTGCACAGCCAGGTGCGCTCGATGGTGGGATCGCTGGTCTGGGTCGGCGAGGGCCGCTGGAGTGCGGACGATCTCGCGGGCGCACTCGCCGCCCGCAACCGCGCCGCCTGCGGCCCCGTGGCGCCACCGGACGGGCTCTATCTGATGCGGGTGGATTATTAGGCGGTGTGAATGATCTGGTAGGATGGGTAGAGCGAAGCGAAACCCATCACTTGTATCCGCGCGGTGAGATGATGGGTTTCGCTGCGCTCTACCCATCCTACGGACTGCATCTGGTGCGGATGGATGACGAGCGGCCCCAATCCCTACTGTGCATGGGGTTGTTTTCGATATTTTTGTCCAGCCGAGCGGCTGGATTACGCAAAATACCTGTCCAACACGCCCCGATAGATCCGCGTCAGCTTCTCCAGATCGGCCACCGGCGTGCGCTCGTCGATCTGGTGCATGGTCTGGCCGACCAGGCCGAATTCGATCACCGGGCAATAGCTCGAGATGAAGCGCGCATCCGACGTGCCGCCCGATGTCGAAAGCTCCGGCTTGCGGCCGGTGACCTCCTCGATCGCGGCAACCGCGAGATCGGTGAATGGTCCGGGCTGGGTGACGAACACGTTCGAGTTCGACGGCTGCCAGTCGATGTGGGCACGGATGCGGTTGCCGCAGGCTTTCGCCAGCCGCTCGTCGACCAGCTGCCGCAGGCTTTCCTGGGTGTGGTTGTCGTTGTAGCGGATGTTGAACTTCGCCCGTGCCTGACCGGGGATCACATTGCTTGCGGTGTTGCCGACATCGACCGTGGTGAATTCGAGGTTGCTGGCCTGGAATTGCGCGCTGCCGTGGTCGAGCGGCTCGTCGCTCAGCGCGACGATCAGCCGCGAGATATCAGGCACCGGGTTCGAGGCGCGGTGCGGATAGGCGACGTGGCCCTGCACGCCATCGACGACGAGCATGCCGGACTGCGAGCCGCGCCGGCCGATCTTGATCATGTCGCCGAGCACCTCGACATTGGAGGGCTCGCCGAGCACGCAATGGTCGAATTTTTCGCCGCGGTCGGCGCACCATTTCAGCAGCTTGACGGTGCCGTTGATCGAGACGTCTTCCTCGTCGCCGGTGATCAGGAAGGAGATCGAGCCGTTGCCATTTTCTTGCGGCTTGCCGCCATGGTCGCTGAGATATCGCAGGACGGCGGCGACGCTGCAGGCGATGCCGCCCTTCATGTCGACGGCGCCGCGGCCGTAGAGATAGCCGTCCTTCACCTCGCCGGAGAACGCGCCGAGCGTCCACGCCGCTTCATCGCCGGGCGGCACCACGTCGGTATGGCCGGCAAAGGTGATATGCGGCGCCGAAGTGCCGATACGGGCATAGAGATTGTCGATATCGGCCGTGCCGGGCTCGGAGAACGTCACGCGGTGGACGTCGAAGCCTGCGCCTTTCAGCAAATTTTCAAGAACGCCGAGCGCGCCGGCGTCGGCCGGGGTGACGGAGGGGCAGCGAACCAGATCGCGGGTAATCGAGACAGCATCACTCATGCGCCTCGCTTAACACGTCACGCTGTGGGTGGACCAGCTTTGTGCGTCATCATTCGAGCTCGCTCTGCTGATCCCAGCCCCGCGTGGAGCGCGACCCGCTGTCGCGGTCGCCGCGTTGCCGCGCGTGGGTTTTTCCAAGCGGATTGGGACCATAGCGATTGGGGTAGCGCGTGCCGGGCATAAAGCCGAGCTCGATGAAGCCCCAGATGTAGAGTACGGAGACGATCGCGCCCGCGGCCATCACCCAATAGGAATCATCGGGAAGCCGGTCCGAGAATTGGCTCATGAAGCCCGGGATCGCGAAGAACGGGACCATCCACCAGCCGCTCTTGTCGCGGTCGTGCAGGCGCTTGATCGAGACGGCGATGTAGACCCAGACGAACAGTACCGTTCCGCTGGCCTTGACCAGCAGCGCGGGCAATCCGGCGGAGGTCAGCGATTTGTAGCTGTCCGGGTCGAACGCCCGGAAGATGTCGTCGACATTGAAGCCGAACGATGCACCCTTGCCGCCGAGGCCCGCCAGAATCACCAGCGCGGCCAGGAACATCATCCAGCACACGATGATCAGTGCCGCGAGCCAGAATTTGGCCCGGTTGACGCGGCCCTTGAAGCCGAACAGGTAATTGGCCCAGTCCATGAAAAAACTCCGGGCAGCGGCAATTCTTCGCGGCCCGGAGTTTTGTCGGCGTCAGATAGAAATTGGTTCGATCAGTCTAGACCCGTCATCCCCGCACAAAGGCTTCGCCTTTGTCGCTGGAGGTGCGAGCGGAGCGAGCCTCGAAGGATGCACGGCCACAGTTGGGCCGTCGACCCTTCGAAGGCCGCTGAAGGAGCGGCCACCTCAGGGTGACGGTGATGGACTGGTCTCGCGGCGGAAGACCGATCAGTCCCGCAGCAGCTCGTTGATGCTGGTCTTGGCGCGGGTGCGCTCGTCGACGCGCTTGACGATCACGGCGCAGGCGGTGGCAGGTCCCGGCTGGCCGTTCTTCAGCGGCTTGGCCGGCAGCGTGCCCGGCACCACGACGGCATATTCCGGGACTTCGCCGACGAAGATTTCGCCGGTCTCGCGGTCGACGATCTTGGTCGAGGCGCCGAGGAACACGCCCATCGACAGCACTGCGCCCTTGCGCACGATCACGCCTTCGGCGACCTCGCTGCGCGCGCCGATGAAGCAATCGTCCTCGACGATCACGGGCTCGGCCTGCAGCGGCTCGAGCACGCCGCCGATGCCGACGCCGCCGGAGATGTGCACGCGCTTGCCGATCTGGGCGCAGGAGCCGACCGTCGACCAGGTGTCGATCATGGTGGCTTCATCGACATAGGCGCCGAGATTGACGAAGGAGGGCATCAGCACGACGTTGCGCGCGATGAAGGCCGAGCGGCGCACGATCGCACCCGGCACCGCGCGGAAGCCGGCGTCGCGGAAGCGGTTCTCGCCCCAGCCCTCGAACTTCGAAGGCACCTTGTCCCACCACGAGGCCGTGCCCGGGCCGCCCGCGATCTGGCCCATGTCGTTGAGGCGGAACGAGAGCAGCACCGCCTTCTTCAGCCACTGATTGACCTTCCACTTGCCGCTGGCCTCGCGCTCGGCGACGCGCGCTTCGCCCTTGTCGAGCAGATCCAGCGCGTGGTCGACGGCCTCGCGGACCTCGCCCTTGGTCGAGGTCGAAATGCCTTCGCGGGCGTCGAACGCGGTGTTGACGGTGGTTTCGAGGGCGGACAGCGACATCGGGACAATCCTTGGGCGTATCGGGGATATGAGGGGAGTTTTGCAGGGCTTTTTCGGAATTTGGGGCCATGGAGTCAAGGTAAACTCGGCTGCGTAGCCCGGATGGAGCGCAGCGTAATCCGGGTCTTTGCTGCGGGTGGAGGCAGCGGCCCCGGATTTCGCTTCGCTTCATCCGGGCTACGGCTGCTATGGCTTCCTGTCGAGCCGCTGCAAGAAACCCGTGAGATCGTCCGTGACGTGGTCGACATAAGCCGCGTCGCGGCCTTCGAGCTCCCAGGTCTCGCGCATTACCTCCTGGCTGCCGTCGGGCACGACCAGCACGGTGGTCATGCCGAGATCATGCGGCACCACCAGGTTGCGCGCGAGGTCCTCGAACATCGCAGCCTTGGTCGGATCGACGTCGTGCAGCTTCAGGAACTTCTGGTAGGTCTGCGGCGCCGGTTTCGGCTCGAGATCGGCGGCGATGATGTCGAACACGCCGTCGAAATGGTGGCCGATGCCGAGCCGGCCCAATACCGCATCGACATGATCGACTGAGCCGTTGGTCAGGATCAGCTTGCGCCCCGGCAGCTTGGCGATCGCAGCGCCCATCGCCGGATTCGGCTGCAACGGCGAGTGGTCGATCTTGTGCACATAAGCGAGATAGTCGTCCGCCTGCACGCCGTGCTCGGTCATCATGCCGCGCATGGTGGTGCCGTAGCGCAGGTAATAGTCCTTCTGCAGCCGCCGCGCCTCCTCGGGCGAGATCTTCAGCCAGTTGCCGACGAACTCGCCGATCCGCGCATCGACCTGCTGCCACAGATTGACGTGATGCGGGTACAGCGTGTTGTCGAGGTCGAACACCCAGGTCTCGACATGGCCGAAGCTGCGGGGAGTTTTCATTGTCGCTCTCCAGCGGTCAGCGCGAACGTCGCCGAGCCCTCCGCCGTCGTCCTGGCGAAAGCCAGGACCCATACCGCGGAATCTACCAATAAGGGACGATGCTCGTCGTTCTTCGCCAAACGCAGTCTTGTAGTTATGGGTCCTGGCTTTCGCCAGGACGACAGTGATGTATGTGGCGCCATTGTCTTCATCACGGCATCGCAAAGCGCAGCGTCTTGCCGCCGCTGGTCATGTCGACGGTGGTGAAGCCGAGCGCGGTGAGGCCGCGAGTGGCGCAGTCGCCTTGCTCGTTGACCTCGAACTTGCTTTCGCGGGTGCAGAGCTGCACCGCGCCGCCCCAGTTCAGCGGCTTGTCCTTAATGCGGATGGCGCGGTTGTCGCCGTCGACGGCTTCCGCGAATGAATAGATCTGCTTCGGCGTGCCCGACACGTCGGGATGCAGGCATTTGCCGGGGTCGACGCGATACCAGCCGCGGCTGGTCACCATCTTGCCGTCATCGGTCGCAACCGCGGCCATCACCTTGTGCGGCGTGTCGTTGCACCAGGTCAGTCCCGATGGCGAGGGCTTCTGCACGGCATCGACCATGGTGGCGAAGAAATTCGGCGACTGCACGATGTCGCCGCCGAGCCCGCGGCTCCTCAGGAATGCCGACAGCGCGTTCTGGGTCTTCGGCCCGTCGACGCCGTCGATCGGCGCCGCGTCGTAGCCTGCGATCACCAGCAGACGCTGGATGCCGGCGAGCCGCGCCTGCTCGTCGTCATACTCGCTGTCTTCGGCGAGGTAGGCGACGAGATTGCCGTCATCGGTCTGCGTCGGCGTGATCTGGGTGAATTGTGCCGGCGTCTGGCCGGAGCGGCATTGGCGCGCGGCGGCGATCACGAAATTGTCCTGCGCGACGCACAGCGTGTCGGTGCCGTTCTGCGGGATCGGCGACGCGCCGTAGACGCCGAGGGCGCGGGCATTGAGCAGCACGCGGTCCGCGGTCAGCGCCCCCTGCACCACGACGCGGCAGGTCGCGGGATCGATCCGGAACCAGCCGCGCGTCGCCGTCGCGGCCTTGTCGTCGATGCCGATCGCGGCCTCGATCACATAGCTCATGCGGTTGCAGAGCTTGAGATCGGCATGCGCCGGCGCCGCCGAGAACAGGAACGACACCAGCGCGGCCGGCAGCGACATCGCGAGCCGCGCCGGCGGCGACCGGCGAGGCATCCTCGCCGCGCGTCTCGCGATGACGACCTCGTCTGCCATTACTTGTGGATCAGCGTGCCGGTGCCCTGGTTGGTGAAGAGCTCGAGCAGCACCGCGTGCTGCGTCTTGCCGTCGATGATCACGACGCCCTGCACGCCCTGTTCGAGCGCGTAGATGCAGGTCTCGACCTTCGGGATCATGCCGCCGGAGATCGTGCCGTCGGCGATCAGCTTGCGCGCTTCCTTGATCGACAGATCCGGAATCAGCTTCTTGGACTTGTCGAGCACGCCGGGCACGTCGGTCAGCAGCAGCAGGCGCTTGGCCTTCAGCGCGCCCGCGATCGCACCGGCAAAGGTATCGGCGTTGATGTTCAGCGTCTGGCCGTCCTGCGAGGTCGCCAGCGGCGCCAGCACCGGGATCAGCTCATAGCCGATCAGCTGGTTGAGCAGTGTGAGGTCGACCTTTTCGGGGTCGCCGACGAAGCCGAGATCGACCGCCTTCTCGATGTTGGAATCGGGATCGACCATGGTGCGCGTCGTCTTCGACGCCTTCACCATGTTGCCGTCCTTGCCGGAGAGGCCCACGGCCTTGCCGCCGGCCTCGTTGATGTAGCCGACGATCTGCTTGTTGACCGAACCCGCCAGCACCATCTCGACGATCTCGATGGTCGCGGCATCGGTGATGCGCAGGCCAGCGGCGAATTCCGACTGGATGCCGAGCCGCTTCAGCATGGTCGCGATCTGCGGCCCGCCGCCATGCACGACCACCGGATTGATCGCGGTCTGCTCGAGCAGCACGATGTCGCGCGCGAACGCCTTGGCGGTGTCCTCGGCGCCCATGGCATGGCCGCCATATTTGATGACGATGGTTTCCTCGTCATATTCCTGCATGTGCGGCAGCGCCTCGGACAGGATGCGGGCCTGATCGAGCGGGCTGATGTGCTGGTCGGTCATGGGGCTGGTCTCACGTCAGCGGAGGGACGGGCGCGTTTCTATCTGATTGCCGGGCAGGGCGCAAAGTGGGGATCGCGATTCGTAGCCCGGATGGAGCGCAAGCGAAATCCGGGGCTTGCACCCGCGGCACGATTCCCGGATTTCGCTTCGCTGCACCCGGGCTACGGGCTACCGTTCAGCGTCTGGGCCACATGGCCGAAACCGCCAGCACCAGCCAGCTCAGGATCAGCAGCGTTCCGCCGGTCGGAGCCGCCATCGGAAACAGGCCATAGCCGCCATATTGGCGCAGCGTGAGATCGCCCGCGAACAATGACGCCGCGATGACGAAGCCTGCCGCCGCCACGACACCGAGCTTCAGATGGATGATCGCGCGCTCCGCAACCGCAATGGTCGCGATGGCGGCGGTGGCATGGAACAGCAGCATCGAGGATGCCGCCGCCAGCCGCGATGCGTCCGGCAGATGGGCCGCGGCCGCCGCCAATATCACGCCGCAGGCGCCCATGATGGCGGCAAGGCCGATCAGGAGACGGGATGCGCCGTTCATCGGCGCCGCTCCTCGATCAGGCGCACCATGGCGGCACGCAGCTCCGGCATGCCGTCGCCGGTGCGCGACGAGGTCACCAGCACTTCGGGGAACGCGGCGGGATGTTTTGCGAGCGTCGCGATGGTTTCGGCGGTGACGGTCTTGAGTTCGCCGGCCTTGACCTGGTCGGCCTTGGTCAGCACGACCTGGTAGCTGACCGCGGACTTATCGAGCGTCTTCAGCACGTCTTGATCGACGTCCTTGATGCCGTGGCGGGCGTCGATCAACACATAGACCCGCGCCAGCGTCGCGCGCCCGAGCAAGAATTTGTGGATCAGCGCGGTCCATGACGCCACCTTGGTTTTCGGCGCCGAGGCGTAGCCGTAACCGGGCATGTCGACGAGACGAATGTCCGCGTTTTCCGGGCCCTCGAAGAAGATCAGTTCCTGGGTGCGGCCCGGCGTATGCGAGGTGCGAGCGAGCGCATTGCGGCCGGTCAGCGCGTTGATCAGGCTCGACTTGCCGACATTGGAGCGGCCGGCAAAGGCGACCTCGAGGCCGGCCATCGGCGGCAGTGTCTCGATCGAGGGCGAGGCCCAGATGAAGCGCCAGTCGCCGGCGAACAGCTTTCGCCCCTGCTCGATCAGCTCCGCATCAGATTCGGCGGTCATGCGAAGGATCCCATTTCATCGTGGCCGGACAAAAGCCCGAAACGCAGCCTTGGCGTAAGACGACCCGGCCATCCGCGTCAACGTTTTGCTGGCCGCCAAATATGTCGATGCCCGGCACGAGGCCGGGCATGACGCAGTGATAGAGCGAGCGCAGGAAGCTACGTCGCCTTCTTTGTCTCAGTCGTCACGCTTTTTTTTTGAAACGTCGACTTCAGATTGTCGAACAACTCCACCTTCACGCCGTTCTTGCGCATGATGAAGCTCTGCTGCAGCACGGAGAGCGTGTTGTTCCAGGCCCAGTAGATCACGAGACCCGCCGGGAAGCCGGCCAGCATGAAGGTGAAGATCAGCGGCATCCAGTCGAAGATCATCTTCTGGGTCGGATCCGGCGGCGCCGGGTTGAGCTTCATCTGGACCCACATCGTGATGCCCATGATGATCGGCCAGATGCCCATCACCAGATAGGCGCCGAAATGCGGTCCGAGCAGCGCGATCGGATCGAACGGGATCAGCCCGAACAGCGTGAACAGATTGGTCGGATCGGGTGCCGAGAGGTCCTTGATCCAGCCGAAGAACGGCGCGTGCCGCATTTCGATGGTGATGAACAGCACCTTGTAGAGCGAGAAGAACACCGGGATCTGCAAGGCGACGGGAAGACAGCCGGCGATCGGGTTGATCTTCTCCTTCTTGTAGATCTCCATCATCTCCTGCTGCTGCTTCACGCGGTCGTCAGGATAGCGCTCCTTCAGCGCGGCCAGCTGCGGCTGCACCGACTTCATCTTCGCCATCGAGGCGTAGGACTTATTGGCGAGCGGGAAGAACAAGAGCTTCACGAGCACCGTCACCAGGAGGATCGCGATGCCGAAATTGCCGACCAGGCGATAGAACCAATCGAGCGCCAGGAACATCGGCTTGGTGATGAAGTAGAAATGGCCCCAGTCGATCAGGAGATCGAAATGGTTGAGGCCGAGTTGCTTGTTGTAGCCGCCGAAGCCGACCAGCGGGAAGTTGAGGCCGACCGTGGCGGCCTCCTTCGCGCCGGCGAACAGCCGCGCATTGGCAACGCCGGAGCCGCCGATCGGAATGGTCTGCGCGCCGAGCATGTAGTCTGCCTGATAGCGCTTGTCGCCGGTGGTGAAGCGGGCGGTGTCCAGCGTCGCATTGGTTTCCGGCAGCAGCGCAGTGGCCCAGTATTTGTCGGTGATGCCGAGCCAGCCGTCGGTGATCTTCGAGAACACGACGCCGCGTGAGTTTCCACCGGTCGGGGTCTTGGCCTCGTCGAGGTTTTTGTAGGTGAATTCCTGCAGGCCCTGTTCGCCGAGATAGCCGATCGGGCCTTCGTGCAGGATCGCGTAGCCCGAGACCGGCGGCTTGCCGCCGCGCGAGATCAGGCCGAACGGATACAACGTCACCGGCGCGCTGCCGAGATTGTTGACCTCATCCTTGATGCTGAAGAGGTAGCGATCGTCGATCGAGATGGTGCGGCGGAAGGTCAGGCCCTGGCCGTTGTCGTATTTCAGTGTCACCGGGGTGCTTGGCGACAGGCTGTTCGACCCCTCCTGCTGCCAGACGGTGTCGGCGTTCGGCGTCTTCACCGACGAACCGCTGGCGGTCAGCCACAGGAACTCGGCGTAATAAGGCTCAGCCGTGCCCGACGGCGACAGCAGCACGACGGCCGGCGATGTGGGGTCGACGGCCTCGCGGAACTGGACCAGCGCCAGATCGTCGATCCGGGCGCCCTTCAGCGCGATGCTGCCGATGACGCGCGGGCTCTCGATCTTGATGCGCGGGCCGGCCGCGAGCACCGTCTCGCGGCTCGCCACCGGAG
>NZ_JACMYP010000249.1 GCF_020889705.1 Bradyrhizobium altum | reverse complement strand
CGCAGGCGCCCAGGGTTTCGGCCGCGCGCGCGGTTGCTGCGGCGGCTGAAGCCTTCACCGAGCGCAGGAGGGCCGGCGGCCTCGCTGCATGAAGTTGCTTCGTGACATCAGAGTGATGCCGGTGGTGCTGGTTGCGATCTTCGGCCTGATGGTGCTGAAGGTCGCGGGCCTCGTGCTCGATGGCGGTTACGTGTTTGCCGACGACGCGCCGCCGGCCGGCCCGGCCGGTCCATCTTGGGCGCAGCAGAATTTCAACTTCCCCGGCGCTCCCAAGGCGGTTGCCGACAGCAAGTTCAAGGCCGATCCGGGCGACATCACGGGATCGGTCGAGGGCAAGGACGCGAAGAAGGACGAGGCATCGAAACCGGCCGCACCGGCCGCGGAGGCGCCCAAGCCCGACGGCGTGGTGGTCAATCTGGATGCGCCGCCGCCGGTGTCGGCGTCCGAACGCGCGATCCTGGAACGGCTGCAGTCGCGCCGCCAGGAGCTCGAGACGCGCGCCCGCGAGGTCGAGATTCGCGAAAGCCTCCTGAAGGCCGCCGAGAAGCGCATCGAGGCCAAGGTCGAGGAGGCCAAGGCCAATGACGCGAAGACGAATGCCGATGCGGCGGCAAAGGCAGAAGCCGACGCCGCCCGCTTCAAGGGCATCGTCACCATGTACGAGAACATGAAGCCGAAGGACGCCGCAAAAGTGTTCGATCGGCTGGAGATGACCGTGCTCTACCAGATCGCCTCGCAGATCCAGCCGCGCAAGATGTCCGACATCCTCGGCCTGATGCAGCCCGAGGCCGCCGAACGGCTCACGGTCGAACTCGCCCGCCGCGCCGGCGGCGACAAGTCGGTATCAACAGACGATCTTCCCAAGATCGAAGGCAAGATGCTCACGCCGAAGACGAATTGACGGAGCGCGTTAGCCTCAGAGGCTGACTTTCGGCGGGTTTGCGCCCGCGAGCCAGGCGAGGCGCCTTCGCAATGTCGGCGATAGCCGTAGCGACGAAAGATGGATCGTCCTCATCCCAGCGCCGCTGCAATACAAGCGGTTTGCTGCTCAAGTGCTTTCAGCTGATTCTGGATGTCGAATCTCGTCGTAGTGAGCGGCAGCTTGAACCACCCATTTCCGCGAGCCGTTCCAATGTGATGGCAAGTGTTCTTTAACCATACCACAAACGCGTTCGAGTACAGAAGCCGCCTCCGAAACCCGCTTCAAAGACACCTTCCTGGTCCCCTCGTAGCGTCCTCTGAAACAATCCATTGACGTTAACAGCTCCTTAACGCCGCCCGATCCAAGATCGGGACGCGTGGGCGAGGGCGCTTCGCGCTGGTATGGCTGAGGTCCGAGAAGACGTTTCGAGATGGCGCGAACGGCTGCCGCTGAAACATGGTCGCTAGGCCGCGCCTGGGCGCGGACTGCGCGTCTGTGCCTGCTCGCCACTGGCCTTGCCCTCACAACCCTCACATATCCAGCCTCAGTGCGGGCCCAAGACCTGCCGCCGGTGCCGGGCGAGGCGACATTCTCGGCCGCGAACGGCTATGCCCGGCTGGTGCTGAAGCTGAAGGAGGATGTCGAGTCGGAGGTCACGACCGCCGGCTCGATCATCGTGATCCGCTTCAAGCGTCCGGTCGATATCCCCGTTGAGAAACTCTCGGATGCGGTGCCCGATTATGTCGGCGCCGCGCGCCGCGATCCCGACGGTTCGGCGATCCGCCTGTCGCTGGCGCGTCGCGTCACCATCAACACCATGGCCGCC
The DNA here is from genome assembly GCF_020889705.1 of Bradyrhizobium altum. GTDB lineage: Bacteria > Pseudomonadota > Alphaproteobacteria > Rhizobiales > Xanthobacteraceae > Bradyrhizobium > Bradyrhizobium altum. The sequence continues at coordinate 11,212 of NZ_JACMYP010000249.1, read as the reverse complement.
GGCGAGCGTATCTTCGTCGACTTTCTCCCCGACGGCTGGACCGGCCCGCCGCCGTCGCTGCCGCAGGAAGTGATCCGCGAACTGGCGGAGCGCGCCCGTGCCGCCGAGCGTCTGTTGCGCATCCAGCGCGCCGCCGATGCCGCCAAGAAGAAGCCGCCGATCCGCGTTCGCGCACTGGTGCAGCCCACCTTCGTCCGTTTCGTGTTCGAGGTTCCCGACGGGGTCAGCGTCTCCTCGGTGCTGAACGAGCAGAAGCTGACGCTGTCCTTCAACTCGGTCCTGAGCTTCGACCTGGCCGATGCCAAGGTTGCCGCTCCCCCGAACGTCGCGTCGATCAGCTCGCGCGCCGACACGGATACCTCGGCGGTCGACGTGACGCTGATTGGCGATGTCGACGTGCATTCGTTCCGCGACGAGAAGAACTACATTGTCGATGTCGCCTTCCAGCAGAGCGAGCAGCAGCCGGCGGCGAAGCCCTCGCTGAGCTCGTTGTTGCCGACGCCGCGCGGCAAGCCGAAGGGGGCGGCTGCGATCGCGCCGGTGACGTCGGAGAGCATCGCGCAGCAGGCCAAGATCGAGATCAAGTCCGAGCAACCCAAGGCAGAGCAACCCAAGGCGGAGCCGGTCAAGCCCGAACAGGCCACGACCGAACAACCGGCGCCCGCGCCCGTCAAATCGGAACAGCCGAGATCCGAGCTGCCCAATTCGGAGCTGCCGAAGATCGCCGCTGCGCCGCCGGCCGAGGTCGAGAAAGCCGCTGTACCGGCCGCGCCGCGCGAGAGCGCTGCTGCGACAGAACAGAGCGACGCGCCAAAGCCTGCGCCTGCGGTCGCGCCGGTGATGGAGACACCGAAGCCAGCGGCGGCGCCATCGCCGCCTGCAGAGGCCCGCGCCAGCGCCCTGACCGCGGTCGAAGCCCAGCGCGACAGCGACGGGTTGCGGGTGACGTTCTCATTCCCCGGTGCGACGCCGGCGGCACTGTTCCGTCGCGCCGACACGGTATGGATGGTGTTCGACACGCCTGAGGCGATCGACGTCGATCCGATCCGCGCCAAGGCTGGTTCGCTGATATCAGACGTCAGCCGGATCGCGCTGGAGAAGGGACAGGCGGTGCGCTTCCGCCTCAACCGGCCGCAGATGCCGTCACTCGAGAGCGACGACCGCTCGCGCGGCGAGAGCTGGACGCTGACCTTCGCTGACCGGGTGCAGAAGCCGCCGCTGCCGCTCAGCGTGGTGCGCAATATCAGCGAGCCCTCGCTCGCCAATGTCAGTGTGCCGCTCGCCAATCCCGGCCAGCTCCATAGACTGATCGATCCCGACGCGGGCGATACGCTCTGGGTCGTGACCGCGCCGCCGCCGACCCGCGGCATCATCAAGCGGCAGGATTTCGTCGAGCTCTCGCTGCTGGAATCGATCCACGGTGTCCTGGTTCATCCGAACGCCGACGACGTCAAGGCGGAGGTCGGCGCCGACAAGGTGACGCTGGGCCGGCCCGGCGGCCTGACGCTGTCGTCGGCCGACGTCGCCGCCGAGCGCGCGACCGCGGCGGTGAAGCCGCTGTTCGATCCGGACGAGTGGCGCAAGAACCAGTCGGAGAATTTCCTCAAGCAGCTCGACGGCCTGATTGCGGCGGCTTCGACGGCCAATGCCGAGCAGCTGCCGCAGGCGCGGCTCGATCTCGCCGATTTCTACATGGCGCGCGCCATGTACCAGGAAGCCCATGGTGTCGCCAATCTGATACTGTCCGAAAGCAAGCGCGGCAGCGAGGCGGCGTCCGTGGTGATGGTGCACGCGGTCGCCAGCATCCTGATCGGGCACCCGGCGCAGGGCCTCAAGGACCTCGCCAATCCCGTGATCGGCAATGGCTACGATTCGCAATTGTGGAAGGGGCTGGCTTTCGCTCGCGAGGGCAAATGGCCCGAGGCGCGCGAAAAATTCAAGAACGGCGAATTCGCGGTTGCGACGTTGCCGCCCGATCTGCAGTGTATCGTCACGATCGACTCGATGAAGGCCTCGCTCGAGGTCAAGGACTATGCCGGCGCCGCGCGGCGTAAGAGCGATCTCGACGTGGTCGGCGTTCCCGACGCGCTCAAGCCCGCGGTTGCGGTGCTGCGCGGCCGGCTCGCCGAAGCGCTCGGCCAGGAGAAGGATGCGCTCGACGCCTATCGCTTCGCCGCCGGTTCGCCCGACCGGCAGGCCGCCGCCGAAGGCAGACTGCTGGAGACGCTGCTGCGGCAAAAGCGCGGCGAGATCGGCCGCGACGATGTGCTGAAGGAGCTCGAGCTGTTGTCGATGCTGTGGCGCGGCGACAATATCGAGCTGAAGACGCTGTACGTGCTGTCGAAGATCTATGCCGAGACCGCGCGCTACGCCGATGCCTTCGCGGTGACCCGTGCGGCGACCCGGCTGCAGCCGAACGCGCCGGAATCGCGCCAGGCGCAGGATGCCGCCTCGGCGTTGTTCGTGCAGCTCTATCTCGGCCCGAAGGGCGACGAGATGGCGCCGATCGATGCGCTCGGCACCTTCTACGATTATCGCGAGCTGACGCCGATCGGCCGCCGCGGCGACGAGATGATCCGCCGTCTCGCCGACCGTCTCGTCGGCGTCGATCTGCTCGACCAGGCCGCCGACCTCCTGCAGTACCAGGTCGACAAGCGGCTCGAAGGCGCGGCGCGCGCCCAGGTCGCCGCGCGGCTTGCGATGGTCTATCTGATGAACCGCAAGCCCGACCGCGCCATTGGCGCGCTGCGCTCGACCCGGATCGCGGATCTCTCCGGCGAACTGCGCCAGCAGCGGCTGCTGCTCGAGGCACGTGCGCAGAGCGACGTCGGCCGGCACGACCTCGCGCTCGACATCATCTCGAACATCACCGGCCGCGAGGCGATCCGGCTGCGTTCGGACATCTATTGGGCGTCGCGGCACTGGCGCGAGGCGTCCGAGCAGATCGAGCTCTATTACGGCGACCGCTGGCGCGATTTCACGCCGCTCAACCCGAGCGAGAAGGCCGACATCATCCGCGCCGTGGTCGGCTACGCGCTCGCCGAGGATGCCATCGGGCTGTCCCGGTTCCGCGAAAAATACGCGCCGCTGATGTCTGGCGACGCCGACAGACTGGCGTTCGACGCAGCCAGCAAGCCGGTCGCCACCTCGAGCGCCGAATTCGCCCAGATCGCGCGGATGGCCGCCAGCGTCGACACGCTGGACGGCTTCATCCGCGAGATGAAGACCCGCTTCCCCGACGCCACCGCCCGCGCGCCGCTGCCCGATCCGCTCACGACCGGATCGCTGCCGGACAAGCCGAAGGCCGCGCCGGTCAGCGCGCTGCCGGTCATCAAGGGCGAGCGCCGCGCCGGCGCGACGCCGTAGCGGAACGGGCTGTTACGGGCCGGGAGTCACCCACGCGGTTGAAACGATCCCCTTGTCGTCGAGCGCGATGCGCCAATGCGCGGCACCGTTCGCCTGTCTGACGCTATAGACGTCTTCGCCTTGCTCGCCGACACCGAGAAAGCGGATCGACTGGATCGTGCCGAGGTCCGCGAGGGGCTGAAGCCACGCCATCTGCTTGCGGGTCGCCGCCGCTAGCGCCGGGCTCATCTCATTGTAGTTGGGATTCCCCGAGGCGATCCCATCGATCAGGCGGTGCAGCGCAGCCTCGGTTCCAGGACTGGCCGACTGGTTCTTGACGCGCTCCGCCGTCTGATCGGCGATCTTCCTTGCCGTCGCGGCGTCGATGCGCGCCATCGGAATATCGCTGCCGTTCTGATGCAGAATCAGCGAGGTGGCTCGTCCGTCCGGTCCGACAACGAAGCTGACCTGCGCGTCGACAATCTTGGCAAAGAATTCGGTCACGCTCTCCGCAAAGAACCGCACCGAGCGCTGTCCGGTCAGTTGCATCACCAGATGATGTTCGTTGGGTGTCACCGTGAACACGGCGCGGTCGTTGAGCCGATAGAACCCGGCATAATTGTCGAGCGTGGCTGAATCCACGGCGGTCTCCTGCCGCGCGGCGATCGGCGGTGATTCTGCAGTGGAGTCTGCAGCCTGTGCCGGCGTGTTCGGCGGTCCGGCGGAGTGAATCCGGGCGGACAGCGTGTTCCAGTCACGCAGACCGAGGACGTTGGCGATCAGCTCCAGGCTGTCGCTGTGGGTGAGGGGGATCGATTTGGCGGCGAGCGCTTCGCGCAGCGTCTGCGCCATGGCCTTGGCATCACGAAAATCGCGCATGGGATCAACCTTTGCATCGACGAACGGAAAGCGTCAGGGGTTTGCGTTGCTGACCCGTTCGTGCGGGCAAAGGAAGCCTGAAACCTGGCTTGATACGTTCACCGTCCCCGGGCGGGGTGCAAGCGGCGGGTGGTATCGACCCGGCCCGATGTTCGCCGGGGACCTGCAATTTGTCAATTGCAACAGCCCGTGATCGGGTGCGTCCTCTCGACATTTCGCTGCCAAATCGGCAACCATGGCTGATGTCGCCAGCCGGGAGGACGTCGTCACATGAGCAAGCCGATCAAGACCGAAGCCGAACTCATCGCGATGGCGCGGGCCGAGTTGAAAGTTCATGCCGACTGCCCCGACGGCATCGACATCTCCGTGCTGCGCGACGGCGACAGCTGGGAATTCCGCGCCAGCGCCAACGAAGCCACGGTGGCGCGGCCCGGCTACCCCGAATGCGTCGCGATGCTGGTGCAGATCGGCGATCACCTCAGCAAGCAGTATGACGTAGAGGGCTAGCGGCTGCAGCGAGCCCGGGGAGAGCGATGGACCGCATCGACGCCATGAAGGTCTTCGTCGCGGCGGTCGACGAGGGCAGCCTTGCCGGTGCGGGACGGAAACTGCGGCGCTCGCCGGCGGCGGTCAGCCGGGCGATCGCATTCCTCGAACATCATGTCGGCGCCGAACTGCTTCATCGCACCACGCGGTCGCTGAAGCTGAGCGACGCCGGCCAGCGTTACGCGGCGGCGTGCCGGCGGATCCTCAGCGAGCTCGAGGAGGCCGACATCTCGGCCGGCGGCGAGCGGTCGGTGCCGCGTGGCACGCTGACCATTACCGCACCCGTCGTCGTCGGCGAGGACGTGCTGCGGCCGCTGCTCGACGCCTTCATGACGGAATATCCGGCGGTGACGGTGCGGCTCGTGATGCTCGATCGTACCGTCAATCTGATCGACGAGGGCATCGACGTCGCGCTGCGCATCGCGCAGCTCGCCGATTCCAATTTTGTCGCGATCAAGCTCGGCGAGGTGCGCCGCGTAGTCGCGGCGTCGCCCGGCTATCTCGCGCAGCACCCTGATATCAGCGAGCCGGCTGATCTCGCAAAACACCAGATCATCGCGATGACGCATTTCGGGCTCGACTCCTGGAGCTTTCCGCCGGCCGCGAAGTCGAAGGTCGCGCGCGCGGTCCAGTTCGCGCCGCGCCTGGTCGTCAACACGGTGCGGGCGGCGGTCGCCTCGGCCAGCGAAGGGCACGGCGTCACCCGGCTGTTCTCGTATCACATTGCCGAGGAAATCCGTGACGGGCGATTGCAGATCCTGCTTGCCAAGGACGAGCATCCGGCCTTGCCGGTGCATCTGTTGGCGCCGCAGGGTCGCTTCGACGTGCCGAAGGTGCGCGCCTTCGTCGATTTCGCGACGCCGCGGCTGAAGCGCTATTTCGAGCGGCTGACGCGCGAGGCCAGCCAGGCCAGTCGTTCGCGTCGCGGAAGAGTGTCTGCCGAATAGCGGGCATTCGCACGAAATGCGGATGTATCTAGGCTGGTCTCCATCGAGGCGGTGCTGATGCCGCTTCAGCAACAGATGGAGAGAGATCATGGGTGCAGAGCAGAAGGTTGCCATCATCACCGGTGCGTCGCAGGGGATCGGCGAGGCACTCGTCAATGGCTATCGCGACCGGAACTATCGCGTCGTTGCCAATTCCCGCAGCATCAAGCCGTCGACCGATGCTGACGTGCTGGCGGTCCCGGGCGATATCGGCGACCCCGAGGTAGCCGATCGCATCGTCAAGCAGGCCCTCGCACGCTTCGGCCGCATCGACACGCTGGTCAACAATGCCGGCATCTTCGTCGCCAAGCCGTTCACCGATCACACCGACCAGGACTACGCGTCGGTGCTCGCAACCAACCTCAACGGCTTCTTCTACATCACCCGCCGCGTGGCGAAGGAGATGGTGAAGCAAGGGTCGGGGCATATCGTGCAGATCACGACGAGCCTGGTCGACCACGCCAACAGCAACGTGCCTTCGGTGCTGGCCTCGCTGACCAAGGGCGGGCTGAGCGCGGCGACCAAGTCGCTCGCGATCGAATATGCCGCCAAGGGGATCCGCGTGAATGCGGTTGCGCCCGGCGTGATCAAGACGCCGATGCACGCTCCCGAGACCCACGACTTCCTCGCCAAGCTGCATCCGGTGGGCCGCATGGGCGAGATGAAGGACATCGTCGACGCCGTGCTGTTCCTGGAAGGCGCGGGCTTCGTCACCGGCGAGATCCTGCATGTCGACGGCGGCCAGAGCGCCGGTCACTAACGAGCACGATCGGGAGCGTGTGATGCCTGTCGTCACCATTCAGGTCACGCGTGAGGGGACGACGCCGGGTGCGTCGTCCACCACGCCGGAGCAGAAGGCGGCGCTGATCAAGGGCGCCAGCGAATTGCTGCGCGACGTGCTCGGCAAGTCGATGGAATCGACCTTCGTCATCATCGAGGAAGTCGACACCGACAATTGGGGCTGGGGCGGGCTGCCCGCGCTGGACTATCGCAAGAAGCGCGCGGCCGCTGCGGCGTCGAAATCTTCCCGCTGACGGCCCTTGCCACGTCGAACTGGGCGCCTCTCCCGATCGGGAGAGACGAGGCGTGATCGCTGTGAGCGATTGCTGCGATCGCAACTAATCATTTTTCACGAACGGCCGGAGGGCCTACTGCGATGTCCATGTCAGCCAATGTCGATCATCACAGGCGCCATCACGCCGAGCCGCATCGCGATGCAGGCGGGCCGCTGTGGCTGTCCGCAGCCGCGGGATTGTGCGCCTCGCTTGTCGGGCTCGGGCTGGCGCGCTTTGCCTACACGCCGCTGATTCCGGCGCTGATCGCAGCGAAATGGTTCACGCCGGCGGAAGCGGTGTATCTCGGTGCCGCCAACCTTGCCGGCTATCTCGCTGGCGCGCTGATCGCCCGCGATCTCGGCGCACGCATCGGCTCGGTGTGGGCGCTGCGCGGCATGATGGTGCTCGCTGCCGCCACCTGCTTTGCCTGCGCGGTGCCGATCTCCTTCGTCTGGTTCTTCGGCTTCCGCTTTCTCGCCGGAATCAGCGGCGGCGTGATCATGGTGCTGGCGGCGACCGCGATCCTGCCGCACACCGCGCCGAGCAAGCGCGGTTTGATCGGCGGCGTGATCTTCGCCGGTGTCGGACTGGGTGTCGCCGCGTCAGGCACGCTGGTGCCGCTGTTGCTGCAGCAGGGCGTCAAGCAGGCCTGGTACGGCCTTGGCGTGCTGTCGGCGGTGCTGACATTGATCAGCTGGAAGGCATGGCCCGCAGAAGTGCCTGCCGCGCATGCTGCGGCCGAGCAGCCTGTTGCTGCGCATGGTGTGCGCTCGCCGCTGGTGATCGCGCTGTGCCTGGAGTACGGGCTCAACGCACTGGCGCTGGTGCCGCACATGGTGTTCCTGGTCGATTATGTCGCCCGCGGCCTCGGGCAGGGGATCGCGGCAGGATCATATTACTGGGTGCTGTACGGCATCGGCGCCGTGATCGGCCCGCTGCTGACAGGACATCTCGCCGATCGCGCCGGCTTCGCTGCGGCGCTGCGAGCCGCCTTCCTGATCGAGGCGGTTGCAGTCGCGCTGCCCGCCGTGACGAACTCGCCCGCCGCGCTGATCGTGTCGAGCCTCATCGTCGGCGGCTTCACGCCCGGCATCGTGCCGCTGGTGATCGGCCGCATCCACGAGCTGATCCCGCACTCCGCAGCGAGCCAGCGCTCGGCCTGGGCGCAGGCGACCACGATCTTCGCGCTGTTCCAGGCGGCGGGCGCCTACGGCCTGTCCTACCTGTTCGCGCGGAGCGGCGGCGATTACGCGCTGCTGTTCGTGATCGGCGCGGCGGGCGTCGCCGTCGCGCTGGGGATCGAATTGTTCAGCGTCGTTGCATTGGGGCGCAAGCGCGGCTAGCCGCGCAGCGCTTTCGTCAAGACGGCGACGAGGCGGTCGACATCGGCCTCGTCGTTGAAGACGTGCGGCGAGATCCGCATCCGGCCGAGCCGCAGCGCCACATGGATGTTCTCCGCGGCGAGCCGCGCGATCAGCTCCTTCGGAATTCCGCCGGCCATGCCGAGGCTCAGGATGTGCGGCGCACGCAGGCCGCGCGCCAGCTGATTGAGCCCGAGATCACGCACCCCGTCGGCGATCCGCTCGGTAAGCATCGCGAGCCGCGCGCTCACGGCAGCGGCGCCCCATTCCGCCATCATCTCCATGCCGATCGAGGCCATCTCCAGCGTGATGAAATGATCGCGCTCGCCCATGTCATAACGCCGGGCATTGTCGACATAGGCGAGATCTCCGAAATAGACCGGCTTCTCGGAATTGACGTCGCGGCGGCCGGCGGAGGTCTGCTCCAACGGCACGCCATTCTGGTGGCGCTTTGCAACGTACAGGAAAGCGCGGCCGTAGGGACCGATCAGCCATTTGTAGGTCGGGAAGATCACGGCGTCCGGATCGAGCCGTGTCACATTCATCGCGACGACACCCGCGCTCTGCGTCGCGTCGATCACGAACATCGCACCCTGCCGCCGCAGTGCGGCCTGCACCATTTCGACGTCGATGATGCCGCCGTCCGACCAATGCACCGACGAGATCGAGGCAAGGCCGACCGGCGGCGCGCCTGGCCGCTCGATCGTTGCGAGCACCGCCGACGTCCAGTCGCCGTCGGCGGGCTGGCGCACGGTGTCGACGACAAAACCCTGCGCCTCGGCGCGGGCGTGCCATTCCAGCACCGGCGAGGAGTGATCGTTCTCCAGCACGATGACGCGGGTGCCGCGTGGAATGGTCAGCGCCTTCGCCACGGTAGCTATGCCGTAGCTGACCGCCGGGATCAGCGCGACGTCATTCGCATCGGCATTGATCAGGCGCGCTGCTGCGATGCGGGCGCGTTCATGCTGGCGGCCGGCGAAACGGGCGTCGATCGTCCAGGGCTGGCCTTTGCGTCCGACGGCCGCGCGGCCGGCGTCGAGCGTCTTGAGCGGCAGCGGGCTGTAGGATGCCGAGTTCAGATAGCAGACCTCGCGTGGGATCTCGAACAGATGGCGCTGGGAGGGAAGCATGTCGTCTCGTGGCTGGGAGTGCTGATGATGTCGCGATGTGGACGAGCGCGCACGCTCATCCGTCATACTGGTCCGGCCCCATCGCCCACGGCGCCTGGTCGTAGCCGTTGGCGAAGGTGCGGTTGGTCTGCGCCGGATTGCGGTTGACCAGCGGCCGCAGATACATCGGATGGGTGGCGCTGCGCACCTCATGCTCGACGGTGAACAGGTGCCGGCCATTGGCGGGATCGACGATGTCGCAGAAGCGGTACTGGTATTGATTGTCCTCGCGGGACACCAGGTTGCGCTCGCGCAGCCGCCTGTAGGGGCCGGAGAAGTCCGTGATGTAGATCTGGACGTGATGGCCGTCGAACTCGCCCTGCGCCTGGTCGGTCTCGCGGAATTGCAGGTACTGGTCCTTGCCGACCTTGGCGCGGGCGACGACAGCGTCGCCGTTCACGACGCTGGCCGGGATGCCCATGATTTCGGGATAGAACCGGCTGATCGCTTCAGCGGTGCCGTGCGGCACTTCAAATTCGACATAGGGTATGCCGAGCGCGATGCGCCCGAACCGCGTGGCGTCCGGTTCAAAGCAGCGCAGCCGGTTGCCCCACGGGCAAATGGCCTCGACGCGATCGTTGTGCTCGCGATAGCCGAACGCGGTGCCTTCGAGCTTGGGCGCGACCGCGGCAAGCCGCTGCAGCAGGGCCTGCCGTCCGGCGATCACGATTCCCGTGTGGCCGCGCAGCACCTGCGGCCGTCCGCTCGGCAGATGAAACTGGCTGCGGCCGGCATTCACCCACATGTTGCTGTCGGAGACCATCAGATAGGGATCGCGGGTCAGTCCGATGCCGGCGATGTAGAACAGCGTGGCGAGGCGCTGGTCCGGCACCTGCACGTTGACATGCTCGAGATGGATGGCGTTGCCGAGGTCTTCTGCGGCGCGGTCGAATGGCTGCTGCACGGCGCGGCTCCCTGGATGCGGTGCTGTGCATGATAATGCAACGGTACGGCCGATCCAGCTGACAGGCCATGAATGTTTCGCAGGGCGCTACCCCCCGTAGCTCTGCACAAGGCTGCCGGCGACCAAGGCCCAGCCGTCGACCAGCACGAAGAAGATCAGCTTGAACGGCAGCGAGACCACCACCGGCGGCAGCATCATCATGCCCATCGACATCAGGACCGAGGCGACCACGAGGTCGATGATCAGGAACGGCAGGAATAGGAGAAATCCAATTTCGAAGGCGCGCTTCAGCTCGGAGATCATGAAGGCCGGCACCAGGATGCGCAGCGACATCTCCTCCGGTGTCGCCGGCGGCGGCTCCCCGGAGAGGTCCATGAACAGCTTCAGGTCCTTCTCGCGGACGTTCTTCTGCATGAAGCCGCGGAGGGGGACCGAGGCGCGCTGCAGCGCTTCCTCGACGCCGATCTGGTTGGCGACCAGCGGCTTGATGCCGTCGTCATAGGATTTCTGCAGCACCGGGCCCATCACGAAGGCGGTGAGGAACATCGCGAGCGCGATCATCACCGAGTTCGGCGGCGCGGTCGCGGTGCCGAGCGCGGTGCGCAGCAGCGACAGCACGACCACGATGCGCGTGAACGACGTCATCATGACGAGGATCGACGGCGCGATCGACAGCACCGTGAGCAGCGCGATCAGCTGGATCGCGCGCTCGGTCACGCCGCCATTGCCGCCGCCGAGATTGATGCTGATATCCTGCGCCATCGCCGGATCGGCGAAGGATCCGGCGGCGATCAGGACAGCGATGAAAAAAACTCTACGCGGGACCGCCCCGAACCTCACGAAGGATTCTTCGGTCGGCCGAGCAGCGATGCCATCTCGTCCTCGAGATTCTCGAAGCCGCTCTTCTGTCCGCCGGCGGGCGGGGCAGGCGGCTCGCTACGCGGCGCGCGAACCGGCGGCGCCTCGG
>NZ_JACMYP010000248.1 GCF_020889705.1 Bradyrhizobium altum | reverse complement strand
AGCGGCGGGAGCCGCCTGTGGCTGCACGGCTGCGGGCTGGGTCGGGTTACGGAGCTGGCTCGGCGACGGTCCGTAGATGAACGCCGCCGCGAGCGCTACGGCTGCGACCACTGCGCCCAAGAAGCCTGCCGTCGATTGTGATCTCATGCCGATCATCCCCTTGCCTGCGCGGATTGATATCAAAAATCGGCCGGCCGCAACAGGATTCGGGAAGCTATTTCGCCGCGGCCCTGCGCCGGGTGAAGGCGGTCACGATGTCCTTCTGCGCCAGCTCGATCGCGCGGTTGGCCGTCGTCAGATTGGCGTCGGTATCCTGCTTGGGAAACTGCAGCGACAGGAAGTCGATCAGCGACACCCGGAAGTTCTGCCGCTCCGAGGGACAGACATTGGCGATCAGCGAGGTGAACTCCTGGTCGGACAGCGCCTTGTTGCTGTCGCGGGGATATTCGCGGGCAAGACAATTCCAGTAGGCGTCGCGGCCGGTGATCGCAAGCTTGTGCGCATCGTCGACCTCGTCGGCCATTGCAGCGGACGATATGGCAGCGGGCGATATGGCAGCAGAGGACGTGATCAAGAGGGCGGCCGCAACCAGCATGCGCATTGTTGTTCTCCATTTTGGCGCATCGTAGCGAAGAGCGACAACGACGATAAGCACCCCCGCGCCAATCTGGCAAACTGGCCAATCACGATTATTTTGACTACTCTCGATCCCCGTTCCCCCTCCTCGCGATGAGTGCAGTCGTGGCCAAAGCTCCCACCAAGGCGACCAAGACAGACGCAGGCAAAATCTATATCGGCATCGGCGGCTGGACCTTCGAGCCGTGGCGCGGGGTGTTCTATCCCGAGAAGCTCACGCAGGCGAAGGAGCTGTCCTACGCCGCCTCGAAGCTGACCTCGATCGAGATCAACGGCACCTATTACGGATCGCAGAAGCCGGAGAGCTTTCGCAAATGGGCCAGCGAAGTGCCCGACGGCTTCATCTTCTCGCTGAAGGGGCCGCGCTTCGCCACCAACCGCCGCGTGCTCGCCGAGGCCGGCGATTCGGTGAAGCGGTTCTATGATTCCGGCGTGCTGGAGCTGAAGGACCGGCTCGGCCCGGTGCTCTGGCAGTTCGCGCCGACCAAGAAATTCGACGGCGCCGATTTCGGCAAGTTCCTCGAGCTGCTGCCGCGCAAGCTCGACGGCCGCGCGCTGCGCCATGTCGTCGAAGTGCGTCACGACAGCTTTTGCGTGCCCGAATTCATCGCCCTCATTCGCGAGCACGAGGTGCCGGTGGTATTCGCCGAGCACGGCAAATATCCGGCGATCGCCGACGTCGCGAGCGACTTCGTCTATGCCCGGTTGCAGAAGGGCAATGACGAACTGAAGACCTGCTATCCGCCGAAGCAGCTCGACGCCTGGGCCAAGCGGTTTCAGGACTGGGCCGGCGGCAGCGAGCCGGACGACCTGCCGCGGGTCGACAAATCAGCGCCGAAGAAGGCGCCGCGCGACGTGTTCGCCTACGTGATCCACGAGGGCAAGATCCGCGCGCCGGCGGGCGCGATGGAATTGATCGAACGGGTGAAGTGAGGGAGAACCGATGGCGAAGGCGAAAAGGCTGTTCACCATCGGCTACGAGCAGACGCCGTCGAAGGCGGTGCTCGACGAGCTCCAGCACGCCGGTGTCAAGCTGCTGGTCGATGTTCGCGCGGTGGCCTCCTCGCGCCGTCCCGGCTTCTCCAAGAGCCAGCTCGCCGCGGGCCTCGACGAGCGCGGCATCGGCTACGTCCACCTCCGCGGCCTCGGCACGCCGAAGAGCGGCCGGGAGGCGGCGCGCAGCGGGCAATATGCGCTGCTGCACAAGATCTATTCGGCGCACCTCAAGACGGTGCAGGCCAAGGAGGAGCTCGACGAGCTGTCGGCGCTGGTGAAGAAGTCCGGCCCGGTCTGCATCCTCTGCTACGAGCGCGACCACGAACATTGTCACCGCCGCTGGATCGCCGAGATCATCGAGGAGCGCGACGGCGTCAAGATCGAGAATCTGGCCGCGCCGCAGGTCTAGAGCCTGATGAGATCAGGTAGAGCTCGAACGGCATCGAAGGTTCACCTCTCCCAAGGGAGAGGTCGATTTGCGCAGCAAATCGGGTGAGGGGTTACGGTCTATCGAGAGCAAGAACCCTCACCCGGATTGCACTGGACGATGCTTCGCATCGCCAAGCGCAATCCGACCTCTCCCCAACGGGGAGAGGTGAACCGAGACCGCGACAAGCCGGTCCAACCAAAACTCATCCCGCTCTAGCCTTCGTTCCCCGCGACACTCAGCGTTCCCTGCATCATCTGCACACAGGCCCCGCCGACATGCGCGGATACGATTGCGCCATCCTGCTTGCGCACGCGGGTCAGCAGCAGGCTCGGCCGGCCCATGTCAAAACCCTGGCCGACCGTCAGCTTCAGGGTGCCGTCGCGCAACGAATCGAGCGCGGCAAGCAGCGCGGCCACGGCAACCGTGGCGCTGCCCGTGGCCGGGTCCTCGATCAGGCCGCTTGATCCCGGAAAGAACATCCGTGCCTGCAGATCGCAAGGCGCCTCCGCAACGGGGACGTCGCGCGTGTAGAAGTACGCGGAGAATGCTCCGTCACGCGGGAAGAAGCGCGCGAACGCCGCCGCATCCGGTTTTGCCCGCCGCACCGCATCACGCGATCCGACCTCGAAGACCAGGAACGGCGTTCCGACGCCGACCACCTGCGGTGCCTGGCGATCCGTCCTGACGTCGTCTGCCGTGAGCGAGATCAGGCTCGCGACCTCGCCCGCGGAGAACTGCGACAGGCGCGACAGCGGCTGCGGCGCGGTCAGTTCAGTGGCAACGACCCTGCTGCCCTCTCGCGCGATATCGACCGGGACCAACCCCGCCTTCTCCTCGAAGATCAGACGCGGCTTCGGCTCCTTCGCAAGCTGTGCGAGCACGAAGGCGGTGCCGACATTGGGATGCCCGGCAAACGGCAGTTCTCTGACCGGCGTGAAGATGCGAACCTGGGCGTCGTTGGCCTTGTCCTGCGGCGGCAGCACGAAGGTCGTCTCGGAATAGTTGAACTCGGTCGCGATGGCCTGCATCTCTTCGGTCGACAGCCCTTCGGCGTCGAGCACCACGGCGAGCGGGTTGCCGCCGAAGGCGCGGTCGGTGAAAACGTCGACGGTGATATAGCGGCGCTGCATCTTGCGTGTCCTTGTGCCGGTCATCCGATGGCGTCATCGTAGCACAGCAGCAACGACGCCCTTCAGAGCACTCGGTACAATCGCGCGCGAGCTAAAAGCGAAACAGCTCGCGCGGCGATGCGAGCACGCGGGCGCGCTCGTCGGCGTCGGTGACGAGCTCGTCGAGGAATTTGCGGTTCTTGGCGTAGTTCTGCGTCGCCTCGAATTGGGTGTGCGGCCAGTCGCTGCCCCACAGCAGCCGGTCGACGCCGAAGGCCGTGCGCAGCAGCGGATAGGCCTGCTTCGCGAATGCCTCGCCGGCCGCGCCGTTGCGATAGGGCGCGGAGATCTTGACCCAGACATTTCGCGTCGCGCCCAGCTTGACCACCGACTGGAATCCGGGATCGTCGATGCCGAGCTTTGGATCGGGCAAGGCGAAATGATCGAGCACGACTTTCACGCCCTGGTCGAGCAGTGTTGGCGCGAGCGTCGCAAGATCGCCGGCGTTGCGCTGGATCTCGACCTGCCAATCGAGCGCCCTGATCTGTGCCAGCAGCGCCGTCCACTCCGGCGACGAAAGATCAGGGAGCTTCTGGCCGACCAGATTGAGACGGATGCCCGCCACCCCGGCGCGATCGAGCGCGCGTAGCTCGTCGGCTGCAATGGCAACGTCGACCACGGCGATGCCGCGCAGCCGGCCGTTGGTCGCCTTCAGGCATTCGGCGAGATAAGAATTGTCGGTGCCGAGAAAGCTCGGCTGCACCAACACGCCGTTGGTGATGCCGTTCTGGTCGAGTTGCTGCAGATAGAGCGCGAGCGGCGCGTCGTAGTCAGGCGCATAGCGCCGGCCGGGCGCGAGCTTCAGTCCGCGATGGAAGACGTGGGCGTGGGTATCGATCGCAAGTTTCGGCACCTCAGCCCTCACCTTGCTCGCCAATCCGCCCGCCGACAGCGCGGCAATCACTCCCGCGGCAAACCGGCGCCGCGTCAACCCATGTTCGTACGATGTCATGATCATTCCTCATCATCACGCGCGCGTGGCGACCGCCTGCTCGAAAACCTTGCCGCGGGTTTCCGGCAGCATCAGCACCGCGACCAGCACCAGCGAATAGGCGAACGCCGCGTCGATCCCGATCGCAGCACCAAGGCCGATGTGATCGCTGAGGTAGCCGACCAGGAACGGAAACGCCGCGGAGACGATGCGGCCGAAATTGTAGCAGAAGCCGACGCCGGTGCCTCGGACGCCGGCCGGATAGAGCTCGCTGAACAGCGCCGCCATGCTGGCGGGAATGCCCGCCGAGAAGAAACCCAGCGGGAAGCCGAGCACCAACATCTGCGAATTGGAGAGCGGCGCGAAGATGTAGACCAGCACCGTCACGACGCAGGCAGCGGCGAACAGCGTCACGTTGGCGCGCCGCCCGATCCGGTCGCTGATGATCCCCGAGACCACGCAGCCGCAGAAGAAGGCGACGATGATCACGGCGAGATAGGCGCTGGAGCCGAGCACCGAGAGATGCCGCACCTCGCGCAGGAAGGTCGGCAGGAATGTCGTCAACGCGGCATAGCCGCCATGGGCGCCGATGCCGAACAGGCCACCGATCAAGGTCGAGCGCAGCACGTCGCGGTGAAAGATTCCGGCGAGCGTCGCGAAGAACGGCGGCTCGGCCGCGCGCGCTGCAGCGCGCGGCGGCTCCTTCAGCCCGCGGCGGATGTACAGGATCAGCAGCGCCGGGATCAGGCCGACGGCGAACAGGATGCGCCAGGCGATATCGGCGGGCGCATAGGTGAAGACCAAGGCTGAGAGCAGCACTGCGGCGCCCCAGCCGACCGCCCATGCGCTCTGCACGGCGCCGAGCGCCTTGCCGCGATGCTCGGCGCGAATGATCTCCGCCATCAGCACCGCGCCACAGGCCCATTCCGCGCCGAAGCCGATGCCCTGGATCGCCTTCAGGATCACGAGTTGGCTGTAGTTCATCGCGAAGGCCGAGGCGAAGGTCGCAAGCGCAAAGGTCGCGACCGTGATCTGCAACGCCTGCACCCGACCGAAACGGTCGCCGAGCGCGCCGCCGAGCCAGCCACCGAACGCGCCGAAGAACAGCGTGACCGAGCCGAGCAACCCTGCGTCGGCCTTGCTGATCCCGAAGGCTGTGATCAGCGCCGGAATGGCGAGGCTGAACATCTGGACGTCGAGCGCATCTAACCCCCAGCCGCCAAAGCTTGCCCAGAAGGTGCGCCGCTCGAGCGGCGAGCATTCGCTGTACCAGTTTGCCATTTCTTCTCCCTGTGAATTCTTATGTTGTTGTGTTTGGTTGCCGCGCTACCTGATCTCGGCGTGGTAGCGGAAGCGATCCGCCGGCCCGCGCGAGCGGCGCCATTCGATCGGTCGCCGCTCCAGATCGAAGGCCAGGCGCTCGATCACGATCAGCGGCGCGTTGGCCTCGAGCCGCAGCAGGCGCGATTGCATCTCGGTCGCGATCTCGACGGTGAGGATTTCATCGGCGGAAACCACGACCTGGCCGCAGCGGTCCTCGTAGAGCGGATACAGCAAGTCGCCGAACTCGGAGGTCGCGAGCGCGAGCAGCGCCTCGAAGCGCGATCTCTCGAGCCAGATCTCTTCGGCGAGCAGCGGCACGTCGTCGATCAGCCGCAGGCGCGACAGGCTGATGACGGGCTCGCCGACGCCGATGCGCAGCGCCGAGGCCACAGCCGAGGTCGCCGGCATCGCCTTCCGCCGCAGGATACGGCTTTGCGGCACGCGGCGCTCGCCGCTCTCCGACTGGAAGCGGAAGAAGCGGAACAGCGACGAATTGAACCGCGCGCGGCGCACGAAGGTGCCGCGGCCCTGCTGGCGCTCCAGCACGCCGTCGCTGACGAGCTGATCGATCGCCTTGCGCACGGTGCCGATGGCGACGCCGTAATGCGCGCCGAGCTCGGCCTCGGAGGGGATCAGGTCCCCGGGACGCCATTCATTGCGATTGATGCGCGCCGCGAGGTCGTCGCGGAGACGCTGGTAGCGCGGCAAGCGGTCGTCGAGGGTCGAATTCATATAGTCATCTATATGAGTATATCACGCCACGTCAATCGCTACCTTAATACCTCAAACTTGGATGCTGCGGCCTACCCCAACTGCCAGACCGGCACTGGGTGCTCGTAACCTCGCACCGGAATCTCGCCGCGCGAGACGGCGTCCTTGCATTCGTCGCCGAGCGCCTCGCGCACCGCAGACGAGATCAGGAATTGCGAGCCGAGCTCCTTGTTGAGCGCCTCGAGCCGGGCGGCAAAGTTCACGGTATCGCCGATCACGGTGTATTCCTTGCGCCGCGGCGAGCCGATACTGCCGGCCACGACCTCGCCGATATGGATGCCGATCCCGATCCGCAGCGGCCAGCTCGACGACGCATTGGTGCGCTCGTTGGCGGCCAGCATCTCGCGCGCGGCGGCGACCGCCTGATGCGCGGCGTCGCCGGTCTCGAACGGCGCGCCGAACAGCGCGAGAAAGCCGTCGCCCAGAAACTTGTTCACGATGCCGCCATGGCGATCGAGGATATCGACCAGCACCGCGAAGGCGCCGTCGAGCCGGTCCACCACCTCCTGCGGCGAGCGTGAGCGCGCGCCCGCGGTGAAGCTGCGGAAATCGACGAACATCACGGCGACACGGCGGATGTCGCTCGCGGTGGAGGCCCCCTCCGCCATCAGGCGTTCGACCACCTGCGGCGAGACGTGCTGGCCAAACAGATTGGTGATGCGGTCGCGCGCGGTGGCGGCGGCGATGCTGGCCGCGAACTGACGCCGCAGCTGCAGGCCAACCGCGCCCGCGAGCACGCCGCAGATCAGGACGATCGTGCTGCGCGCGGCGTGATAATAGATGCCCTGATCGGCCGCGACACCATCAGCCGCATGGAAGAACACCGCCATGTAGAACAGCTCGGCCGCCGCGACGACGCCGGTGAAGGTCGAGAGCCAGAAATCGAGCCGCAGCGTCGAGAGGATGATGAAGACGAAATAGACCAGAGGGGCCACGAAGCCAAGCGCCTCCTGGCGGCCCATGCTGTCGATATGCAGCGCCAGCACGACGGTCGGCAGCGAGGTCTCGACCAGCACGCCGATGTAGCGCCGGATCACCGGCAGGTCGCGGCCCTTGCGCCTGTACCAGCTGATCGCACCGTGCACCCAGATCTCGAACAGGATCAGCGGAACGGTGACATAGAAGATGTAGGCGGGGTCGAGGTTGCCGTGCCAGACCCGGCTGACCGCCTCGGGCGCGAACACATACACCAACAGGCTGATCGCCCCGAGCACGATGGCGGTGCCGATCAGCACCTTGATGCGGAGCAGCTCGGTGGTCATCACCTCGCGCATCAAGGCGTGGTGGAAATCGGCGGATACGGTCGTGCCTGCCGCTGCGCTGTCACTGTCCGAAGATTCCGCCATTTCCCCGCCCCGGTCATTCCGGGGCGCGAAGCGAACCCGGAATCTCGAGATTCCGGGCTCACCCTCGAGGCGCCCCGGAATGACGATCAACAATCACTCCCATTCTGCCTCAATCGAGCGTGCGGCGGAAGCGCGTCACGGCAACCGTCATGGCGAACAGCATCAGGGCGGCCAGCGCGATGGTGTCGTATTGCAGGTTCGGCATCCCGGCGCCCTTCAGCATGATGGCCCGGACGATGCGGACGAAATGGGTCAACGGCAGCCCCTCGCCGATATATTGCGCCCAGACCGGCATGCCCGCGAACGGAAACATGAAGCCGGACAGCAGGATGCTGGGCAGGAAGAACATCATCGAGAGCTGCATCGCCTGCAGCTGGTTCTGCACGATGGTCGAGAAGGTGTAGCCGATCGACAGATTGGTGGTGATGAACAGCGTGGTGAGCAGCGCCAGCAGCGTCAGGCTGCCGAGGACCGGCACGCCGAACAGCAAGATACCGATGGCGATGATCAGCGTGGCCTGGATGAAGCCGACCAGTACATAAGGGATGATCTTGCCGAACATCACCTCGACCGGCTTGATCGGCATCGACAGCAGGCTCTCCATGGTGCCGCGCTCGATCTCGCGCGTCACCGAGAGCGCGGTGAAGATCAGCATCGTCATGGTCAGGATGGTCCCGACCAGGCCGGGCACGATGTTGAGGCGCGAATCCGCTGCCGGGTTGTAGCGGGCATGGGCGCGGATCTCGAACGGCATGTCAGGGGGATCGCCGATATGCAGGTCATGAGCGAGCGCCGATTGCACCAGCGGCCCGAGCGTGCCGAGCGCCGAACCCGCCGCGGTGGGGTCAGTGGCATCGGCCGCGACCAGCAGCGCCGGCCGGTCGCCGCGCCGCACCGCGCGCTCGAAGCCGCGCGGGATCTCGACCCCGAACAGCACCTTGCCGGATTGCAAGAGCTCGTCGAACTCCTCGACGGTGTGGACCTCGCGGACAAAATGGAAATAGGCGGTGTTCTCCATCGCCTTCAGGATCGAACGCCCGAGGTCGGTGTCCTCCTGGGTCAGCACCGCGGTCGGCAGATTGCGCGGCGTGGTGTTGATGGCGTAGCCGAACAACGTCAGCTGCATCACCGGAAGCATGATGATCATGGCGAACGAGACGCGGTCGCGGCGGAGCTGGATGAACTCCTTGACCAGCATCGCATAGCTGCGCCGCCAGAAGCCGAATGCCGGCTCCCTCTCTTCACCTTTCTGGATCGTATCCGTCGCGCTCATCGGAACCTATCCCTGAAAGTTGTCCTTGGAGCGCCCCATCAAATCGATGAAGACGTCTTCGAGCGACGGCTCGCTCGGCTGCCAGTGCCATTTCGAATTGTTTCGATACGGCGCGATGGCGGCCTCGAGCGCCGCCTTGTCGCGGCCGGAGACGTGCAGGCTGGTGCCGAACGGCGCCACCATGTCGACGCCGGGCTTGCCGGTGAGCTCGGCGATCAGCCCGTTGAAATCCTCGCCCGTCACCGTCAAGGTCGACAGCGCGGAGGCCGCGATCACCTCATCCACCGTGCCGTGGGCCAAGAGGTGACCGTAGGCGATATAGGCGATCTCGTGACAGCGTTCGGCCTCGTCCATGTAATGGGTCGAGACCAGCACCGTGAGGCCTTCGGCCGCGAGCGCGTGGATCTCGTTCCAGAAATCGCGCCGCGCCTTGGGATCGACGCCGGCGGTCGGCTCGTCCAGCAGCAGCAATTGCGGATTGGGCAGCGTGCAGGCGCCGAGCGCCAGCCGCTGCTTCCAGCCGCCGGAGAGATTGGCGGCGAGTTGCTCCTCGCGGCCCTTCAGCCCGATCCGCGCGATCATGTCGGCCGCGGCGCCGCGCGCATCAGGCATGCCATAGAGCCGCGCGACGAACTCCAGATTCTCGCGCACCGACAGATCCTGGTAGAGGCTGAAGCGCTGCGTCATATAGCCGACCTTGCGCTTGATCTTGTCGGCATCGCGCCGGATGTCGTAGCCGAGACAGGTGCCCTCGCCGCTGTCGGGCGTCAGCAGTCCGCACAGGATGCGGATGGTCGTGGTCTTGCCGCTGCCGTTGGGGCCGAGGAAGCCATAGATCGAGCCGCGCTTGACCTGCATCGACAGGTCATGGACCACCTCGCGCCCATTGAACGATTTGGTCAGGCCCTTCACATCGATCGCGATGGATGATGCGTTGGAGCGGGCGTTGGTCGGACCGCCGTTCATCTGCGTTCCGCCATTGGCGTCTTGGGATTGAGGTAGATGCTGATCGGCTGGCCGACGCGCAGGACATCGGGGCGGCTCGGCCGCGCCTGGATCAGATAGACCAGCTTGTTGCGCTCATCGAGGCTGTAGATGACGGGCGGCGTGTACTCCGCCGTGGTCGCGATGAAATAGATCTTCGCGATGAGATCGGCGGCGCAATTGTCGCAGGTCACCCTCACCTCGTCGCCGAGCGCAAGCTTCGGCAGCTCGGTCTCCGGCACGAAGAAGCGCAGCTTCATGTTGCCGGGCGGCATGATCGACAGCACCGGCCGCTGCGCCTGCACCATCTCGCCCTCGCGGAAATAGATCTGCTGGATCGCGCCCGCGATCGGCGCAAAGCCCTTGCGGCGGTCGAGCCGGGTCTGCGAGGTGACGACGCGCGCCTCCGCGACACGCAGCGCCGAGACGGCGGAATCCAGATTAGCCTGGGTGCCGGCGCCGGTGCCGCGCAGCGAGGCCGCGCGGTCATAGCTCTGCTGCGCGTTCGCCAGGGTCGCGTTGTTCTGGTTGAGATCTGCGCGCTGCAGATCGTCGTCGACCGAATAGAGCATGTCGCCGGGCTTGACCTCGTCGCCCTCGCGCACGTTGAGCTTGATGACGCGGCCGGATTCATCGGGGCTGACGAAGATCATGTCGGCCTCGACCCAGCCCTGGAAGCCGGGGTCCCGCTTCTCCTTGCAGCCAGCGAGCGCCGCCGCCAGCGCGACGACCGTCATCAGCTTCATCATGCGCGACGCGGTCATGTCTTCCCCCGTTCGCCGAAGATCAGATCGAGATGAACCTTGAACATCGCGAGCCCGTCGAGCGGCGCATGCCGGGCAAACAGGCTCTGCCAGATCACCGCGACGATCGCGGGCGCGACGACCAGCTGCGGGAAATCCCCGAGCTCGCGGTGCTTGATCTCGCCGCGCGTGATCGCGAGCTGGACCAGCGCCTTCATGCCGGTCAGGCCCTTCGACACCACCTCGCGGAAATAGAAATCGGCGATCGCCGGGAAGCGCGGCCCTTCGGACACGATCAGGCGGATGATGTCGCCGCGCCGTGTCGCCACGACCTCGCGCATGAAGGTCTCGGCAAATCCCTCCACCGCATCGCGCACGGGACCGGTGATCGTCGGCAGTGCGGTCAGGCGGCCGATCAGCGGCACCAGTGCGGTGCGGATCAGCTCCTCGAACATCGTTTCCTTGTCCTTGAAGTAGAGATAGAGCGTGCCCTTGGCGACGCCCGCCCGCTTGGCGACGTCGTCGAGCCGCGTCGCGGCAAAGCCGCGTGCGATGAACTCGTCCATCGCCGCCTCGATGATCGCCGCGCGCCGCTCCGCGGATTTCCCGGCGCGGCCCGCAGCCGGCTTCGCCTCAGGCAGGGGTGCCGAGGCCACCTTCGGGATCCTCGCCGCCGCAGGGCGGATCGTGGTCCGGCGCTTGGCGGGCTGGGTGCCGGTCGTCTTTTCGGTGCGCTTTGTCATGCCTACAATATGACTGACTGGTCAGTCATTGTCAATGTGATCGGGGAAAACGCGCGACCCTACCAAGCGTTCCTGTTGGTCGGGACGATCCTGGATGCGGGCATGCGACTCCGATCTCGCGGCCCAAACGCCCGAGTTTGCTGGGTATTTTAGCCCATCCGGCGATCAGAGGGCGCAGGGAAAGCCGGGCGCCGATCGTGAGCGTTCTTTGTCGCACTCCGTCATTCCGAGGCGAGCGAAGCACGAGCCCGGAATCCATCGAGCCGGACAACGCCTGGATGAATGGATTCCGGGCTCTCGCTTCGCGAGCCCTCAGGTGTGCAATTGCGCACCGGGGAATGACGAGTTGGCGCGCTAGGTGTGAAACTTCAGCTCGTAGGATGGGTAGAGCGCAGCAAAACCCATCATCTCACCGCGCGGATACAAGTGATGGGTTTTGCTTCGCTCTACCCATCCTACGCATACCCATCGACTACGTATGAAACTTCAACCCATCGAGGATCTTGTCGACCACCTTCCGCTCGGCGCGAATGGCGAGGCCGACCAGGTTGAGGTCACTCCGTGCCACCGCCCTCACCACCTCGCGATTGGCGGCGTCATGTGTGGTCCTGAACATGTCCTCGGTGTAGAGCGCCGGCCGCACGTCGCGCGCCAGTGCGCGATCCAGCGCGCGCGACAACTGTGCACGGTCGGCGCCGTAGATCAGGATCGGCTGGCCGATCAGGGAGAGATATCTGGTCCCCGAGCCGTCCTCGTAATTCTCGCCGATACATTCGGGGAAGGAAGCGGCAATGCCACCGGCCAGAAACGACGCCACGTTGAGCTTCTGCCAGACTTCCAGGTCGGTGCGGATCACGACCGCGATCTTGGTGTCGAACTGCATCGCTCGAGCTTAGCGGCGGAGCTGTGGCCGGGCCAGCCCTGCCGGCGCAAGGCACGCTAGCATATTGGTGACAGCGCGTAGCCCGCATGAGCGAAGCGATATGCGGGTTCGACCGCCCGGATATCGCTTCGCTCATCCGGGCTACGAGAGCCGAGTTGTTGTTTCCGAATGTCGCAAGCCCTCACGCGGCCTCTCGAACGGACCGCCTACCCCTTGGCGTCGCAGGCCCAGGCGCGGATCACGCATTCCTTGCCGCCATAGTCGTAGCACTTCTTGGTCGCGGCATTGAGCGAGCTCGAGATCTTCGGCGCCACCGCATAGCCATGGGCGCCGCAAGGATTCTTCATGTCGATCGCAAGTGCTGCACAGGCGCGTTTCATGGTGACGGTGGTGCAATCGCCCTTGCACTGCTTCAGCGCCGCGGCGCGCGCAGCGCCTTCCGCCGGATAGTCGTAGGCCTGGCCATACGCCCCGCACTTGCCGACCGCGAACGCGCCGGCCGCGTGAGCCTTGGGGACGAAGGTCTCCACGGAGAAACGCGTGGCACCGAGCAGCAATGTCAGGACGAGAATCGTCAGCGCGCGGCGCTGCGCGGCGGCGGTCGAAATGATCAAGCGGAAATCCCCCAAAGTCCGGCGCGGACTGTACAAAGGGGTCGTTTCCAGATGCTGAATGACGGGCTGAAGGGCGCAACTCCAACCACACGTCGTCCCGGCCTAGTGCGCAATTGCGCACGGGGGGCC
>NZ_JACMYP010000247.1 GCF_020889705.1 Bradyrhizobium altum | reverse complement strand
CCCTCGCCCGTATTTTTAAGCGTCGGAGCAGCCCGGCCCGATTTGCCAATGCCGGCTCCCGCTCTAGACTGGCCCCAAATTGCGATCCCACGAGGAACCCATGCCCAAAAGCTCCCTCAGCCGCCTCTCGCTTTGCGCCGCCGCGATCGGCGCGCTGGCCGTTGCCGCTTTTGCCGTTGCGCCCTCGCTTGCCGCCGAGGACGCCGTGGTCATCCCGCCGCCGGCCGCGAGCACGCCGGAAACCGGCATCAAGACCGCGGTGCTTGCCGGCGGCTGCTTCTGGGGTGTGCAGGGCGTGTTCCAGCACACCGCCGGCGTCGTCAGCGCGGTGTCCGGCTACTCCGGCGGCAGCAAGGCGAATGCCGATTACGAGAAGGTCTCGACCGGCACCACCGGCCACGCCGAGTCCGTCGAGATCAAGTACGACCCGCAGAAGATCTCCTACGGCAAGATCCTGCAGATCTTCTTCTCCGTCGTGCATGACCCGACCCAGTTGAACCGGCAGGGCCCCGACTCCGGCACGCAATATCGCTCGGCGATCTTCACGACCAGCGACGAGCAGAAGAAGGTGGCGGATGCCTATATCGCCCAGCTCAACGCGGCCAAGGTCTACAAGAAGCCGATCGTCACCAAGGTCGGCGCGCTGGAGGCGTTCTATCCGGCGGAGGGCTACCACCAGGACTATCTGACGCTGCACCCGAACCAACCCTATATTGCGTATAACGACATCCCGAAGGTCGAGAACCTGAAGAAGATCTTCGCGGAGAATTACATCGAGAAGCCGACGCTGGTGAGCAGCACCAAGGTCACCAACTGACGGAACAGTCACCGTCATTGCGAGGAGCGAAGCAACGAAGCAATCCATGTGCGTCCCTCACACTGGATTGCTTCGCTTCGCTCGCAATGACGACAACAAGGGAGTTTCCATGTCCGATACCAAAACCGACGGCAAGGTCCGCAAGAGCGAGGCCGAATGGCGCAAGGAATTGACGCCGATGCAGTACGCCGTGCTGCGGGAAAAGGCGACAGAGCGGCCCTTCACCGGCGAATATGAGCATGATCCGCGCAAGGGCACCTATGTCTGCGCCGGCTGCGGGCAGCCGCTGTTCGAGTCCGACCAGAAGTTCGATTCCGGCTGCGGCTGGCCGAGCTTCTCCAAGCCCGCGGCCAAGAGCCATGTCGACGAGGAGCACGATATGAGCCACGGCATGGTCCGCACCGAGGTGCTGTGCTCGAAATGCGACGGCCATCTCGGCCATGTCTTCAACGACGGCCCCGGCCCCACCGGCCTGCGCTACTGCATCAACTCGGCGGCGTTGAAGCTGAACGAGAAGAAGTGACGGCGGCAACTCTGCGATGGATTGCCGGGTCAAGCCTGGCAATAACGACAGTGGATTTGGCAAATATCCCGGCCTCACGTCGAACAATTTCTCCACCCCGCGCGACCAAGAACCGGTCGCGCGGGGTTTTGTTTTGGCGCGGCCGTCCTTCCGCGCGCGTAAACATAAGGAAATTTTGATGTCGCCAATTCCAGCAAAGTTGTTGTTTGGTCTCGGCCTTGCCAGCTTCGTCATCGGGAGCACGGTGAGCATGCCGGCGTTCGCCGCCGACAAGATCTCGCTGTTCAAGGTCATCACCTCCAAGGACGAAATCGTCATCGGCCTGACGGATGCCGATCTCGCGCAGGTCGAAGGCCAGAATGCCGGCGGCATCGCCAAGATGCTGGTCGCCAAGGGCTCGATGAGCGTCTGGCAATACGCCGTGCACAAATCCGCTTCCGGCGAGCTCGAACAGGCGCCGCTGCACAAGATCGGCCTGATCGCCAGCGACTCGCTGCGGGTCGAGCCCTACCCGACGCCCCTGAAGGTGCTCCCGATCGACGAAAGCAAGAAATAGCCGCCCCGGCGCCCAACAACATCCTCGTGATCGGCCGGCGGCCTTAACGACTCGCGCCCCGGAATGTGCTTTGCTCCGGATTCGCGGGGCCGTAGGCGTCTCGCCGTGCGGCTGCCGCCCGTTCTGAGGAGGGCGCCATGTCGCTTGGACTGATCCTCATCATCCTCCTGCTGATTATCCTGCTGGGCGGCTATAGCGGCCGCATCCGCGGCTATGGCTATGGTCTCGGCCACTCCGGAATGGGCCTTTTCGGGGTGATTTTGATCGTGGTCGCGATCCTGGCCTGGCTCGACAAGATTTAATGGCTATAAGCCGTTGAAATAAATGGAGTTATTTTGATTGACCGCGTGCCATGCGCGGATTCAGCATGTGCCCTGCCGGGGGCGCTTCTGGGGTCGCATTTTTGTCAAAGAGGCCTATATTAGGGATCGAAATGACATGTACGGCGCGCCGCCGATTATAGGCCGCCGTCCCCCAAAATCCCTTTCGCCGCTCTATGCCAAGAACACAAGAGGTCGTCGACCATGCGTCCCCTGCGTCCGTTCAACTATAACACGTCCGCTGAACTGTTCCCCGCCGCGATCCGCAAGAAGAAGCGGGCCGGCTTCGCCTATCGCCGTTTCGGCACCGCCGCCGAAGCCGTGCGCTTTGCGATGGAAGAGCTGCCGGCGGACTCGCTGAACGGCGCATATCTGCAGGTCGAGGAAGCCCGTTTCGACCAGAACGGCATCCGTTCGCTGTATGAGAGCGAAGGCTTCCCGCTGCCGCGCCGTCCGCGCCCCGAGCCGGCCCAGACCGACGCCGACGCTGCATAGACCTTCTACTCATCGCTAACGAAAAGCCCTCGGACCGATCCGGGGGCTTTTGCTTTTGAGGTTAGAGTCTCGGCTGCTTGTCGAGCCAGCGCCGCAGCATCCGCACATTGCGGATATTGGCGCGGAACATGACGTCGAAGGCATCGCCCGCCACCGGCACCATGCCGACCACGCCGTCGACGGCGACGTTGGCAAGCATCCGCGCGGTGATGTGCCAGGGCGCACCCAGCAGACGGGCTTCACGCACCAGCCACAGCGAGATCGCGGTGGTGATGAGATCGCCGATCACCGGGATCAGGCCGATCAGCCCGTCGATACCGTAGCGGACGTTGGTGCCCGGCACGACGAAGGCGACGTCGAGCAGCTTTGCGATCACCTCCAGCCGCGCGAGCCGCTCCTCGCGCGTCAGGTTGCCGAACGGGTTGGCGGTGGAGTTGCGGAAGTCGAAGCGGAAGCCTTCCTGAAAGGCTCCCTGAAAACCTTGGAACTGCGGATGCAGCGGGCCATCGCCGAGCTCGCGCCCGTCCTGATCGATGACCTTTGCGTGCGCCTGCGCCCCGCCGAAAGGCGGCCGCGATCGCGTGGCGTGGGGGGAGAAAATGTCGTCCTCGGGCATGGCCATCACATGGTAACGCAGGCAGGTCGTTCAAGTTGCGTCACATTACCACTGTGTCACGTTGAAGGCCCGTTACCGTCGCGTTGGCCTAGAAGACGCCCTTGTTCATGGTTCTGAGCCGCTGGGCCAGCGTCCTCATCACCTTCAGGGCAAAATGCGGCGTCTGGCCGACGAGGAAGAGAAACTGCTTTTCCGAGACCGGGGAGCTCGACATCCGTGAGCGCCGTGGCGGTCGCACTTCTTGGCTCGTTGTCGATCAACGCCATTTCGCCAAAGATCGTGTCGGCCGGCAGGTCCGCCATGGTCTTGTTGCCGACCTGAATGCGCACGTAGCCGCTCTTGATCACGAACAGCTCGTTGGCTTGCTCGCCCTCGCGAAAAATAATGCCACCGGCTCGGACCAGGCGCGTTTCGATATCGTTGCCCGTCAGAAGGCTGAAGCTTGCATCTGCCACTCGAAATCCCTTTCCCCGAACTCGGACGCAGATACCGTACGTCCAGTTCTCTGCAGTACTGGCTAGAATAAATGCGCGAAAACAAAGTAGAGCACGCCCGAGATCAGCATCGCCATTGGCAGAGTCAGAACCCAGGCCATCGCGATATTGCGGATTGTCGACCATTGCAGGCCGGACCCGTTCGCGGTCATGGTGCCTGCGATACCGGACGACAGCACATGCGTCGTCGACACCGGCAGGCCGTATCCGTCCGCCGCGGCGATGGTCGCCGCCGCCGTGATCTCGGCGCAGGCGCCCTGCGCGTAGGTCAGATGGGTCTTGCCGATCTTTTCACCCACTGTCACGACGATGCGCTTCCAGCCGACCATCGTGCCGAGGCCGAGCGCGATGGCGACCGCAATCTTCACCCAGGACGGAATGAATTTGGTCGCGGCATCCAGCGAGCCCTTGTAGCGATTGAGCGTCGCGACATCGGCATCGTTCAGCCCGCTGTCGCTGCTCTTCATCAGCGAGCGCAGCGCCTCCGATACCAGATACATGTCGTTACGCGTGTTGCCGACGGTCTCGGCCGGGAATTTCGCCAGCGAACCGTACTGAATGACCTGGTCGCTGATTTCGCTGACGAGAACGGCGAGTGACGGATAGGTATCGTCGGTGAGTTGTCGAAGGGCGATGTAGTTCGTCACCGCCGGACGCGGATTTCCCGTCACCTTGCGATCGGCCCCCTTATCCTCGATGACCTTGCTCGCCGCCGCCGAATTCGCGGTGAATGCCGCGATCTGACTTGCAGGCATCGCGCGGTTGAGTGCGTAAGCGGTCGGGACCACGCCGATCAAAATGAGCATGATGAGACCCATGCCTTTTTGACCGTCGTTCGACCCGTGAAAGAAGCTGACCATGGTGCAGGTCAGGATCAGGATGCCGCGGATCCACCATGGCGGCGGCTGATCGCCTTTCGGCTCGCCGAACAGCGCCGGCGTTGCGCGCAACAGCGCGGTTTTCAGCCCGTAGAGCAGGATGGCAGCGAGCGCAAATCCGAACAGAGGCGACAGCAGCAGCGCCTTGCCGGTGTTGACGGCCTGCGACCAATCCACGCCGGAGGTCCCTTCCCTTCCGTGCATCAGGGCATTCGCAATACCGACGCCCATGATCGATCCGATCAGGGTGTGCGAACTCGAGGCGGGCAATCCAAAATACCAGGTACCCACGTTCCAGCTGATGGCGGCGATCAGCAGCGCAAACACCATGGCGAAGCCGGCGCTGCTGCCGACCTGAAGGATCAGTTCGACCGGCAACAGCGAGACGATGCCGAAGGCGACGGCGCCGCTGGAGAGCAGGACACCGATCAGATTGAAGAGCCCCGACCAGACGACGGCAATGTGGGCCGGCATCGAGCGCGTGTAGATCACGGTCGCGACGGCGTTCGCCGTGTCGTGAAAGCCGTTCACGAATTCGAAGCCGAGCGAGATCAGCAGCGCAACGAACAGCAGCAGGAACGCGAGATACGAGGTCTTGCCGGCGCCCGTCGCGCCAACGTCCGCGTAGATGCTGTAGGCCACGAACAGCAGCGCGGCGCCGATCACGCCGAGATAGATGATGCCGGTGAGAGGATGAAAGCCTTTCTCGAGATCGGGCCCGCCGCTACGCGCAGGCTCGATCGAACCAGGTAACGCTACATCGCTCATGGATCGCCCTCACAGCCGCGGGAGGACAAAAGCGGCCATGTGACATTGGGACTACGTTTACATGACGTCCATGTGACAGTTGCGTGAAGGACAGCGCACCCGGTTTGCCGCCGGCATCTAATACATTGATAAGATTGCCGTAATGTCGCGATCCGTCGCTCGCCGAGCGATCAACTCGGCTTCCTGTCCAAATTGCGATGCACTTGTTTCGCCGACGGGTCAGAGCCGTCGATCACGCCTGAACTGGCGGCTCCTGCTTCCCCTGGAAGCTGTCGCTTGTGAGTACGAGCGCCCATGCCCTGGGTGTTTAGTCCGAAGCTTTGATGGTGCATTCTTGTCGCCCGATTCGCAAAATGCGCTATGGGATCGGTTTAAGGCATTCTCCGGCGCGAGAAATTGCACGAAAATCTGCTCTGGCAGCGAATATCTGTTGAGGCAGGCGCGTGCTCGCGGCATTTGGCGCTCGCTGATTAGGGCCATCGCTTACGCGAGAGAACAAAACCTGGGCCAGTTTTGATTAAGCTGGAGCGAAGAGGCTACTTATCAAGTTCGGTCGTCATTACCGAACCGTTTTCCTCGAATAGCCTGACGGCTCCAGACGGTGAAGTCGCGACATTGAAGTCGAGCGGGCCGCAAGTAATCATGCAATAGTCGTAAACCGAACGCTGATCGTTTCCCATTAAAAACTGATAGTGCATCTGCATAAAGTTAAACCGATGACGTCTGAAGCGGGTCGGACTTACCATCGAATGTATTTGGACGCGCCGAATCGTTGGGTGGCCTCCTGAATGGTCTCGACTGATACGCTTCAGAGTGACGGGGTCGAAGCGATAGAAGCTGATTGCGTCATCTCGTGCTTGGTATTCGACCCAGTCTATCGCAGACGTTCCGGCTACAAGTTGTGCCGCTTTTCGTATTTGGCCCCCCATCGGATGCAACGAGAATTTAGGAATAGTGGCGCCTACTGTAAGAATGCATAGCTTGGGTCCGCGCGTTTCAAGCAGAGGATCCGATTCTAGCGCGCGCGCCACCGCCGCTATTGAGAGCGCAGCGCCAAGGGAATGGCCAACAATCAGAACTTCATCAACTTCTGCGGCCCGAACTGTTTTTAGTATCAGGTCCGCAAAAACGCTGAGCCGCTTATCAAGTTCGCTTTTCTGCCCGTAAAGAAATTGGTGGGAGAAAATCGCATCATCGAGAATGTGATTTATCCGACGCTTTGGTCCAATCCAGAGCATCGAGCTGACGAAGATGGCAAGCGATAGAAAAATTCCAAGCAGAAATTGTTCTACCCAAAATGTCGCGTGTATGAGCCTGATCACCAGATATGATAGCCCAATGCTGCAAAACGCAATCAACAGTAGGCAGCAATATGGAAAGATGAAGAAGAGCGCGTATTTCCAGCTTGCGATCGCATATCTAAATAGTGTTCCCGTTATGATGAAGTCGAACAGCGCTTTCAGAGCTTGAACGAGACGAGGCACGAGCCCGACTCCCGAATTGCACCGAATGAGATCATCCCAGCGCAGCATTTCGAAGGTGACGTAAGTTTTCCAGTTTGGCCCCCATGCCTCCAGGCTACACGAAGCATTAATTGCAGATGTGCTCGAGATTTCCGACAGCCGTGAAGAAGCGCCCCAAATCTTATCGAAGCTCGAGAGCGAGCGACGCAAGCGTTCGACCTGCTCTTCTGGGGTGATTGGATCGTAACCACCAATGTGGAAGACGTGCCGTCGTTGAATCATCAAGCAACTCGAAATCTGCAAGGATATTGATTGCCACTCATTCGGGGAAATCGAAATGCATGGACACTCTACTGGGGACTCGCGCGACGTTGATCGGCAATCCTTGGTCAACCTGACATGGATGATGCGGATCTCGGCCTATTGAAGTACCACTTCGTCCGCGCGGTGGCACTCATTGAGATTGGCCTTGAGCAAAAAAGTGCAGGGGACGGTTAGTGGGGGCCGGTTGACCGTGGAATGTCATGAACGGTCGTGGCGCGATCGCTTTCTTCGGTGTGGCTAATCCGCGACAGTGAGCTAATTGCGCGCCTCAACCCGTTTTTCGAAGCCGTTCTTGATTGTCACGATTCGCGGGTCTGGTTTAATGCAACTCGAATTGAGGTGGACGAGGACCCTGAAATGGAAAGATTGCGTTACGGCGCGGCGCTGGTATGCGCCGGCTTGACGGTTCTTTTTGCAAGCAGTTTGCTTTTGAGCAGCGGGGCTCAGGCGAGGCCCGGAATGATGGTTGCAGTCAGATCGACAGAGTCGCCCGCTCGACTGCAGTCTTCTACGGCGCACGTTTATTTATTTCGCGGATTACTGAACGTTTTTTCTTTGGGCATGGATGACCTTGCCGCCCAGCTGCGAGCAGCTGGCGTCGCCACGGCTGTCGCCAATCACACCCAGTGGAAAAGCGTTGCCGACGAAATTACCGCAAAATATAGGGCGGGCCAGCGTGGGCCTATTATACTGGTGGGGCACTCTCTTGGTGCGGATGCTGTGATGTCGATGGCAGAGTACCTTGGCCAGATGGGCGTGCCGGTTGCCTTGGTTGTTCCATTCGACGGAACATCCCCTCATGCGGCAACGGCCAATGTCGCGCGGGTTCTGAATTTGTACAAAAATGACAGCGTTCGAATAAGTCGCGGAATCGGCTTCCACGGCGAGCTCACAAACTTTTATGTTCGTGACGCGAACGTCAGTCACTTCAACATCGATAAAAGCGCGGCGTTGCATAGCATGGTTATACGAAAGATCAGGGCAATCGGAGCCGCTGCCGCGCGCCCACGAGGACACCGGAGTCCTTCCAACTTGGTTTTACCTGCAGCCCGAACTTCGACCAATTCTTAGCATAACGCCCAAAAGACAGTTTGAAGCGAGGCTTTGGGTCAGGTCTCTGTTGAAGCCCGGTGTCCGTGTTTTTTAGCACTTCAGGCCGCGGAGACAGTTAGTGACGCCGTATAGAAATTTCTCAATCGCCATCGCTGTGTGTATTTTGGCGACAGTGAGCGCCGCCTTCACGAAGCCGATTCAAATCGTGGCGGTCGGCGCAAGCAACACGCAAGGTTGGTACGTTGGGAAGCAGGGCGCTTACCCAGCCAAGTTAGAAGCCCTGCTGAGAGAGAAGGGCGTCAATGCGACCGTTGTCAATGCCGGCGTTCCCTTTGATACCACTGCTGGTATGCTCAAGCGCATTGATAGCGACGTGCCAACCGGAACCGACATCGTAATCCTGCAGCCTGGAGGCAATGATAGGCGCTTCTTTGTTACGAAGGAGCAGCGGGCGGCCAACATCGCGGCGATGGAGCGGCGGCTGCGTGATCGCGCCATTAAAAGCATCGTGTACGACGAAGAGATTCCCCCGCAGTATTACGCGTTTGACTTCATCCATCTCACGGCTGGCGGTCATGCATTTCTAGCGTCGCGGTTACTCCCGCGAGTGTTGGCGATAATAGACCGGAGAGCTATCGTGGCTTCGCCGCCGGTAAGATAGAAAAAGCCTTGCCATGGCACCCGGTCCGGCGCTCGCAATCCTGTCGATCGCAGACGAGCTGGACACAGGGACGCTACAAGAATGTCTTCGTGTATGTCTTTCTCAACGGGTACTATTTGAGACAGCTGTAGCAAAGGCTCGACCAATGCGATCATAACCGTCCACCGTGTTGTGTTATCCGTCCCAAAGACTGAACCCAGCGACGCATCCGGCGTAGATACTGGCGGTCGGACTGCCAACTTATCAGTGGAAACAACCCGCAGGCCTTGTATGATTACTTCATGTTGGTCTGTGGGCCTGTTTCGGTCAGATCTCAGACGCTCGCTAAGGATGGCGCCCTTTCGATGGTCGGCAAAGATGGCGCCAGCGGAACTAGCGCTTGGTCACGATGACGCCTGCTATTACCAAGTTCGTGTTTGTGATGATGGCGGTCGGTTGGTACCTCATCCGCTACAGATACGCGCGTCGTGCTCGCCGTGAGAAGGTCTTGCGGAGCGCCCGAGGTCCTCGCGAAAACACCCTGCTGCTGATATCGCTCACGGGTCTTGGTATTGTGCCACTCATCTACATCGTAACGGCCATACCTCATTTCGCATCATACGCCTTCCGGCCAGTTCAAGCGTGGCTGGGCGTTTTCCTCGCGGTTGCGGCGCTGGTCATGTTCCGGCTAACCCATCGCGCTCTTGGTCGGAATTGGTCCTTAAGTCTCGACGTGCGGGAAAATCATCACCTGATCACAGACGGGATTTATCGAAAAATTCGCCACCCCATGTATACCGCATTCTGGCTTTGGGCTGTCGCTCAGGCCTTGCTCTTGCCAAATTTGGTAGCTGGTTTCGCTGGCCTTATCGGATTTGGAACTTTGTTTTTCGGGCGGGTGGCCAGAGAAGAACAGATGATGGCGGAAACGTTCGGCGACGAGTATCGCGAGTATATGGCGCGGACCGGGCGCATTATGCCGAGACTGTTCTGAGCCGGCGTACAAGGCTGCCCTCGCCGCCCCGCATCCGGTACTAACCCAAAGCAAAAACCGCGTGCCGTTTTTGTCACACCCGGCAAGGAAACGACCGCGCGAGCACCAGCTTTGGCACAGCGTTAATTGCGCCGCGGCCGTTAGAGGGTAAGCTACTCACATTCATGCTTCCCATCTCGGAGATCACGATGCTGAAGTTTCTGGTTGTTGGAGTTGCGACATTCGGTTTCGCGGCTGCCGCCAGTGCGGCCGACCTACCTCATCCGCAGCCGGTTACTGCAACGGCTCCGGTTGGCAAGATGCCAATCGGCAAATATCCGGTTGGCAAGTACCCGGTCGGCAAGTACCCGGTTGGAAAAGCTCCTGCTCCGATCGTAACGAAGGGTTAGCTCGAGGATCGCCCAGGCAGCGCCTTTGCTGAAGGCGCTGCTCGGGGTCGATATCTTGCCCTTGTGAGGTTTTGAACGTGCCAGAAGCGAAACGGAGCGGCCTTCGGCTGCTTGCCGGGATCGGTGTCGTTGTGGCTTCCGTGATTTTGGAAGCCGGCATCGGTAACGCGCAGCAATTGGCTGCGCAAACGGATCAAGCGCCGCTGCAGCAGGACAAGCCGCACAAACCGCCGTCACGGTCGGTTGTGGCAGCGGCCGTTGCTGGTCCAAGCGGTTCCGCTTCTGGAGCAGATGTGAAGCCGGTTCGAAGGGCTTCGACCAAAGGGCCGTACTACGTGGACTTTCGTGCCCGAACGGCGGCTTCTTATGGGCATGCGTTTGTTTGGTACGGCAAGACTAGCGAGAAGCAGGTCGAAGTCGCGGGGCTGCACCCGGCGGGCGACGTGCTCCCTTATGTGCTGGGACATCTCATGTGGGTGCCCTCTGAGACGGGAGCAAGCTACGGTGACCTTGACGAGCAATATTTGACGGCCAGCTATCGCGTGTACTTAAGCGAGGCCGACGCGCAGAAAGTTTTTGCGCATATTAAGCACCTTCAGGCCACCTCTCCTGTTTGGAACGCGGAAACGACCAATTGCACGGCCTTTATTGGTCGCATAGCGAGCTTCATGGGTCTGAAGGCTCCATTCCATTTGTTGAAGCCTGAGGAATACGTAAACCAGTTGAGAGAGATCAACGGCGGGCGCCAAACGGTGCAGTTGGCCGCTTCGGATCGCTAGTTTTCCCGCTACGGACGTCACGGCTGCAACTGGGAAAGCCGCTATCGCTGCTGAGCTTACTCAGATGCGGAAGCCGTTGACGATTAACCGGTGCCAACACGAAATAGATCTGCCTATCCACCGAGGGCTGCGGTCCATGATAGGCCCTCCCTAGCTCGACAGGGCTGCTCACAAGGATACCGGAGCGCACCAGCAATGGCCCTGCCGGTAGATTCCGCAAAGCGATTGTTAGTGCTGGGATGCCGGCTGTGCCGGCGCGTGCAGCTCTTCGGCGTATTTGTGCGCCAGCCAGGACGTGATCACGCCCGGGATGAAGCCGACCAGCCCGTACAGGATGAACTGCACCGCTCCGCTTTCGGAGCCGTGCGAGGCGTAGGTCAGCGCGGCGCCAACGAACGCCACTGCACCGACGATCAGCATCCGTACCAGCGGCGTGATCCGCCGCATATGCATCAGGATGTCGTCGATCGCGCCGAACATCAGCGACGGCACGATGCCGAACAGATAATTGTATTGCAGCGACTTCACGAACACGACGAGCAGCTTCGTCACCTCGCCGCGATCGGTCTCGGTCCAGTAGCCGGACTGATAGGTGGTCATGAGCAGCAGCAGGAAGCCGCCGATGAACGGCCCGATGGCTGCGAAGATCAGATAGCGTTTCATGGCGTGCCCTTGCCCGACGTCAGCCAAGTGTAACGCAGTGGCGCGCGACGGTTCTAGTGGAATTCGAAAGCGCCCGGCAACGTTCCGGAGATTTGCGCGTCGAATGCGCTGCAACAACCAGCCTGATGTCGCTGCGATACGGAAACGCCCGGACAGAGCCGGGCGATGACATCGTGAGCACCGAGGTGAGCGCGAGGACGCTACTCACCCCACGCGGCGAACGCCTCGTTGAAGGCGCGCTCGCCGGGGGCGCCCTTTTCGATCGCGATGATGGCGCGGCGCTGGTTGGTGTAGACCAGCGGCACGTCGAACCAGGACCGCTCCTTCAGGAGCTGCAAATTGCGCGAGCGGTCGGCGTCGACATTGGAGAGGCCGACCAGGAAGAAGCCGTCGGTGACCTTGACCGCGAGCCCGGCCAGCGGCGTGCCGCGCGCCTGCTCGTTGGACTTCATCAGGATGCCCGGCACGTTGCCGACGCCGCCATTGGCGAAGTCCTGCGGCAGGATGAAGGTCAATTCCGCGGTGTGGCTCGCCGGCAGCGATGAATCGGTGTTGCGGCGGAACGACATCGTCATCTTGAACTTGCGGTCGGGGATGTCGATGTCGGCGCGCACGGCGATGTCGGGCTTCTGGTTGCCCGATCCCTTGACCTGCTCGGTGCGCCAGACCACCGAACCGACATATTGCTTGCCCTTCGGATCCGACGGGTCCTCGTCATAGAGCACCACGCGCTGCGCCACCGGAGCGACCG
This sequence comes from Bradyrhizobium altum, assembly GCF_020889705.1. Classification (GTDB taxonomy): domain Bacteria; phylum Pseudomonadota; class Alphaproteobacteria; order Rhizobiales; family Xanthobacteraceae; genus Bradyrhizobium; species Bradyrhizobium altum. Next base: position 461 of record NZ_JACMYP010000247.1, on the reverse strand, counting down.
GCTCGCCCGACGACGACGGCTGGCCGACGCGGTCGGTGATCTTCTTGCTCGAAGGCGTCGCCGCGGCATCCTTCGGCGCCTCGACGGGGGCCGAGGATTTGAACAGGCTGCTGACGAGGGTGGCGGCCTGCTGGTGGAACAGAAAGCCGGTGCCGACCAGGATCAGCAGGATGCCGATCGCGATCGCGGTCTTGAACGGGAACATCGAACCGACACGCGGCTGCTTCGGCTCGCGCTCGGCATTGCTGACCCGCGCGCGTGGCGGCGGCGGCCCCTGTGGCGGCTGCGGGGTGTAACGCTCCGCCTCCTCGACCGACTCGTCGTAGGAATACGGCGCCTCGGGATCGCCGCCGCGATTTTCGAGGCTCGGCTCGAGCCGGTCGAATTCCGGCGAGGGCGACGGCACGTTGGCGTAGGTCTTGCGCGCGTTGCGGCTGGCCTGCGCCGCGGCGCGTCCGAGA
>NZ_JACMYP010000246.1 GCF_020889705.1 Bradyrhizobium altum | reverse complement strand
CTTGATGGCGCCCGCCAGCACGGTTGCAAGATCATCGATCAACTCGTCACGCATCTCGCGCGCCCGCGCCGAGAGCGCCGCGCTTTCGGCGACGGTGCGCCAGAATTTTGCCGTTGCATCGGTGAACTTCGCGAACGGATGCGCCCGATCCGCCAGGCTCTGCACCAGCTTGCGTAGCGTCAGCAGCGGCGCTTCGCCGGCTGGTCGCTCGGCAAAGGCGGCCTTCAGAATCTGGCGGCTTTCCTCCTCACGGTCGAAGAACAGATCTTCCTTGCGCGGAAAGTAATTGAACACCGTCATCCGGGAGACCTCGGCGGCCTCGGCAATCTCGGCCACGGAGACATTGTCGAAGCCGCGCGCCACGAACAGCTCGGTGGCGACATCCGAGATCGCCTGACGCGTCGCTTCCTTCTTCCGCTCCCGCAATCCGTCCCGATTTGACATGGAAGAATTTGTACCATACTAAATATTATACTGAGTACAAATTTTGTGGTGACGACTTGACGCGTGAACGGACGGATGTGGTTGTGGTCGGCGCCGGGCCGACCGGATTGCTGCTCGCGATCGAACTGACCCTGGGCGGCGCCGACGTGATCGTGATCGAGCGGCTGGCGGAGCCCGACCAGACCATCAAGGCCGGCGCGATCGGCGCCCTCGCGGGCGAGGCGCTGCAGCGCCGTGGCCTTGCCGAGGCGATGGATGCGGTCGAGCGCAGCATGGCGGACAGCATGTCCAGGCTCATGAAGAGTGCGGACGGCGAGTCGGAGCTGCCGTTCAAGAAGTTCGGCGGGCACTTCTCCGGCATCTTCGGGATCGACCAGACGCGTCAGCGCGAGCCGGACCGGCGGTTGCGGGGCGTGAACCAGCAAGCGCTGGAGAAAATGCTCGGCGAGCGCGCCTGCGCACTCGGCATCGCGGTCCGACGCGGCTGCGAGCTGATCGATTTCGAGGAATCCGGAGACGGTATGCTGACGAGAGCAAGGGGCGCGTCCGGCGATGTCGAGCTGCACGCGGCCTATCTTGTCGGCTGCGACGGCGGACGCAGCGCGGTGCGCAAGCGCGCGGGCTTCGATTTTCGCGGCACCGAACCGACCCTCACCGGACACCAGGCTATCGTCGACCTCGATCATCCGGATCGTCTGCTCCCGGTCGGCTGGCGGCGGACGCCCGTCGGCATGATGGCCTCTGGACCGATTCCCGGCCGGGTGTTCATGGCCGAGTTCGACGGACCGCCGGCCGATCGCAGCGCGCCCGTGACGCGCGAGGAGATCGAGAGCACCCTGCGCAGAATAAGTGGCGCCGACGTCTGTGTCACCGCCGTCAAGACCGCCACGCGCTTCACCGATAATGCGCGGCAAGCCGACAGCTATCGCAGGGGCCGCGTGCTGCTGGCCGGCGACGCGGCGCATGTGCACTCGCCGTTCGGCGGGCAAGGCCTCAATCTCGGCCTGCTCGATGCGGCCAATCTCGGCTGGAAGCTCGCGGCAGTTGTCTGCGACCGCATGCCGGAAAGCCTGCTCGACAGCTACACGGCAGAGCGGCATCCGATCGCGGCCAAGGTGCTCGCCAACACCCGCGCCCAGGTTGCGCTGATGCGGCCTGACGTCATGATGGATGCCCTGCGTGACATCGTCGCCGACCTGATGAGCGGCGACGAGGGCACCCGCTACTTCGGCGAGATGATCAGCGGCATCAAGATCCGTTACGACCTCGGCAGCGATCATGCATCGGTCGGCCGGCTCTCCGGCAATTTCGCGCTCGGCGACGACGGCGCGGAAACAACGCTGTTCGATCAGATGGAAGACGGCAGGGCGGTGCTGATCGATGCAACGGGTGGGGCCGCGTCAGCAATCGCAGCTCGCTGGGACATGTTCGTCCGATGCGTATCAAGGCGCGCCGGCCCGTCGCTGCTGATCCGCCCCGATGCCTGCATCGCCTGGGCCGCCGACGGCGAGGACCTGGCGGGCCTCGACGCCGCGCTCACGCGCTGGTTCGGACCCGCCACGCATTGACCTCGCAGGCGAGACGGTGCGTCAGCGCGTCCCGAACGTGGTCTTGCCGAACAGCGCCTTCTGCGTCGAGGGCTGCGAGCGCCAGTATTGCGGCGGCGCGCTCACCTCGCCGCCGAGCTCGGCGGCGGCGTGCCAGCCCCAGCGCGGGTCGTAGAGCATGCCGCGGGCGAGCGCGACCATGTCGGCCTTGCCTGAGGTAACGATCTCCTCCGCCTGCTTCGCTTCGGTGATCAGGCCGACCGCCATCGTGGTGACGCCGGTCGCCTCCTTCACTGCCCGTGCCGCCGGCACCTGGTAGCCCGGACCGAGCGGAATCTTCTGCAGCGGCGACACACCGCCGGAGGAGACGTCCATCCAGTCGACGCCACGCTTCTTCAGCTCCTTGGCAAATTCGATGGTCTGCGCGAGATCCCAGGCCCCCTCGACCCAGTCGGTCGCCGACACCCGCATGCCGATCGGCTTGTGATCCGGGAACGCGGCGCGCACCGCGTCGAACACTTCGAGCGGGAAGCGCATGCGGTTTTCGAGCGAGCCGCCATAGCGGTCGGTCCGCTTGTTGGCGATCGGCGACAGGAACTGGTGCAGCAGATAACCATGCGCGCCGTGCAGCTCGAGCGCGTCGATGCCGAGCCGGTCGGCGCGCTTCGCTGACGCGACAAAGGCCTCGCGAATGCGCTTCAGGCCGGCGTCATCGAGCGCCAGCGGCGGCGCCTCGCTTTCCTTATGCGGGACATCAGATGGCCCAACCGTCTGCCAGCCGCCTTCGGCGACCGGGATCAGCTGCCCGCCCTCCCACGGACGCTGGCTCGAAGCCTTGCGGCCGGCATGGGCGAGCTGCATCGCGACCGCGGCCTTCGAATGCTTGCGCACCGAGGCCAGGATCGGCTTCAGCGCCGCCTCATTGGCATCGCTGTAGAGACCGAGGCAACCCGGCGTGATCCGCCCGATATCCTCGACATGGGTGGCCTCGATGCAGAACATCGCGGCGCCCGACAGCGCCAGCATGTTGATGTGGGTGAAGTGCCAATCATTGGCGGAGCCGTCGATGGCCGAATACTGGCACATCGGCGACACCATGATCCGGTTGGAGAGCTTGAGGCTGCGCAGTTCGATCGGGGAAAACAGGGTGCTCATGCGAGGGGTATCCGGGATCGGGGAAACGGCCACGATAGGATAGAGGCGGCCGCCGCGATCACCAACTGCCGCGGTCGCCGAACGGGCCGGGGCAGATCAGCAATGCGATAACGGGGGCCCGCAGGCCGGCGTCTCACTCCACCAGCGTGAATTGCAGCAGCAAATTGCGCTGGATCAGGGAGAAATTGTCGTCGGAGATCATCGTCAGCACGGTCTCGCCCTCCGCGGTGACATGGGCGTCGATGCCCTCCATGTTGTCGATCTCGTTGCCGAGATCGGCATTGAAGATCGCCGGACCATCGACGACGGCGCCGGGCGCGATGTCCGACAAAGCGAGGCGGCGGATACGAATGCCGGCGCCGCCGAGCCAGGAGAATTTCCGCTCCAGGATCAGCAGATCGCCCGACGGCAGCAGGACCGCGTCGCTGATGTCGAAATTCTCGGTGCGGCGTACGCTGAACTGGCCCGGCGTCTTGCCGCCGACCAGGAAGGCGATCAGGTTGCCGCCGGCGTCGAGCCCGCGTTCGGAAAGCGCGATCAGCGTACCGGCAAGCGGCTGGCTCGCCGGTGTGGCTTTGGGCATGACCTTGGGCACGAAGACGAGCGCCTCGAGTCCCTTGTTGATGGGCAGCTTGCGCGCCGCCGCGGGCAGCGGCACCACCTCGCCACGCGCGCGGGTGAAGCCCTTGGCGAAATCGTAGCGCAGCACCTGGTTGACCCGCTCGAGCCCGACATAGGCAATGGAGCCGTCGAGCGCGAGCGATTCCGAATCATACCAGCCGCGGGTGGCGGTGATCGGTTTGCCGTGGGCGTCGAGCAGTGGCGCCGCCTCGACATCGTCGAGCCCGGCCATCTCCCGGCCGCGATAGACGATGCGGCCGGTGAACCAGGTGCCCTGGTCGCTGACCGCAATGAAGCGTTCGCCTTTGGCATCGAGCCGCAGCGCGGACAGGCCGCCGAAGCCGGAGAACGGCGAGGTCAGGATCAGGCCGCTGCGATATTCCAGCGCGCCGAACCGCACCCGGGCACGATCGCGGATATCGAATGACGGCAGCGGCCGTGCGTTGAGCTCGACCGCTGCGGGTTCGTCGACGCGGTGACGGCCCGGCCTGCCGGGCGGTCCCGGTGTCAGTGCCGGCTGGCTCGCGCCCTGCGCCTGTGCGAGACGCGGCAATGCTGCGGCCGACAGCCCCGCCGCCATCCCTTGCAGGACGTGGCGGCGGCTAGAGCCCTTTCCGTTCCGATTGAATCGGAACGGGGCTCTAGATTCTTGTTTTGACGCGTTTTCTTTACGCGAACCGGTATCCACTTCGCTCGAAAACGCTCTAGGCGGTGAGCGCATGTCTCACGAGTGGAGGCGGCGCCGCGTGCCCGGTGCGGGCGCCGAGCCGTGGGTCTCGCTGAACAGCTCGGCGAGCTTTTCGGTGATGGCGCCGCCAAGCTCCTCGGCATCCACGATGGTGACCGCGCGGCGATAATAGCGCGTCACATCATGACCGATGCCGATCGCGATCAGCTCGACCGGCGAGCGGGTCTCGATCTCCTCGATGATGTGGCGCAGGTGCCGCTCGAGATAGTTGCCGGGATTGACCGACAGCGTGGAGTCGTCGACCGGCGCGCCGTCGGAGATCATCATCAGGATGCGGCGCTGCTCGGGACGCGCGAGCAGACGCTTGTGCGCCCAGTCGAGCGCCTCGCCGTCGATGTTCTCTTTGAGCAGGCCCTCACGCATCATCAGGCCGAGGTTCTTGCGCGCACGACGCCACGGTGCGTCGGCCGACTTGTAGATGATGTGGCGCAGGTCGTTGAGGCGGCCGGGATTGGCCGGCTTGCCGGCCGCAAGCCACGCCTCGCGCGACTGCCCGCCCTTCCAGGCGCGGGTGGTGAAGCCCAGGATCTCGACCTTGACGCCGCAACGCTCCAGCGTGCGCGCCAGGATGTCGGCGCAGGTGGCGGCAACCGTGATCGGACGACCGCGCATCGAGCCGGAGTTATCCAGCAGCAGCGTCACCACGGTGTCCCGGAAGGTCGCCTCCTTCTCATGCATGAAGGACAGCGGATGATAGGGATCGGTGACGACGCGCGACAGCCGCGCCGGGTCGAGGATGCCCTCCTCGAGATCGAAATCCCAGGCGCGGTTCTGCTGCGCCATCAGGCGGCGCTGCAGGCGGTTGGCGAGCCGCGCCACGATGCCCTGCAGATGCGCGAGCTGCTTGTCGAGATAGGAGCGCAGCCGCTCGAGCTCGTCGTGATCGCAAAGATCTTCGGCGGCGATCACCTCGTCGAACTTCGGCGCAAACGCGTGATATTCCGGACCACGCGGCTCGTTCTGGCCGCGCGAATTCGGCCGCGTCGCCTCGCCCGGCGTCTCATCGTCGCCGAGCTCGCCGTCGTCGAACGTGTCCGACGTAGAGGCCTGCGCGCTCTCCATCGCGCTTTCGCTCATCTCTTCCGCGCTCGTCTGAGCCTGGTCAGCGCTCATCTCCTGCGCGGCGTCGGAATCGGGCGAACCCTCGGCACCGGACTGATCGTTCTCGCCGTCCTGGTTCTCGTCCTGATCCTCGTCGTCGTCGGAATCCATGTTGCGGTCGTCGCCGAGATCGAGCGCCGACAGCAGATCGTGGACCATGTCACCGAACCTCGCCTGGTCCTCGGTGAAACGGCTGAGCTGGTCGAGCCGCGAGCCGATCTTGTCCTCCAGCGTCGGACGCCAGAGATCGACCATCTTCTTGGCGGCCGCGGGCGGCGCCATGCCGGTCAGGCGTTCGCGCACCAGCATCGCGAGCGCATCCGACAGCGGCGCATCGGCGCGATCGGTGATCTCGTCATACTTGCCGCGGTGGAAATGATCGTCGAGCATCGCGGTGAGGTTCTTCGCAACGCCGGCCATCCGCCGCGAGCCGATCGCCTCCACGCGCGCCTGCTCGACCGCCTCGAACACGCCGCGCGCCTGCGGATTGCCCGGCATCAGCTTGCGATGCACCTTGGGATCGTGACAGGCGATCTTGAGCGCGATCGAGTCGGCGTGGCCGCGCACGATCGCCGCATCGCGCTTGGTCATCTTGCGCGCCGGCTCCGGCAGCCGCGCCTTGCCGGGCGCAAGCCCGGGACGCTCGGCGGCGAAAGAGACCTCGAGCTCCGGCTTCTTGGCGATCGCCTTCAGGCACGCCGACACCGAGCGCTTGAACGGCTCGGTCGGCGCTTCCTTCGATCCGGGACGGAATTTGATATTGGAGGTTGTCATAGCGATTTTGTAAACCAGTGGCGCGTGACGCCGCCGGGATACCCCTCAATCGAACCGAACTCTTTATATCCATGGGCGCGGTAGAAGCCCGGCGCCTGGAAGCTCATCGTATCAAGATAGGATTGCGTGGCTCCGAAGCGCCGCGCCTCGTCTTCGATCGCCTTGATCAGCTTCGCGCCAAAACCCTTGTTGCGAAACTTCTGCTCCATCCAGAACAGCTGGATGAACAACACCGCGGTCCAGACCTCGCCGACGATGCCGCCGACGATCTCGTCGCCTTGCCGCAGCGAGATGGCGAAGCGCTTGTACTTCTGCTTCCCCATCTTCTCGTTGTTGTAGCGGAGCAATCCGCCGAGCACCGCCTTCTTCGTCTGTGTGACTGTGCGCTCGACGGAGATTTTCGGCATGGACTAGCTGAGCGCCACGTTGACCGAGGATTCCGGCAACTCGACGTTGAAGCAGCGCTGGTAGAACTCGGCGACCAGCGGCCGCTCCAGTTCGTCACACTTGTTGAGGAAGGTGACGCGGAACGCGAAGCCGATGTCGTTGAAGATGTCGGCGTTCTCGGCCCAGGTGATCACCGTGCGCGGGCTCATCACCGTCGACAGGTCGCCATTGGCGAACGCGTTGCGGGTGAGATCCGCCAGCCGCACCATCTTGTTGACGATGTCGCGGCCCTCCTGGGTGCGATAGTGCTTCGCCTTCGCCAGCACGATCTCAACTTCCTCGTCATGGGCGAGGTAGTTCAGCGTGGTGACAATCGACCAGCGGTCCATCTGGCCCTGGTTGATCTGCTGGGTGCCGTGATAGAGGCCCGAGGTGTCGCCGAGGCCGACCGTGTTCGCGGTCGAGAACAGGCGGAACGCCGGATGCGGCTTGATCACCTTGTTCTGGTCGAGCAGCGTCAGGCGGCCGGAGACTTCCAGCACGCGCTGAATCACGAACATCACGTCCGGGCGGCCGGCATCATATTCGTCGAACACCAGCGCGATGTTGTGCTGCAGCGCCCAGGGCAGGATGCCGTCGCGGAATTCCGTGACCTGCTTGCCCTCCTTGACCACGATGGCATCCTTGCCGACGAGATCGATACGGCTGATATGGCTGTCGAGGTTGACGCGCACGCAGGGCCAGTTGAGGCGGGCCGCAACCTGCTCGATGTGAGTCGATTTGCCGGTGCCGTGATAGCCAGTGACCATCACGCGGCGGTTCCTGGCAAAGCCGGCGAGGATCGCGAGCGTGGTGGCGCGGTCGAAGCGATAGTCGCTGTCGACTTCCGGCACATGCGGATCGACTGCGGAATAGGCGGGAACTTCCAGATCGCTATCGATCCCGAAGACCTGCCGAACCGACACCTTCATGTCGGGCAACCCGACGGGTTCTTGCGCTTTGGTCTGGACGGCCGTCGTCATTCATCCTCCGAGGTCCCGGGCATTCCCGAAACCAGATTTAGGTCATTTGGCTGCGGATGGGGTGCTACGCACAAGCCTAGCAGAGAGCATCGGCCGGCAGAAGCCCACGGGCAAATCAAAGTTCCGTTGTTGTATCATAAAGATAGGCGCGAAACTCGGTTTTTGGAAGGCTGCTCTGCAAATCCCGCCGTACTTTCGCCGCAGCGCCACGGCGGCTTGTCCGCAGGCACTTTTCAGCCCGGCGGGGAGTTGTTAGCTCTCGGACCTGTTTCACCCGCACCCAGGGATTCTGTGACTTCATTTCTTGACCCTTTGATCGCGTTCGTTTCGGCCCATGCCTGGCTCGCCTATCTGACGTTGTTTCTGGCCGCCTTGCTGGAAGCAGTCCCGGTGGTCGGCTCGCTGGTGCCGGGCTCGACCATCATCCTGGCGCTGAGCGCGCTGGTCCCGGGCGGCGAATTGAAGCTCGTGCCAGTGCTCGCCGCGGCGGCCGCCGGCGCGATGCTCGGCGACGGCACGGCCTATCTGATCGGCCACCGCAGCCAGCGCGAGATCCTGTCGGTCTGGCCGCTTTCCAACTACCCGCGCGTGGTCGCGCAGAGCGAGGCCTTCTTCAACCGCTGGGGCGTGCTCGCCGTGTTCTTCGCCCGCTTCGTGCCGCCGATTCGCGCCTTTGTGCCGATCACCGCCGGCGCGCTCGACATGCCGCCGGCGCGCTTCTACGCGATCAACATCCCCGCGATCCTGCTCTGGGCACCGGCGCATGTGTTGCCCGGCGTGCTCGCCGTGACCGCGCTGCACGATTATGCCGGCCTGCCGCATCATCAACATGTCGGCAAGCACCTGTGGATGTTCGCGGTCGCGGGCGCTGCCGTCATCCTGTCGCTCGCGATCTGGACCATCCGCCGCCGGCATGGCGGCGGCCTGATCGAACCGGCCAAGCCGGCAAAATAGCTAGATGCTATTGGTGGTGCCGGCCCGCCCCGGTGCCGGGCCGACATAGCGCGCGCGGGGCCGAATCAGCTTGCCGAGCTGAAGCTGCTCACTGGCATGCGCGATCCAGCCGACGCTGCGAGCCATCGCAAACAGCGCGAGTTCGCTCCCTGCGGGCATCCGCAGCGCATGCACCAGCACCGCCAGCGCGTAATCGATGTTGACGAACTCGCCGGTTGCTTCCGCAATCCTATCGGGCACTTCCCGGGTGAATTTGCGCGGTGCGCCGGCCCGCGTCAGGGCCTCGAGCAGCGAGATCGCGCGCGGGTCGCCCTTCTTGTAGACGCCGTGCCCGAAGCCGGCGAAGCGCTCGCCGAGCGCAACCCGCTCGCGGACCACAGGCGCAACGTCATTGTCGATCATGGTCTTGACCAGGCGCGAGGCGAGCACGCCTGCGCCGCCATGCATCGGCCCCTTCAACGCGACGAGACCCGCGATCACGGAGTCGTACAGATTGAGGCCAGTCGATGCCGCGCAGCGCGCCGTGAAGGTGGAGGCATTCAGTTCGTGATCGGCGAGCAGCACCAGCGCGCGGCGAATCAGGTCGGGCGCGTGCTTGTTATCCGGCGTCCAGACCCGTGCCACCTGCTCATGCAGTGGCTCGGCCGATGGCACAGCGTTCAGCATGGTCGCAACCAGCAGCCGCAGGATGCGCCCGCCGACCATCGCGCGTCCATCCGGCGCGCGGGTGAAGGCGCCGGGATCGGCACTCGCCGCCAGCGCCAGCACGGCGACCGTGCGGTCGATCGGCTGGGCGCGGCGCGCGGCCTCTGCGATCGCACGCATCTCATCCGAAACATGCGGGCAATTGTCCGACGCGAACGGATCGACGCCGGTGACGTCCCATAGCAGCGTCGCGGTGTGCTCCAGCGTGTCGCGTTGGGCGAGATCGACGCAGTTCACGCCGCGATAGATCGGGCCCTGCTCGGTGATGGTCGCGATCGCCGAATCCATCACCGGCAGATCGGCGTCGAAATTGCGAAACCCGCGCGGCTCCGGCGACGGCACGCGGCGCTCCTTCAACCCCCTGATGTCCTCGGCGCGGTAGCGATGGCTGCGCGAATCCGGCGACGGCTCGGAGCGGATCAGGCCGCGGCTGACATAGGCGTAAAGCGTCGCCGGCGAGATCGCGAGTTCGGCGGCGGCCTCGCGGGCGGAGAGGTAAAGCTCGGCGGATTTTTTCATATTGATTTATATAATCAAGATTGATCAACTCGTCGAGAGGCCCGACCTTCAAGCCGTGAAGCAAGGAGATCGGGCCATGAACATGATTCTCACCAAGAGCCAGATCGGTCTGGACGGCGTTCCCGCCGCCGAGACCGTGTTGAGCCATGTCGACGGCGAGCGCGGCGAGTTGATCATCGCCGGCGAGCACGTCGCCAACCTCGCAGACAAGTCGAGCTTCGAGGGCGTCACGGCGCGGCTGTGGAATGGCGCCACGGGCAAGTCGCTGAGCGAAGCCAACGTCCGCGCCAGTCTCGGCGCCGCCCGCGAACGCGCCTTTGCGCGGCTGCCGGACCTGCTGCCGGCGACGCGCGGCATGTCGATCGTCGACGGCTTCCGCGCCGCGATCGCCGGACTGCGCGGCGAGAACGGGCTGGAGCACGAGGCGACCATTGTCGGCGCCTTCCCGGTGATCGCGGGCGCCCTGGTGCAGCACGCCAAGGGACATGCCCCGATCGCGCCGGACCCGAATGCCAGCCACGCCGCCGACACGCTGCGGATGCTGCGGGGGCGCAAGACCGAGCCGCGCGAGGTTGCGGCGCTCGACGCCTATTTCGTCACCGTCTGCGATCACGGCATGAACGCATCGACCTTCACCACGCGGGTGATCGCGTCGACCCAGGCCGATCTGTTCGCGGCCATCACTGGTGGCTACTGCGCACTGACCGGCCCGCTGCATGGCGGCGCGCCGGAGCCGGTGCTGGAGATGCTGGACGCAATCGGCACCCGGGAGCGCATCAAGCCCTGGGTCGACGGCGCGCTGGCGCATGGCGAACGGCTGATGGGCTTTGGCCATCGGGTCTATCGCGTACGTGACCCGCGCGCCGACGTGTTGAAGATCGCCATCGAACGCCTCGAGGCCGACGGCGCCGACCTGCCGTTTGCCGGCGAGGTCGAGGCCTATATCCGCGCAGCGCTGCGCAAGAAGAACCCGGACCGGCCGCTCGAGACCAATGTCGAGTTCTTCACCGCGATCCTGCTCGACGGGCTGGAAATCCCGCGCCAGGCGTTCACGCCGATCTTCGCCACCGCCCGCGCCGCCGGCTGGACCGCGCACGCCCTGGAGCAGCGGCGCACCGGCCGGTTGATCCGGCCGAGCTCGTCCTATGTCGGGGCAGTGCCGAAGGACTGAGAGCTAACCGTAGCCCGGATGGAGCGCAGCGAAATCCGGGAACGGTGTGACCACGGATGGAAGAGCCCCGGATTGCGCTGCGCTCCATCCGGGCTACAAAACTGCACCGTTGGACGATGGCGGAGCACACCCTCCGCCGTCGTCCCTGCCTAGTGCGCAGTTGCGCACGGGAGCAGGGACCCGTACGCCGCGGCCCAACAATGGGGCAATCTGGCAAACATCTTGTGTGAACAATAACCGCCGGTGGTTATGGGCCCCTGCTTTTCGAAAGCAGGGACGACGGAGGCGACAGCTTACGCCTCGCGCACCACGGTCTTCAGATAATTGTACGCCTTGATGATCTCGATCAGGCGATCCTCGGTGGAGCGGTCGCCGCCATTGGCGTCGGGATGGTGCTGCTTCACCAGTGCCTTGTACTTCGACTTGACGTCTTCGAGCGTCGCGCCGGCGCCGAGCCCCATCACCAGCAGCGCCTTGCGCTCGGCGTTCATGACCTTGCGGGTCTCGGGCTTCGGCTCCGCGCCGCCCGGTCCGGGGCGCCAGCGGCCGCGGCCATTGAGCTCGGAGAACACGTGGAACGGATCGGAGGCGGCATCGAGCCCGCTCTCCTTCTTGCCGTTGTTGGCGCCCATCTTCCAGGTCGGACGGTGGCCGGTCAGCGCGTCCTTCTGGTAGCGCGCGACGTCGTCAGGATTCATGCCCTGGAAGAAATTGTAGGACTGGTTGTACTCGCGGACGTGATCGAGACAGAAGTGCCAATACTCGCGCGAATTCTCGCGGCCCTTCGGGGCGCGGTGCGCGCCCTTGTTCTGGCAACCCGCCCACTCGCAGGCAACGGCCTGCTCACCGGCTTGCGCCTGGCGCTTCGCACTCACCTTGGTCGGCTTGATGCGAATGGAGTCGAAGAATTTTGATGAATCGATCGGCATGTTCTCTTTGACTACGCAATGCACAAATCTTCAAGTCTTGACATTGCGCAGACCTCGTTTCCCGCTTGCACCATTGACGAAAAGCCGTCGCGGACCTAACTCCGCCGCCATGAGCACCAAAGACGCTATCATAAACAAGTTGCGTGAAGCTTTCTTGCCCGAAAGCCTCGACGTGGTCGATGAGTCACATCTGCATGAGGGCCACGCCGGCCACAGGCCAGGCGGCGAGACACATTTCCGGGTATATATTGTGTCTCCGGCCTTCGAAGGGAAGAGCCGGATCGAACGCCATCGCATGATAAATGCGACGCTGGCGCAGGAACTCGCCGGCTCGGTGCATGCGCTGGCGATCCACGCCCACGGCCCCGGGGAAAAGCCGCGCTAGCTCGCGCTTGGCTCAAGACGAAGCCGTGGTTTTCCGTTATTGAGAACAAGACTCCCGGCGATGGACCCACTCCATGTCTGAGCAGGCAAATGACGGACCGCATCGCCACGCTTGATTTGGGGCCATTGATGATCCCTTGCTGGCCACGTTTCCGGTCGATTGTCGCCGCCGCCGGCCTGCTCCTGATCTGCGCGATGCGCCCGGCCTCGGCGCTGGATATGCCGAGCCCGTTCGTCCAGGAGGTGCTGATCAAGAGCATCCTGGTCTCGCTCAACGATGCGGTGGCCGCGAACAATTTCGCCGTGTTCCACGCCAAGATCTCAAAGCCGTTCCGCGACCAGTTTTCGCCGGACAAGCTGAAGACGATCTTCAAGGATCTGGTCGACAAGCACGCGGTGTTCGACGCCGTGGTCGCCAAGCCGATCGTCCTCGATGAGGACGCCAAGATCGACGACAAGGGCGTGTTGCGGCTCAAGGGCCATTTCGACACAACGCCCAAGCAGGTGAAGTATCAGCTCGGCTTCATCCCCTCCGATGGCGCGTGGAAGCTGTCGGGCATCTCGATCGATATCGAGTAGTCCAGCCCGCTTCGTGAACCGTCA
>NZ_JACMYP010000245.1 GCF_020889705.1 Bradyrhizobium altum | reverse complement strand
CGCCACGGCGCCGGCCGCGCCCGCGAGCGACGGCCAGATCCGCACGGTCGGCCCGACCTTCATCCCGAAGAAGCAGTAAGGCTCTACCCCTCGAACGCTTCCGCCGACGCGCGCGAGCCGCGCATCACGAGCTTCTCGTCCGGCTCCGGCAGCGCTTTGCCGAAATCGCGGAAGCGGTTGGTGATGGGATAGCGGCGATCGCGGCCGAAATTCTTCCGCGTCACCTTCACCCCCGGCGCCGCCTGCCGCCGCTTGTATTCGGCGATGTTGAGCAGGCGATCGACGCGGGTCACCACATCACGGTCGAAGCCGGCCTCGATGATGGTCGCAAGCGGCTCCTCGCGCTCCACCAGCCGTTCGAGGATCGCATCCAGCACCTCATAGGGCGGCAGCGAATCCTGGTCGGTCTGGTTCTCGCGCAACTCCGCGGTCGGCGGCCGGATGATGATGTTGACCGGGATCACCTCGCCCGACGGCCCGAGCGCGCCGTCCGGCTTCCAGGCATTGCGCAGGCTCGACAGGCGGAACACCTCGGTCTTGTAGATGTCCTTGATCGGGTTGAAGCCGCCATTCATGTCGCCGTACAGCGTGGCGTAGCCGACCGACATTTCCGACTTGTTGCCGGTCGTCACCACCATGGCGCCGGTCTTGTTGGAGATCGCCATCAACAGCGTGCCGCGGGCGCGCGCCTGCAAATTCTCCTCGGTGATGTCGCGCTCCAGCCCTTTGAACACCGGCGCCAAAATCGTCTCGAAGCCGTTGACGGCATCGGCAATCGGCAGGATCTCGTAGCGGATGCCCAGCGCCGCAGCCAGCTTGGCGGCGTCGTCGAGCGCACCTGCGCGGTGTAGCGGAACGGCAGCATGACGCCGCGGACCTTGTCGGCGCCGAGCGCATCGACCGCGATCGCCGCGCATAGCGCCGAGTCGATGCCGCCGGAGACGCCGAGCAGCACACCGGGAAAACCATTCTTGCGGACATAGTCGCGCAGGCCGAGCACGCAGGCCGCGTAATCCGCCTTGTCGCCCTCGAGTTGCGCCGTGATCGGCCCATTGCAGCGCCAGCCATCCGCGGTCTTGCGCCAGGTCAGCGTCGTGATGTTCTCCTCGAACGCCGGAAGCTGCGCCGCCACGGAGAGATCGGCATTGAGCGCAAACGAGGCGCCATCGAAGATCAGCTCGTCCTGGCCGCCCATCTCGTTGAGATAAATCAGCGGCAGCCCGCTCTCGGTGACGCGCGCCACCACGATCGACAGCCGGAGATCGGTCTTGTCGCGGGCATAGGGCGAGCCGTTCGGCACGATCAGAATTTCCGCGCCGGTCTCGGCCAGGCACTCGACGACGTTTTCGTAGTCCTCGGATTCCTCGAGCCAGATGTCCTCGCAGATCGGCACGCCGATACGCACGCCGCGCACGGTCACCGGGCCCGATGCCGGGCCGCGCGCAAACAGCCGCTTCTCGTCGAACACGCCGTAGTTCGGCAGGTTGGCCTTGAAGCGCAGCGCGGCGATGCGCCCGCCGTCGAGCAGCGCGCAGGCATTGTAGAGCTTGCCGTCCTCGACCCAGGGCGTGCCGATCAGCATCGCCGGGCCGCCATCTTTGGTCTCGCGCGCCAGTTCCTCGATCGCGGCGCGGCAGGCCGACTGGAACGCCGGCTTGAGCACCAGATCCTCCGGCGGATAGCCGGCGATGAACAGCTCCGACAGCACCACGAGGTCCGCGCCGTCTGCCTTCGCCTTGTCGCGCGCGGCGCGTGCCTTCACGGCGTTGCCGGTGACGTCACCGACCGTCGGATTGAGTTGCGCCAGGGTGATCTTGATCTGTTGTTCGCTCATATCTTTATGTTGTCCCGCACAACGGCAAACTGCAATGGTCGTCCGATCATGGTGCGATTGCAGAAATCGCACTGGGATCGCCGGCGCCGGTCAGGGGGCAAGCTCTGCCCTCACCTCACCGAGCAGCGCCATGCCACCCAGCCGGCCCAATTCGTCCGAACATTTCGCGCTCTTGCCATAGCAGCCGAATGCGACCGTGACCCGCTCGGAAAGCGGTCCGATGCTGGGCAAGCCCGTATCGCCGAAGGTGGTCATGCAGGGCACGACGCGGCGTTCCTCGAACTTGAGGCCGCGAATGCGGTCAAGGATCTGGGTTTGCAGCCGATCGGCGACGTCAACCGATCCGCCCGATCGGAACCAGTCCTTGATCTCAGCCTCGCTCTCGAGCGCACGATCGACCGGATCGCCGCCGAGCTTCAACCAGGTCTGACCATCCGGATATGGGATCGGCGGTAGGATGTAGGGATTGTCGCCCTTGGGCCCGAGACACCGCATCGACGGCATGCCGACCAGGCGTTGCACCTCCGCCGCACCGAGCCGGAACAGCGCCGCAGTCCGCGCATAGACTGTAAAGCCCAGCGATCGGCCGAGCAGCGATTGGGTGTGCCCACCCGCTGCAACCAGCACGCGGTCGGCCGCGACGCTGCCCGACCGCGTCCGGATCGTCACGCCGGAGCCGCTTTCCGAAATCCCCAGCGCCGGCTCGTTGATGATCCGGGCGCCTGCGCACTCCGCCGCGATCGTCTGCGCCCGGACCAGGCGACGCGGTGAAATGTATCCGGCATTCTGCGGCTCGAAATAGCCCAGCATTCCCGCCGTCGATTTCAGGAACGGAAACCGCTCCGCGAGCGCCGCGTCCTGATAGGCTTCACAAGCGATCCCCTCCTCGGCGCAAACCTTGCCGACCGATGCGACATCGGTGGTTTCGCGATCGCCGATGTGAAGCGCACCGGCTTCGCGGTAAAATTCGACACCGCTTTCCGCTGCAATCTCGCCGTAGCGCGCGATCGCCGCGCCGTTCATCTGCCGCCAGAACGGCTGCGGATCGTAGACCCGCGTGATGCGGCCCTCGTCATAGTGGCTGCCGAACACGCCGCTGTGCTGCGAAAAACCAACCGGCTCATCGGGCCCGATCAGCGCAACTTCATGGCCCATCTTGCTCAGATGTCGCGCGGCCGCCGACCCGATCAGTCCACGTCCGATCACCGCAAGCTTGATCGGCTTATCGGCACTCACGACGAGAACGCACCGAGGCGTTCGGCGAGAGCGAACAGCCAGAACAGCCCGGCCATCACAAGCGCAACGCCGACCGCGGCGGAGCCCATGTCCTTGACCCGCCCGATCTGCGGATCGTGATCCATGGTCAGGCGGTCGGCGAGCTTCTCGATCGCGGTGTTGAGCAGCTCGATCACGAGCACCAGCACCACGGTCGCGACCAGCTCGACCCGGCGCATCACGGTGGCGCCGACCAGCCAGGCCAGCGGCACCGACAGCACCAGTGCCACCACCTCCTCACGAATCGCCTGCTCCGAGCGAATGGCGAAGGCCAGCCCGTTGCGCGAGTTGATGGTGGCTCGCCAGAACCTCAGCAAGTCACTGCCCTCAAGTCACGGCCCCCAAATCACAACCCAGCGGCGGCCGGCATCGGTTTGACCTTGCCGGCGCGCTCCTGCTTCAGCAGCTCGGCGATCAGGAAGGCCATGTCGATCGACTGTTCGGCGTTGAGGCGGGGATCGCAGACCGTGTGGTAGCGGTCGTTGAGATCCTCATCGGTGATGGCGCGGGCGCCGCCGATGCACTCGGTGACGTCCTGCCCGGTCATCTCCAGATGCACACCGCCGGCATGGGTGCCCTCGGCCGCGTGGATCTGGAAGAACGCCTTCACCTCCGACAGCACGCGGTCGAACGGCCGCGTCTTGTAGCCCGAGGTCGAAGTGATGGTGTTGCCGTGCATCGGATCGCACGACCACACCACCTTGCGGCCTTCCCGCTGCACCGCGCGGATCAGGCCCGGCAGATGGTCGCCGACCTTGTCGGCGCCGAAGCGGTTGATCAGCGTCAGGCGTCCCGGCTCGTTGTCGGGGTTCAGCACGTCGATCAGCTTCAGCAACTCGTCGGGCTTCAGCGACGGACCGCACTTCAGGCCGATCGGGTTCTTGATGCCGCGGAAATATTCGACATGGCCGTGATCGAGCTGCCGGGTGCGGTCGCCGATCCAGATCATGTGGCCGGAGGTCGCGTACCAGTCGCCGGTGGTGGAATCGACCCGCGTCATCGCCTGCTCGTAGCCGAGCAAGAGCGCCTCGTGGCTGGTGTAGAAATCGGTGGCGCGGAGCTCCGGATGGCTCTCGAGGTCGAGGCCGCAGGCGCGCATGAAATTCAGCGCGTCCGAGATGCGGTCGGCCAGCTCCTTGTAGCGGCGGGACTGCGGCGAATCCTTCAGGAAGCCCAGCATCCATTGATGCACGCTGCCGAGATTGGCAAAGCCGCCGGTGGCGAACGCGCGCAGCAGGTTCAGCGTCGCCGCGGATTGGCGATACGCCATCAGCTGGCGCTGCGGATCGGGAATCCGCGCTTCCGGCGTGAACGCGATGTCGTTGACAATGTCGCCGCGATAGCTCGGCAGCTCGACATCGCCCTGCTTCTCAGTCGGCGACGAGCGCGGTTTTGCAAATTGGCCGGCGATGCGGCCGACCTTCACCACCGGCAGCGCGCCGGCATAGGTCATGACCACGGCCATCTGCAGCAGCACGCGGAAGAAGTCGCGGATGTTGTTGGCGCCGTGCTCGGCAAAGCTCTCGGCGCAGTCGCCGCCCTGCAGCAGGAAGGCCTCGCCCGCGGAGACCCGCCCCAGCGCCTTCTTCAGGTTGCGCGCCTCGCCCGCGAACACCAGCGGCGGAAAGGTCGCAAGCTGGGCCTCGACATCGGCCAATGCCTTGGCATCGGGATAATCGGGCACCTGCAGCACCTTCTTGGCGCGCCAGCTATCGGGTGTCCACCGATCGGACATGAGGTCAACTCCTGAGCAAAAACCGCGACTTAATCGACGGGAAAGGTGGGCTTATACACAGCCGCCCGCTCCGCCGCTAGAAGGATTCCTGCAATCCCGTCAAACTCTTGCAGGAAAATACGAATTCGCGTTTGCTGGACCATACCATGAATGCCAGGGAAATTGCCGCAGCCTCCGCCGCGCTGGACGACGTTTTTAGCGACGACATCGTCGTGCCGGCCGCGGATGGCTATCCGCTCGCCGCGACGCTGTTCCTGCCGCGCGGCAGGAAGCGCCACGCCGTCCTGATCAACTCGGCGACCGCCGTGCCTCGCAAGGTCTATCGCGGCTTTGCCGGCTACCTCGCCCGCCGCGGCGCGGCGGTCTTGACCTACGACTACCGCGGCACCGGCGACTCGAGGCCAATGGCGGCAACCGGCCTCAACAAGCCGAAGTCGCTGGCCGGCTTCAAGGCCACGATGGCGGACTGGGCCGCGCTCGACACCACCGCGGCCGTGAGCTGGATGCGCTATCGCTACCCCGACCTCCCGTTCGCCTATGTCGGCCACTCCTTCGGCGGCCAGGCGCTCGGGCTGCTTGCCAACAACGCTGAAATTCCGCGCGCGCTGCTGGTTGCCTCGCAGGCCGCGACCTGGAAGCTGATGGCCTCGCCCGAACGCT
Organism: Bradyrhizobium altum; assembly: GCF_020889705.1. GTDB lineage: Bacteria > Pseudomonadota > Alphaproteobacteria > Rhizobiales > Xanthobacteraceae > Bradyrhizobium > Bradyrhizobium altum. The sequence goes on along the minus strand of NZ_JACMYP010000245.1, from coordinate 7,603 downwards.
ACCGCGTCGTCGCCTTCATGAATGGCATCGGCCTGCCGCTGGCGCGCACGCTCGGCTATGTGCCCGCCTGGGCCGGCCTCGGCATGGACCTGCCGCGGGGCGTGTTCGAGCAATGGCGAGGCTGGGTGATGCGCGAGCGTTATCTGCTCGACGACACGACGCTTGCGGCGCGCGAGAATTTTCCGAAGTTCAAGGGCAAGCTCCGCGCACTCGCGATTACCGACGACACCTGGGCGACGCGGCCGGCGGTCGAGCTGCTGTGCTCCGCCTTCACGTCGATCACCCCGGAGATCATCTCGATCCGCCCCGCGGATGCCGGCGCGAAAGCGATCGGCCATTTCGGCTTCTTCCGCAGCGAGCACCGCGACGCACTGTGGCGCGGCGCCGCGGAGTGGCTCGAGGCGGAGGGATGAGCCCGAATTTTCACCACCGTCGTCCCTGCGAAAGCAGGGACCCATAACCACCGCATTCGATTGTGAACGCGATCGCGGCCCCAGCGTCGTGCGCCAACCAGCATTCGGGGTAATGGGTCCTGGCCTTCGCCAGGACGACGATGAGGATAGTTCTCGCTCAACATGGGCTACGGTCAAACCCGTCATCCCCGCGCAAAGGCTTCGCCTTTGTCGCTGGAGGTGCGAGCGGAGCGAGCCTCGAAGGATGCACGGCCCCGCTGGTGGCCGTCGCCCCTTCGAGACGCCGCTTCGCGGCTCCTCAGGATGACGGGGATAGATTTGCACGCGCATCCGCATTCTCGCGACATCAATCGTCCGAGCTCTGCTCTTCGTTTCGCGCTCTCTCGGAACAGAGGGCGCAGGGAAAGCCGGGTGCCGATCGCACCCATGGGTCCGGTGCAACAAAAAGCACCGGAGGTCGGACCACAGGTGTAACCGGAAACATCCCGGCTTTCCCTGCGCGATGGGTTACGGCTTATACGTGCTCTCCCCGGTGAGACTGGGCTTGCTTGTCACCGCCCGTGCATGACGCAACGCGTCTTGCACGAGGACACCTGCCGCTAGGGCGTCAGGACCACACGATTTCGCCGTCCGCCTCGCATGCATGTCGTCTCTCGCATGCCCGGCGACCACCGCATCTCACCGCAACACTCCTGACGATGCGCAGCGCCCCTCGATCGGGTGAGACGGGCCAATTGAACATCTGAGTTGGGGGGCGCGTCAAGAGGAAATTCCGAAAAAACGAAACGGCCATCGCAGGGGATTGTTGGGTCATGCAGTCTCACACCACCTTCCGCGCCGCCGCCGTCGCCGCATCACCCGTGTTCGGCGTGCCCGTCGGCTCGATCAGCAGCAGATGCACCTCTTCCCGCGCGACGGGCCGATGTTCGACGCCTTTCGGTACGATGAACATTTGGCCTTGCTTCAATGTCACGGTGCGATCGCGCAGCTCGATGTCGAGCACGCCCTTCAGCACGAGGAAGAAGTCGTCGGTGTCGTCATGCTTGTGCCAGACGAACTCGCCCTGCACCTTCACCACCATCACGTCGCAGGCGTTGAATTGCGCGACGGTGCGCGGCGACCAGTGATCGGAGAATGTCGATAGCTTCTGCGAAAGGTCGATCGCGTCGCTCATGATGCCCCCGGGTCCGGGCCAGCTTGCCCGGGCTCGTTAGCTCAGCCGCGCGACACACTCAATGCACGCCCCTCAACTTCTCCGGATACGTCGTCGGCCCGTTGTGCCGGTTCATTCCGCAGGGCGTTTCGCCGTTGGCGGCCTTGCGCGCCAGCAGTTCCCGTTCGGCCTTGTACCAGAGCTGATCCATCTGGCCCGGCGGTTCTCCGGCGTCCTTCCACAATTCGTAGGCGCGGGTCCGAATCTCCTGCTCGGTTGGGCCTGTCATGGGCGGCTCCCTCAATTTGAGACATCAAACTGTTTGGAGTGGAACTGCCAGCATAGCGCAAGGTTCCAACGCGCGCGAGATCGCTGCGCTGCCGATTGGCGCGGCATCTGTGCACAAGCGCCGTTGCGCAGGCCATTTGCCGGAAACTGGATTTGATTTGGGCGCGCGAAGAGTGGCCCCAAAGGTGCCCTAGTTCCCCGACACCAAGTACGGCCGCCGGCAGTGCGCCGGTCTTGCGGAAGCAACCTACCCCTTCTGAGGTATGAAACCTTTGCGCGCTTCCACAGACTTAAGATTATCAGGATTTTGCCATGACCTTCCTGGGGCTAGAGACAACGCCGCTCGCATGTATTTTAAGCGGGCGGCGTTGGACTTTCAGGCAGGGGCTCGTTCTCCGTTCCCGATCGCGAGAGCTGCACCAAGTCGCCGCCGTTGCTCAACGTAGGCTTGCGGTGAAGAAATCGAGCGCAAGGCCGATCGTCGTCATCACGTGCCTACCTTGGGCCGCAGGGCAAGCGGTTTTGGCCGCGCGAGCCGCCAACCAATTCTCAGCGAACCCTGCCTACACGCGCGACTACGGGTTTCCCCATGCGGGAACGCGACGGCGTCGCTCCGCGCATCCGCGGTCCGGCTGGATGTGTCCGGATGTTTCGCCGCGACGCGCCGCATCATCCCGGCACGCCGCCTGCCCCTACTCCGCCGCCTGGCGCACGTGCTGCGCGGTTGGGGTGCGCATCGTCACCAGCTCTTCGGAGGCGGTCGGATGCAGCGCGACGGTGGCGTCGAAATCCGCCTTGGTCACCTTCATCTTGACGGCGATCGCGACCACCTGGGTGACCTCGGCGGCGCAGTCGCCGACGATATGGCAGCCGAGCACGCGGTCGCTTGTGCCGTCGACCACGAGCTTCATCAGCACACGGGTGTCGCGGCCGGACATCGTTGCCTTGATCGGGCGGAAATCGGTCTTGTAGATGTCGACGTGGCTGTACTGCGCCCGCGCCTCTTCTTCGGTGAGGCCGACGGTGCCGACCTCGGGCTGCGAGAACACCGCGGTCGGGATCGTCGCGTGGTCGACCTGCACGGGGCGCTTGCCAAACACGGTGTCGGCGAAGGCATGGCCCTCGCGGATCGCGACCGGCGTCAGATTGGTGCGGTGGGTGACGTCGCCGACCGCGTAGATGTTGTCGACCGACGTCTTCGACCAGCCGTCGACCTGGATGCCGCCATTGGCGGGATTGATCGCGACGCCGGCCGCCTCCAGCCCGAGACCCCTGACGTTGGGATGCCGGCCGATCGCGAACATCACCTGGTCGGAGGCAATGCTCGAGCCGCTCGACAGATGGGTGGTGAAATCGCGGCCGTGCTTGTCGATCTTCGCCACCGTGCAGCCGGTGATGATGGTGATGCCGCGCTTCTCCATCTCGGTGCGGACATGCTTGCGCACGTCCTCGTCGAACCCGCGCAGAATGTTGTCACCGCGATAGACGACGGTGACGTCGGAGCCGTAGCCGGCGAAGATGCCGGCGAATTCCAGCGCGATGTAACCGCCGCCCTGGATCACGATCCGCTTCGGCAGCTCCTTCAGATGAAACGCCTCGTTGGAGGAGATCACGTGCTCGATGCCGGGAACCGCCGGTCCGTGATTGGGCGCGCCGCCGGTGGCGATCAGGATGTATTTCGCCGTCACCTTCTCGCCGGTGGCGAGACGGACGGTGTGGGCGTCCTCGAGCACCGCGCGGGTCTTGACGATCCTGGCGCCCGACTTCTCGACATTGGTGGTGTAGGCGCCCTCGAGCCGGGCAATCTCCTTGTCCTTGTTGGCGACGAGCGTCGCCCAATCGAACGAGACCTGACCGATGCTCCAGCCGAAGCCGGCCGCGTCCTCGATCTCCTGGTGGACGTGGCTGCCGATCACGAACAACTTCTTCGGCACGCAGCCGCGGATCACGCAGGTGCCGCCCATCCGGTACTCTTCGGCGACCATGACCTTCGCGCCATAATTGGCGGCGATGCGGGCGGCACGAACGCCGCCCGAACCACCACCGATGACAAACAGGTCGACGTCAAACTCGGCCATGGGTACCTCTCTCTTCGTCCTCGCCCCGCAAGCGGGGCGAGGACACACGGAGCGCATTCGAGCGCTCGAAGACGCTCTTAGAGCCCCGTTCCGATTGAATCGGAACGGCGCTCTAGATTCTCGTTTGACGCGTTTTCTTCACGCGAACCGGTACCCACTTCGCTCGAAAACGCTCTTAGATATCCTTGCCGCGCTTCTTCATCTCGGCCTTGAACTGGCCGTTGACGATCACGCCGAACTGCTGGGCCCACTGCTGCATATATTGCAGCGATCCGTTGATTGCCGTGGGCTCCGCGGTCAAAAGCTTCTGACCGAGCGGGGTCTTGTAGAACATCACGAGGTCCTTCAGCTCCTGCTCGGTGAACTCGGCGGCGTAGATCTGCGCCATGCCTTCGCCGATCTCCTTCTCGCCGCCCGCGAACTGCTTGGCGACGACCAGCGCCACTTCGTCGAGATCCTTCTGGTAGTTCAGGTACTGCTGCAGCAGACCGGTCTTGGTCTTCTCGATGATTCCCGGAACGGCGCCGGAATACATCACCGCCACGTTCTTCATCGTCAGGATTTCCTTGGCGTACCCAATCGCCGCGGGGGTCGACTGCTTGACCTTGGGCATGGGCGGCAGCTGCTGCTGCGCCATGGCCGGTGCGGCCGCGAGCGCGAGGCCAGCCGCCAGGGCCACTGCCGACAAAAGTCCCGAAAAACGCTTCATTCCAAGTCTCCTTGCTTGCGGCGTTAGCGCCGTTCAACAACCCGAATTCCCTGTGCGCCGGCCAGAACGGCGACGCTGCCGAGCCCGATGAACAGGCCATGTTCAACCACGCCCGGGATCACGCTGAGCAAACCGGCAAGACGCGGCGGGTCGCCGATCCGGCCGAGATGGGCATCGACGATCCAGTGGCCGCCATCGGTGACAAAAACGTGACCGTCCTTGCCCTTACGGACGATCATCTGGCCGGACACGCCGGCCTGTGCGAACGCCCGCGCCATCGCCGCCTCTGTCGCGGCGAGCCCGAACGGGATCACCTCTACCGGCAGCGGAAAGCGGCCGAGCACGTCGACCCATTTGCTGTCGTCGGCGATCACGATCATGCGATCACTGGCGGCCGCCACGATCTTCTCGCGCAGCAGCGCGCCGCCGCCGCCCTTGATCAGATCGAGCGCGGGGTCGATCTCGTCGGCGCCGTCGATGGTGAGGTCGAGGTGATCGACCTCGCCCAGCGTGGTCAGCGGGACGCCGCAGCGGATCGCGTCCGCCCGGGTCGCCTCCGAGGTCGGCACGCCGATCACCTTCATGCCGGCGCGGACCTTCTCGCCGAGCAGCTCGACGAAATGCTTGGCGGTCGACCCGGTGCCGAGCCCGAGCTTCATGCCGTCGCGCACCTCTTCGAGCGCGCGCGCCGCCGCCTGGCGTTTCAGTGCGTCCATGTCCACGGCCGATAGCCCCTCGGTTGTCCGTTACGGGCGCGCCATCGGGCGGCCCGGCGGGCGCATATCTAGCCTCGATTCACGGGCAGGAATAGCGCCATCCGGGCCTGTCCAGCGCCTATTCGGAAACCTGCTCCGCGGGCGGTTATCACGCCTGAAAGGCGTCGATTGCGGTCAAAATCGCCGCAAAACGGCCCTCAACCTCGGCCCGCATCCCCGGATGGGTGAAAACATAGAGCCGCTGCTCGCGGATCGCGGCCACGACCCGCGCCGCAACCGCGGCCGGATCGAGCCCGGCATCGAGCTGCCGTGCGATCTCCGCGACCATCGCGGACGCCGCGCTGCCAGGCGCGAGCGCGCGGGTCGGCCCATACCGTTCGGGGCGGTTGCGCCCGCTCTCGCCGATCCGTGTGCGCACATAGCTCGGACACAGCACGCTGACCCCAATGCCGTCAGGCGCGAGTTGCCAGGCAAGCCCCTCCGACATGCTCACCACTGCGAACTTGCTCGCCGAATAGGGACTGAAGCCGAGACCGGCATTCATTCCGCCCATCGACGCGGTGTTGACGATATGACCGCCCTCGCCGTGCCCGCGGATATGCGGCAGGAAGCTCCTGATGCCGTGCACGACGCCCATCAGGTTGACGTCGATCACCCAGCGCCAGTCGTCGACCGAGATCTGGTCGATGCCGCCACCGGCTGCGACGCCGGCATTGTTGCAGACGACATGGACGTTGCCGAGGGCGCGGAACGATGCCTCTGCCGCGCGGTCGACGCTTGAGGGATCGGCGACGTCGCAGACCACACCATGGACGTCGGCGCCGCCGGCCCGCAGCGCATCGACGGCCTTGTCGAGCGCGCCACCTTCGATGTCGGCGAGCATCACCTTCATGCCCTCGCGGGCGAAGGCGGTTGCCATCGCCAGTCCGATTCCGCTGGCCGCACCGGTGACAAAAGCGGCTTTTCCGGCGAGTTCCCGCATCCCGGCCTCCCCATTTTCATGACGCGCCGACATCTACTCTTGCATCGCGGCGCGCAGCCCGATAGCGAAAAGCGTGATGTCCGCCTCCTCTCCCTCCATCATCGTGTTCGATCTCGACGGCACGCTGGTCGACACCGCGCCTGACCTGATCAGCGCGCTGAATTATGTGCTCGACCGCGAAGGTCTGCGGCCGGTGCCGCTGTCGGCCGCCCGCAACATGATCGGCGCCGGCGCGCGCAAGCTGCTCGAGCGCGGGCTCGAGGTGGACGGACGCGTGGTCAGCCTCGCGGACCTCGATCGCCTGACCAAGGATTTCATCGACTATTACGCCGAGCACATCGCCGACGGCTCGCGCCCGTTCGACGGGCTCGAAGCCGCACTCGACCGGCTCGCGGCCAAGGGCCATCGCTTTGCGGTCTGCACCAACAAGCTGGAATGGCTGTCGAAGCTGCTGCTCGACCGGCTCGGTTTGACGGCGCGCTTTGCCGCGATCTGCGGCCAGGACACATTCGGCGTCGCCAAGCCCGATCCGGCGTTCCTGCGCGAGACGGTCGCCCGCGCCGGCGGCAAGCTGCCCGGCGCCATCATGGTCGGCGATGCCGGCCCCGATGTCGGGGTCGCCCGGCGCGCCAGCGTCCCGGTGATCGGCGTCGATTTCGGCTACACCGACGTCCCGATGACCGAGCTGAAGCCGGACCGGCTGATCAGCCATATGCGCGACCTGCCGGACGCCGTCGCCAGCCTCGGCGCCGCATAAACTTTCCGCAACACATTGATATTACTCGGCAATATGTTGCCATGCGAATTTTTCGTTAACCATCCTTTAACGAACAGATCTCCCCCTGTTGCACCTCTGTTCCGACGCTCCTATGGTCGGGCCGGGGATTGTGGCTGATTGCCGCAGTAAGAGTGTGGATCATGCGTCGTATCATCGTGATTGCGGCCGCCGGGCTGAGCCTGGCCGGCTGCTCTTCGTTCTCATTGGATTCGTTCAAGTCGGCACCGCCGCCGATGCAGGTGCAGCTGGATTCGGCCCCGCAAGGCGCCGACGCCGTGACCTCGATCGGGCCGGGTTGCAAGACGCCCTGCTCGGTGTCGATCCCGGCGCCGGAGGCCAACTTCACCGTCACCTTCAACATGCCGAAGTTCCAGCCGGCGACGGTGCCGGTGACGGTCACCCGCTCGCCGGGCGACTTCACGAGCCCGGCCACCACCACGCTCGATCCGAGCCCGGTGTTCGCCGAGCTGCAACCCGCCGGCCCGC
>NZ_JACMYP010000244.1 GCF_020889705.1 Bradyrhizobium altum | reverse complement strand
GGCGTGCCGGCCTCGAGCGCGGCCGACACGGCCTGCTTGATGCGTGGCGCGCTCGCGAGCGCCAGATAGTCGTTCGATACGAAATCGATGCCCGCGCGCGGCTTGAGACCGCGCAGCCGATCGTCCTTGCTCAGGGCGTGCAAGGCCGCGGCGTAATCAGCGGCCTTCGCCGCATGGATTGCGCTCATGCTTTACTCTCAGGATGGTGGTTGGTTCGCGCGGCGAATGACGCCGCGCGCGTGCCGGAGGTTGCGGTCAGGCGAGACTGGATGTGATGCCGAGCCGGTCGAGCAGATCGGCGTCGCGATCGCGCTGCGGGTTCTTGGTGGTCAGCAGCACGTCGCCGATGAAGATCGAGTTCGCGCCGGCGAGGAAACACATCGCCTGCAGCTCATCGGTCATGTATTGCCGACCGGCCGACAGCCGCACCACGCTGTTCGGCATCATGATCCGCGCCGTCGCAACGAGCCGCACCAGCGCGATCGGATCGGGCCGCTCGGCGGTGTCGTTGACCGGCACGCCCTTGACCTCGTTCCACAGATTGATCGGCACGCTCTCCGGATGGCTCGGGAGATTGGCAAGCAGCATCAGCATGCCGAGCCGGTCCTCGACCTGTTCACCCATGCCGATAATGCCGCCGCAGCAGACCTTGATGCCGGCATCGCGTACATGCGCGAGCGTATCGATGCGGTCCTGCAAGGTGCGGGTGGTGATGATCTTGTCGTAGAACTCCGGCGAGGTATCGACGTTGTGGTTGTAGAAATCGAGCCCGGCGTCGGAGAGGCGTTCGGCCTGGTCCGGCGTCAGCATGCCGAGCGTGACGCAGGTTTCCATGCCCAGCCCTTTCACCGCGCTGACCATGTCGCAGACCTGATCGAGATCGCGGTCCTTGGGACTGCGCCAGGCCGCGGCCATGCAGAAGCGGGTTGCGCCGGCGTCCTTGGCGCGCTGCGCGACCGCGATCACCTCGTCCCGCGGCATCAGACGGGTGGCCTTCAGGCCGGTGTCGTAATGCGCGCTCTGGGAGCAGTAGCCGCAGTCTTCCGGGCAGCCGCCGGTCTTGATGCTGAGCAGGCTCGCGGTTTCGACGTGGTTCGGATTGAAGTTGGCGCGATGGATGCCCTGCGCCTGGAACATCAGGTCCGCGAACGGCAGGTTGTAGAGCGCCTCGGCCTCGGCGCGCTCCCAGTTCTTGCGGAGCGGTGCGCTGCTGCGGCTGTCGGTCCGTTCGATCTCAACGACATCAACCATCGGGCTTGCCTTCTTACTTGTGTAAATCATAGATAATTCTGTATATTATCTATGATATTGGACTTAGAATGATGCTAGCTGAGCCCGATCATGAGCGCACCCGTTTTTGTGATAGATAATCTATGACCAGCGAGGGTGAGAACACGACGACTGCCGGGCGCATCGCCGAGGCGATCGGCGAGCGCATCATCAGCGGCGCATTGCCGCCGGATGCTCCGCTCCGGCAGGACCATGTCGCGCGGGAATTTCATTCCAGCCACGTCCCGGTGCGCGAGGCCTTCAGGCAATTGGAGGCGCAGCATCTGGTCGTTGCCGTACCCCGTCGCGGGGCGCGGGTTGCTCCGCTCGACACCAAGTCGGTGAAGGAGATCGCCGAGATGCGCGCCGCGCTGGAGGTGGTCGCGCTGCGCAACGCGGCGCCGAAATTCACGTCGGCCCATCTGGCACGGATCGAGGCCGCGCTGATCGAAGGCGACAACGCTGAGACGGTTCAGGAATTCGAACTGGCCAATCGCACCTTTCATCACGCGCTGGTGGCGCCTTGCGCGATGCCGCGTCTGCTCGCCAGCCTCGACGGCCTGCAACTTGCGAACTCACGACTGGTGTTCGCGATGGCGCGCAACGCCGGCTGGCGACCACGGCCGAGCCAGGATCATCGCGTGATCCTGCAGGCCCTGCGCGCGCGCAACATCGAGCAAGCCTGTAGCCTGCTCGCGCGGCATATTCAGACGATCGAGCGGCTTGCCTTGCCGGCGGCGTGATCGGGAGCTGCGATCCGCTAGGCGATCGCCACGATCTCCAGCTCCTGGGCGCCCGAGCCTGCGACGTCGCCCACGGCTTTCCCCATCAGCGACCTTGCCACCGGCGAGACGAAAGAGATCGAGCCGGCCTTTGGATCGGCCTCGTCCTCGCCGACAATGCGATAGGTCTGCACGCGGCCATCGGCGCGGCTGAACGTCACGGTGCTGCCGAAGGCAACGGTTTCGGCCGAGGCAGGGTCGGGCACGACCTGCGCGGTGCGGAGCCTTTCCGTCAGATAGCGTGTGTCGCGCAGCGGCACGGCCGACTGCCGTCGCCGTTCATTGACGTCGTCCAGCTGCTGCGCGGCCTCGTAGGCCTCGCGTGCCTCCAGGAGCTGGCGCTCCAGCGCCTTGCGTCCTGCTTCGGTCACCAGATTGGGATGCGGCGAAATCGGGCGGTCCGGCAACAGCGTTTCGGACGCGGTCTCGGCACTTTCTTCCTTGGTGAAGGCAACGCTCAATCCAGAACTCCATCGCTGAGGCGGGTAGTATAGCCCCGCCTCGCCCGCGCCGCTAATGCGCGATGGGATTAGGCTGGATCGTCATCGCAGATTAGCTCGTTGTTCACGCATGATCCTTCCGGATCATACGCTAGTGCGACGCCGGCTGGTCCGCCTTGCCCCGACGACCAAACCGGTTCTTTACACCCTCGCGCCAGCCCTGGAAGGTGACGAACAGCATCGGCACCAGGAAGATGCCGATCGAGCTCGCGGCCAGCATGCCGCCGAACACCGCGGTGCCGACCGCACGGCGGCTGATTTCCGCCGCGCCGGTCGCGACCACCAGCGGCACCAGGCCGAGGATGAAGGCGATCGAGGTCATCATGACCGCGCGGAAGCGCATCTGCGCGCCCATCGTCGCGGCCTCCGCAATCGGCTTGCCGGCCTCGCGCTGCTCCTTGGCGAATTCGACGATCAGAATGCCGTTCTTGGCGGCGAGCGCGATCAACACCACGAGACCGATCTGGCCGTAGAGATCGAGATTGAGGCCCGCGAGCTTGATGCCGAGATAGGAGCCCAGCACGCCGACCGTGACCGACAGCAGCACCGGAATCGGGATCGTCCAGCTCTCATACAGCGCCACCAGGAACAGATAGGCAAACAGCACCGCGAGCGCGAGGATAATGCCGGTCTGGCCGGAGGCCGCTTGCTCCTGATAGGCCGTGCCGGTCCATTCATAGGAATAGCCTGAAGGCAGCGTCGTCTTGGACAGGTCGGCCATCGTCGCAATCGCGGTGCCCGAGGACACGCCCGCCGCCGGGCTGCCGTTCACCGTGACCGAGCGATAATTGTTGTAGCGCGTGATCACCTGCGGGCCGGTGACGATCCGCAAGCTTGCGATCGAGCGGATCGGCACCATCTCGCCGCCGGTGTTGCGCACATAGATCTGCCAGATGTCGGGGATGTCGCCGCGGTCCGCCGCATCGCCCTGCACGTTGACCTGCCAGGTGCGGCCAAACAGGTTGAAATTGTTGACGTAGATGCCGCCGAGCGTGGCCTGCAGCGCGGTGAACACGTCGGCCATGTTGAGACCGAGCGCCTGCGCTTTCGCGCGGTCGATATCGAGATAGACCGACGGGTTCGTCGCGGTGAAGGTCGAGAACACCCTGGTCAGACTTGGATTGCGGTTCGCGGCGCCGATCAACCCACCCATCACGCTGCTGAGGGCAGCCGGATCCTGCCCTTCCAGCGCCTCGAGCTGATATTCGAAGCCGCCGGAGGTCGAGAGCCCGATGATCGGCGGCAGGTTGAACGGCAGCACCGAGGCTGAACGGATCTGCGATCCCGCGATGAAGGTTTGCCGGATCGCGGCCTGCACCGAGTCGGTGACAGCCTTGCGATCGGCGAACGGCTTCATGCGCGCCACCATGAATGTCGAATTGGGCTCGCTGGCGCCGTCGAGCAGCGAGAAGCCGATGATCGACAGCACGTGGTCGACCGCCGGATTCTTCTTCAGGATCGCTTCGACCTGCTTGGTCACCTCGCTGGTGCGCGCCACCGACGCGCCGTCGGGCAATTGCACCGCGATGAAGAAGGCGCCCTGGTCCTCCTCGGGCAGGAAGCCGGTCGGCGTGATCTTCGACACGCCGAACACCGCGCCGGCAAACACCAGCACCGCAACCAGCGACAACACCGCCACGCGGACCAGTCGCTGCACCACGCCGGCATAGCGGTCGCGCACCCAGTCGATGCCGCCGAGCACCCGTCCCATGATGCCGCGGCGCGGCCCGCCGTGACGCAGGAATACGGCGCACAACGCCGGCGACAGCGTCAGCGCATTCAGCGCCGAGATCACCATCGCGACGCTGATCGTCACCGCGAACTGGCGGAACAGGGTACCCGAGATGCCGGGAATGAACGCAATCGGCACGAACACCGAGAGCAGCACCAGCGAGATCGCGATGATCGGTGCCGTGATCTGCGCCATCGCCTTCTTGGTGGCGTCGGCCGGCGACAGCTCCGGCTCCTCCTCCATGACGCGTTCGACGTTCTCGACCACGACGATGGCGTCATCGACGACGATGCCGATCGCAAGCACCATCGCCAACAGCGAGACTGTGTTGGCGGAATAGCCGAGCGCCAGCAGCACCGCGAAGGCGCCGATCAGGCTGACCGGAACCGCGACCGCGGGAATCACCGTGGCGCGCAGATTGCCGAGGAACAGGAACACCACGATCACGACGAGCACGAAGGCTTCGCCGAGCGTCTTCATCACTTCCTTGATCGTATCGGAGACGAAGGTCGTGGAGTCGTACTGCACGAGGTAGGTCAGCCCCGGCGGGAACCGCTCCGACAACTTCGCGAGCGTGGCCTGCACGGCCTTGGCCGTGGTCACGGCATTGGCCCCGGGTGCGAGATAGATGCCCATCGGCACACCGGGATTGCCGTCGATCCGCGATTCCGAATCCATGTTCTGCGCGCCGATTTCGACGCGGGCGACATCCCTGATCCGCAGCACCGATCCGTCCGGATTGGCCCGCAGCACGATGTCGCCGAACTGCTTGGATGTCGTCAGGCGGCCCTGGGTCTGCACGTTGAACTGGAATTGCTGGTCGTTGCTGATCGGACGCGCGCCGATGCGGCCGACCGGCGCCTGCACGCTCTGGGCACGGATCGCGGCGATCACGTCCGACGGCGCCAGATTGAGGCTGGTCAGGCGCTGGGTGTCGAACCAGATCCGCATCGAATAGTTCAGCTTGGCGAACAGCGAGGCCTGTCCGACGCCGGGCGTGCGCGAGATCGCGTCCAGCACGTTGATGATGGCGTAATTGGTGATGAACAGCGGGTCCTGCTCGCCGTTCTTGCTGTAGAGCACGATGAACTGCAGCACGGCCGAGGATTTCTTCTGCACGGTCAGGCCCTGCGCCTGCACCTCGGTCGGCAATTGCGCCAGCGCGCTCTGCACGCGGTTGTTGACGTTGACGGTGTTGATGTCGGGGTCGGTGCCGAGCGCGAACGAGACCGTCAGCGTATAGCTGCCGTCATTGCCGCTGGTCGACTTCATGTAGAGCATCTTGTCGACGCCGACGACCTGCGCTTCCAGCGGCTGGGCGACGCTCGATTCGACGACTTCGGCCGAAGCACCGGGGAATACGGCCGAGACCGTGACCTGCGGCGGCACGATGTCCGGGAACTGGGCGACCGGGATTTGCATCAGCGCCAGCGCGCCCGCGATCGTGATCACGAACGCGATGACGATCGCAAGCCGCGGACGATCGACGAAGACAGCGGAAATCATGGGTTATTGCCCGTCGATTTCGGCGTGCTGCTGGCGCCGCCGTCCGCAGAAACCTTCATGCTCGACTGGATCAGCGCGCTGGCGGGTCCCGGCGCGACCACCTCGCCCGGCCTGACCTTCTGCAACCCCTCGACGATCACCTTGTCGCCAAGCGCGATGCCGCTCGTCACCGCGGCAATCGTCGAAGTCGATTGCCCAAGCTGGATCCGCTTTTGCTCGGCCTTGTTATCTGCGCCGACGACGTAGACATATTCGCCCTGCTGGTCCGACAGCACCGCCGAGCGCGGGATCGCCAGCACCTCGACCGGCTGCACGCCTTCCAGCAGCACGGTCACGAACTCATTGTCGGTCAGTTCGCGGACCGCGCCGCCGGCCGCGACGGACGTGTACGTCGACGGGTTGGGGATGGTGCCGCGCAAGGAGATGGTGTCCGTGTTCTGCGCGATGGTGTTGTTGACGAAGTTCAGCTCGCCGACCTTGTCGTAGAGCCGGCCGTCGGGCAGGCGCACCCGGATGACCACGGCCTTGAAGCCGCCGCGCGTCGCATAGCGTTCGCGCAGATCGAGCGCCTCGCGCACCGGCACCGGGAACGTGACGTACATCGGGTCCTGGCTGACGATGGTCGTCAGGATTCCCGAGCTTGGCGTCACGACGTTGCCCTCGGTGACTGCGGTGCGCCCGATCCTGCCGTCGATCGGCGAGTGGATCTGGGTGTAGTCGAGATTGATCTGGGACAGGTCGACCTGCGCCTGCGCGGCCTGCACCTGTGCCTCGAGGCTTTGCTGGTTGGCGACTGCGGCGTCGACGCTCGATTGCTGGCCGGCCGGTCCGCCGAGCAGCGATTTGGCGCGGTCGGTGGTCAGCTTGGCGTTGACCAGCGTCGCCTGCAACTGGGCGACTTGCGCCCTCTTCGAGGCTAGGTCGGCCTCGAACGGGCCGCGCTCGAGTTGATACAGCAGGTCGCCGGCCTTGACCTCGGAGCCCTCGACGAAGTTCCGCTTCTCTAGGAACGCGGTGACGCGCGCCACCACGTTGACGCGGTTGGGGGCCTCGATGCGTCCCAGGAATTCACTGGTTTCGGTGACCGGCCGCTTCACCGCCTCGAACACGCCCACGGCAGGAGGCCCGGGCGGTCCCGCCTGAGCATGGGCCGCCGAAATCCCGATAGCCGCCAATCCCGCCGATACCAGAAGCCCTGCCAATCCACCGAGCATTCGTTCCGTACCACTCATGCTGTCCAACCCTTCGGCTACCAACAAGCTCTACGAGACGGATATGACGTCGAGTTCCCTCAGACCGCAGAAGGTCAGGATGGGCAAGGTGCGTTACAGGAGATCATAACCCGCCCAATCCGACAATCCTGTAACGTAATCGCCCCGGCCCGACGCCAGCGATGGCTAATAGGTTTGAATAGCGACGTGACGCTGCAATGCCAGGGCGATTGCGTCTGCGCCGTCCGATGCGGGGCACGTCGCGGACGACGAGAGCTCCCATGAACGTGATGCGCGCAAGACCTCGGCATGATCGAAGTCAGGCGTGGGTGCCTGCAAGACGGTGCATGCTCGGCGAGGTATCGCCGCTTGGGTGGCGGCCGTCCCTCACAACACGATCGCGTTCTTCAAACGCGACGTCTCTAGGCCGGCGACGCCAGATGGCCGTACAGCCACGGCCTTGCGCGCTTGCCGCTGGCCTCGTGCACGCCGTCGAAGACGTCCATGTCGATCAGATGCGGATGGGCCGATGATGTATAGACGGCCTGCATTTCCGCGAACTTCTCATCCCGCCCGAGGTCGATCGCGTTTGCAGCATCGCGGCTGCCGATCTCGACGAACAGCGGACACGGACAGAGCAGATGCGCCAGCTCCGCGCCGGTGTATTTGGCGCGGCTGTTGGCGAAATGAATGTAGGCCGCAAGCTCGATGCCGGGGTTCTTGCTGATGGCGGACGACATCAGAAACTTCTTCTCGTCACGCATGTATCCGGAGGCGACGGTCGGCCGCATCCGCCCCGTCGCGGCTTCCAGGTGCAGCGGGAGAAACGCACCCGAAGACACCCCATAGACGCCGACGCGGTAAGTATTAGAGCAACGAGCCACTTCAAGTTGTATGCGAATTCGAGACGTGGACAGTGGCGGCGACCAAGCAAACGGCTTGGCTTGATAACAACGGAGGAAGTCATGAAGAAGTATATCGTCGCCGTCGCGCTCGCCTCGCTCGTCGCCTCGCCGGCCTTCGCCGGTGGCCCCTGTGGTGGTAGCGGCGCCCTGATCGGCTCCGTGATCGCCCCGATCACGACTGCGGTCTCCGCGCTCAACGTCAACGCGCTCAACAACGTCAACGTGCTCGGTGGCGGCGTGAACGTCCTGAACGGCAACAAGACCAACGTCTCGGCCATCCTGCCGATCAGCCTCAAGAACACCAACATCCTGTCTGGTGTCCTTGGCGGCGGCCGCTCGCACGGCTGCGGCTGCAACTAAGTGCGATTGTCGGGAGGGCACCGAGGTGTCCTCCCAACAGCTCTGGGCGAGAGCTCCCTGCGAGCCTCGCCATTCGACCAATTCACCCGCTCCCAACCATCCAGGTAACCTCCTTCGCAAACTCCGGATCGCGTCACGGCAGTTGTCGGGCGCTGAGGTTCCAGTCATCATTCCGCAGGCCTGATTGCCCTGCGAGACCGCGAATGGTTGCCAGTCCTGCCTATGCCGAATTCCTGCGCGAGCAGCTCGCGCCGCTCGGCCGCATCACGATGCGGCGCATGTTCGGCAAGACCGGCGTGTTCTGCGACGGCGTGATGCTCGGGATGGTCACCGACAATACATTCTACGTGCGGGTCGACGATCAGAACCGTGAGACCTTCAAGGAGGCGGCGACGAGCCCGCCGCTCAACTATGCCAAGCAGGGCGCGACCATCGATCTCGCATTCTGGCGGGTGCCGGAACGGCTGCTTGATGAGCCAGACGAACTCGTCGTCTGGGCGCAGGCTGCGCTGGCCGCCGCGCGCCGGGGCGCAGCCAAACGAGCGAGGCCCTTCGCGCCCGCACGAAAATCGCGAACGAGCCCGGCGAAACGCCGCAATTCCTCGTGATGCGCGCGGACGCGCACCGGGAAAGCCCGGACTCGTGGCTCGGGCTAAATTGCTCTACGCAATACTTTCGCGGTCAATGGGCTTATCTATTGGGCAGCAGTATTTCCTGGAATGGCTGATGGCGAACGACCTGCACGCGCATCTGATTGAACTGGCCTATGAGGCCGCTGTCGTCCCCGAGCTTTGGCCGAATGTGCTGCATCAGGTCGGCGCGATCGCGCGGGCGCGCGGTATCGTGCTGCTGACGGCAGCCCCGCACGACGTCCGCTGGGTCGCATCTCCCGACATGCACGACGACACGGTTGCCTATGTCGAAGGCGGCTGGCACGAGCGTAACGGGCGGTTGCCACGCCTGCTCGCGGCCAACCACGCCGGCTTCCTGCGTGACATCGACGTGTTCGATACGCCCGAGGAAGTGCAGCAGGATTTCCAGATCCGCGAGTTCTTCCGCCCGCGCGGGCTCGGATGGGGCGCCGGTACCGCGATCCCGGTGCCGAGCGGCGACGTGCTGATCTACAGCGTCGAGCGCGAATACCAGCACGGACCGATCGAGCGGGAAGCGATCGAGCAACTCGACGCGCTGCGCCCGCATCTGGCGCGGGCGGCGCTGCTGTCGGCGCGGCTCGGGATGGAGCGCGCCAGGGCGGCAACCGAGTCGCTGGGGATGCTTGGACTGCCCGCGGCGGTGCTGCGGCGCGGCGGCCGTCTGATGACGGCCAACACGCTGTTCGACCGCCTGGTGCCCGACGTGATGCAGGATCGCACCGATCGCCTGATGCTGGCGGCAGCTAGCGCTGACGCGTTGTTCGCGCAGGCAGTGGCGGCGCTCGATCAAGGGCTCATCGGCGTCGAGGTCAGCTCGGTCCCGATCGCGGCACAAGACGATCGCCCGCCGCTGATCGTGCACCTGGTCCCGATCCGGGGCGCCGCGCGCGAACTATTCGACCGCGCGCTGGCGATCGTGATCGTGACGCCAGTGGTGCCATCGGAGGTGCCGACCGCGGAAGTGCTGCAAGGCCTGTTCGACCTGACGCCGGCCGAGGCGCGCGTTGCGCGCGGCATCGGCGAAGGACGAACCGTCGAGGCCATCGCCGTCGCATTCGGCATCTCCCGCGAAACGGTGCGCAACCAGCTCAAGGCCGTGCTGGCGAAGACCGGGCTCGGCCGACAGGTGGAATTGGCCGGACTGCTCGCCGGCGCCAAGGTGCCGCCGGGTTCGTCTGCCGACTGAGACTCAAGCCACGTTCAGCTGAGCCTGGAAGAAACCGGCAACACGGTTAACTGCATCGGCCGTCATTGGACCATTGTCCGCGAAGTCGAAGCCGTGCGCCTTGCCCGGATATCGGACGATCTCCGCCGCGGCGCCGACCGACTTGCCGAGCCGGACCAGCGCCTCACCGCTGGCAAGCGGCACGTTGCGGTCGGCCTCGCCGTGCAGCTTGATCATCGGCGGCAGATGCTTGACCTGCGGCGCGATCTTGTCGGGCATACCGCCATACAGCACGGCGAGCGCAGACACCCGCTCGTCGCGGGCCGCCGCGACGTAGCCGCCAAGCGAAAAGCCGAGCAGTCCGATCCGGCCGGAACTGTCCGCGCCCGCCAGCACCGCCGACAGCACCGACGAGACCCGCGCGGCCCAGGCGTCGAAGCGCCCGGTCTCGTAGGCCTCGCGGGTTTCGCGCGTGGTCAGCGTCCTGAATGCCTGCTCGTCGGCCGGGGTGTAGTAGCGAACGAAATAAGCGTCGATGCCGTCTGCCGTCAGCGCTTTGGCATAGCGCTGATAGGCCTGCGGCCTGAGATCGAAGCCGCGCGAGCCGTGCAGGACAAGCACGGCCGGCCGCTTGCCGCGCTCCGAGGCAAACCGGCTGAACGTGACGCGGCCTTCGCCGGCATCGACGGTCAGCGTCTCGGCCGCAGCCGCAAGTGAAGACGCCGCCGCCAGCAGGGCAAAGCCGCCAAGCAGGCTCCTTCGGCTGATCGCTTGCATCGAAACCTCGATTTGGACTGCGCGGCCCTCGGCCCGGCCGCGCCGCTATATCATGCCGAACTGCACGCCCGATAGAGCGTGCAACCATCTGCCGGGCTACACCCCTCGGGGGCATCGCAAAGGATCGCATGTTCAAACGGCGCGGGTTGCGCTAGTGATACCTCCCCCTCCTCCCACCGTGCGCCCACCCCGGCGTACGTCCAGTCAATGAGTGTATCTGAATGGCCGAAGCCGACCTCGACGCCGTCATCCGGCAAACCGCAAGAGCGCAGACCAAGGCCGTGATGGCGGCTGCCAAGAAGCGCCAGGCCGTCTGGGTCGCGCGCGCCGCCAAGGCCAAGGACAAGGAGACCAAGGCGCGCTTCCGCTTCCTCGCCAAGAGCACGATCCTGAACGCGACCGCGACCGCCAAGCGATTGCAGAATTCCGCGGAGAACGCCGCCGACGCCTATGCCCGCGCCATGAAGAAGGCGATGGAAGAGCCGCCACCGGCCAAGAAGGCTGCGAAGAAGAAAGAGGACGCGTGAGCCTCTTCCGTTCCGATTGAATCGGAACGGGGCTCTCGATTCTTGTTTTGACGCATTTTCTTCACGCGAACCGGTATCCACTTCGCTCGAAAATGCATGAGGAGCGCGCATGTTCACCGTTCACCATCTCGGCAAGTCGCAATCGGAGCGGATCGTCTGGCTGTGCGAGGAGCTGGAGATCCCCTACGAGCTGAGGTGCACCACACGCGATCCGGTCACGATGCTGGCGCCGGCCGACTACAAGGCGCTGCATCCGATCGGCGCCGCGCCTGTCATCACCGACGGCGAACTGGTGCTGGCCGAATCCGGTGCGGTCGTCGAGTATATCGTCGCCAGGTATGGCAATGGACGGCTGACGCTGACATCGGACCATCCCGACTTCGCGCAGTTCCTGTACTGGTTTCACTTCGCCAACGGCACGCTGCAGGCGCAGATGGGCCGCAGCATGATCCTGAACCGGCTCAACCTCGCTGCTGACAATCCGATGCTGGTCGCGACCCGGGCGCGGGTCGACCGCTCGTTCGATCTGATCGAGGCACGGGTGCGCGACGCCAAATATCTCGCGGGCGAGGCGTTCACCACGGCCGATATCATGATCGGCTTCTCGCTGACGACGATGCGCTATTTCCTGTCCTACGACCTCGGCCGCTGCCCCAACATCAGGAATTATCTCGGCCGCATCGCCGCACGCCCGGCCTATCAGCGCGCGATGCAGAAGGGCGATCCCGGCATGGCGCTGCTGCTGACGTGAGATCGTGATGCCGCGTTATGTCGCCTTGCTGCGCGCGGTCAATGTCGGCGGTACCGGCAAGCTGCCGATGACCGAGTTGAAGGCGATGTGCGTCGACGAGGGATTTGCCGACGTGCAGACTTACATCGCCAGCGGCAATGTCGTGTTCTCCTCGAAGCTCGGCGCGCCTAAGGTCAAGGCCGCGCTGGAGAAGCGGCTGCACGCCTATGCCGGCAGGCCGGTCGGCGTCGCAGTGCGGAGCGCGGACGAGATCGCCGCGGTGCTGAAAGCCAATCCGTTTCCGAAAGCGCCGCCGAACACGACGGTCGCGATCTTCCTCGACGAGCCGCCGCCCAAGGACGCCCTGAAGGACATCAAGGGCCAGCAGGACGAGCAGATGCGGCTCGGCAAGCGCGAGATCTATGTCGCCTATGGCAGCGGCATGGGCCGCTCGAAGCTGAAGATCCCCGCCGCCGCCAACGGCACCGCGCGCAACATCAACACGATCGCGAAGCTCGCCGAGTTGGCGGCGGGTGAGGATTGAGCCCAGTCCGAGAACCCAACCCGTCATCCTGAGGTGCGAGCCACTTCGGCGAGCCTCGAAGGATGCACGGCCCGGCTGGTGGCCGATTCATCCTTCGAGGCTCGCTCCGCTCGCGCCTCAGGATGACGGGTTAGGTGCTTTGACTCGCGGATAGGAACAGCATTGCTAGCTCTCCCGCACCGCGAATCCTTCGGCGCCGAGCCTCGCCAACACCTCTTCCAGATGGGCGCGGTCGCGGGTTTCGATTACGAGCTCGAGCAGCGTTGCCTTTGCCGGCAGGTCGGAGAAGGTGCGCTGATGCGAGACCTCGATGATGTTGGCGCCGGCGTCCGCAAGCAGGATCGACACTGCCGCGAGTTGGCCGGGCCGGTCGACGATGTCGAGCGCCAGCTGGGTCAGCCGTCCCTCGCGCGCCAGCTCGCGGGTCAGCACCGAGGCGATCAGCCTGGTGTCGATATTGCCGCCGGTGAGCACGAGGCCGACATTGCGGCCGGCAAAGCGCTCCGGTGCCGCGAGCACCGCCGCGAGGCCGGCGGCG
>NZ_JACMYP010000243.1:5000-13321 GCF_020889705.1 Bradyrhizobium altum | reverse complement strand
CGCGCCGGATGTCGATCTCAGCCGGCAGCGCAGCATCGTCGAGGCTTTCCTCGCGGCATCCCGCAACGGCGATTTCGAAGGACTGCTTGCGGTGCTCGCGCCCGACGTCGTGGTGCGCGCCGATCAGGCAGCGCAGCGGCTCGGCTCGCTGCCGGTCATCCGCGGCGCCGCGGCTGTCGCCGAAAGCTTCAGGGGACGCGCGCAGGCGGCGAAAGCGGCGCTGGTCGATGGCGAGATCGGCGTTGCCGTCATCTTCGGTGGCGCGCTGCGCATCGTGCTGCGGGTCACGATTTCAGGCGACAGGATCGCGGCGATCGACGCGACCGCCGAGCCCGCGCAGATCGAGACCTTCGATGTCGAGGTGCTCGACCAGGCCTGACGCGGCTGGAGACAGATGGTTTGCGATGTTAGTGTCCTCCCTGCGCTAGACAGGGAGGACAATCATGAAATTATCCATCAAATTGCTCGCGTCGGCTGGCCTGCTTTCGCTCGCCTTCGCCTCGTCCCCCGCCTTTGCTGCCGCGGATGAAAAGCTGCACGCGGCCGCCGAGCAGGCCCAGCCAGCCGTGATCGAGAGCCTGCACGACATGGTGCTGATCGAGTCGGGCTCCAGCGATGTCGAAGGCCTGAAGAAGATGGCCGACTACACCGAAGCGCGGTTGAAGGCGCTCGGCGCCAAGACCGAGCGGCGCAAGACCACGAAGGGCGCCGGCGCCGACATGGTGATCGGCACCTTCGAAGGGACCGGCAGCAAGAAGCTGATGCTGATCGCGCATATGGATACGGTCTATGAGCACGGCATCCTCGACAGCCAGCCCTACAAGGTCGACGGCAACAGGATCTACGGGCCCGGCATTGCCGACGACAAAGGCGGCATCGCCGTCATCCTGCATTCGCTCAAGATTCTGAACGATGCGGGCTGGCGCGACTACGCAAAACTCACGGTGTCGTTCAATCCGGATGAAGAGGTCGGATCGATCGGCTCCGGCGAGATCATCGCCGAGCTCGCCGACCAGCACGATGTTGTGCTGTCCTGCGAGCCGACGGTGGCGCCGCCGGTAGCCAAGAACGAAAGCCTGCTGCTCGGCGCCAGCGGCACCGCGACCGGCACGATGGATGTGAAGGGCAAGGCCTCGCATGCCGGCGCCGCACCGCAGCTCGGCCGCAACGCGCTGATCGAGCTCGCGCATCAATTGCTGCAGACCCAGGACGTCGCGAAATCCATCCCAGGCACGCAGCTGAACTGGACCACCGCGAAGGCCGGCACCGTGCGCAACCAGATTCCGGATCGCGCCAGCGCCGGCGCCGACATTCGCCTCACCATTCCGGACGGCGTGCAGAAGCTGCAGGCCGCGCTCGACGAAAAGGTGAAGGACAAGCTGGTCCCCGACGCTGAGGTAACCGTGAAGGTCGCCGCGGGCCGCCCGCCCTTCGTCGCGAACGATGGCGGCCGCGCGCTCGCCAAGCAGGGACAGGCGATCTATGCCGAACTCGATCGCACGCTGGATATCGCTGACATGACCGGCGGCGCGACCGATGCCGGCTACGCCGCGCGCAGCGGCAAGGCCATCGTGGTCGAAAGCTTCGGCCTCGCCGGCTGGGGCTATCACGCCCGCGACGAATATATCGACACCAACTCGATCGTGCCGCGGCTCTATCTGATGACGCGGATCCTGATGGAGTTGGGCAAGGCGAAGTAGCGACTGCCCTCCCCGTCCCTCCCCCCTCGTGGGAGTGACGGAAGGGGGTGCCACTTGCTCCGCCGCTCGAGCGGGTCGCGATCCTAGCCGCGACGAAACGCTGGTGTTTGTCTCGTTAAAAATCCTTTTTATTTCAATGTTTTAGCATTACCGCCCACACGCGCCTTGACCGCTCCCGCAACCCGCAGTAACTTCCATTTCCGAATACGGAATTCCGTATTCCAATTTGGACTGGTGGCATGATCCCGTTGGACCCGCTTCCGAACCTGATCGACCAGGTCTACGGGCGATTGCTCGAAGCGATCATCGACCGCACGCTGCTGCCCGGCCAGCGCATCACCCAGAACGAACTTGCCGATCGGCTCGGCGTCTCGCGCCAGCCGATCTCGCACGCGCTGCACCTGTTGCATCGCCAGGGCCTTGTCGCGGAGAGCGGCAAGCGCGGCTTCGAGGTGACGCAGCTCGATCCGCAGCGTATCCGCGAGCTCTATGAGGTGCGCGGCGCCATCGACGCGCTGGCGGCGCGGCTTGCCGCGACGCGCGTCAGAGAAGATGCCGCAGCACGCGCGCAACTCGAGAGCGCGCTCGAAGCCGGGCGCGCGATCGACGACACCGCGCCACTGGCGCGCATGATCGCGCTCGACGTCGACTTCCACAGCGCGATCTATCGGCTGGCCGGCAATACCGCGATCGAGGAAATGATCGCGCCGCAATGGCCGCATATGCGCCGTTCGATGGCGACCGTGCTCGCCGAGCTCGATTACCGCGACAGCGCCTGGACCGAGCACGAGACCATCGCCGCGCATATTTTCTCCGGCAACGCCGCCGCCGCTGAGGCCGCCGCGTTGGCCCATGCGCAGACGGCGGGGCAGATGACCGAAGAGAAGCTGAGGGCGATCGACGTGGCGGCGTGAACAGGACCGTCACGGCGCCAAGAATGAAGACCAATAATCAAGGGAGGAAAGCACCATGAAACTGACGCCGGAGCAGATCGAATTTTTCCATCGCGAAGGCTGGCTGTTCCTGCCCGAGCTGTTCAGCCAGGAAGAGGTCGATTTCCTCGCACGCGAGGCGGTCTCGATCTATGACGCCAACCGCCCCGAGGTGTGGCGCGAGAAGAGCGGCGCGCCGCGCACGGCCTTCGCCGCGCATCTCTACAACGAGGCGTTCGGCCTCCTCGGCGCGCATCCGCGCATGATCGACCCCATCGAGCAGCTGTTCGGTGAGAAGGTCTACATGCATCAGTTCAAGATCAACGCGAAGGCGGCCTTCACCGGCGACGTCTGGCAGTGGCACCAGGATTACGGCACCTGGAAGCGTGACGACGGCATGCCGGAGCCGCGCGCGATGAACATCGCGATCTTCCTCGACGAGGTGATGCCGATCAACGGCCCGCTGATGCTGGTGCCGCAGAGCCAGACCGCGGGCGACCTGAAGGCGTCGCACGATCTCGAGACCACGTCCTACCCGCTGTGGACGCTGGACGAGGAGACGGTAACCCGGCTCGTGAAGCAGGGCGGCATCGTCGCGCCGACCGGCAAGCCCGGCGGCATGCTGATGTTCCACGGCAACCTGGTGCACGGCTCGAGCGGCAACATCACGCCCTACCCGCGCAAGATTGTCTATTTGACGCTGAACGCGGTCTCGAACTACATCCGCACCCCGACGCGGCCCGACTACATCGCGCACCGCGACTTCACGCCGATCCTGACCGTCGCCGACGACGCCCTGCTGCGGCTGGCGCGTGCGCCACGGCAGGCGGCGGAGTAGGATCTCAAGACGCTGTCATTCCGGGGCGCGACGAAGTCGCGAGCCCGGAATCCATACTCCCGATCGTGGTTATGGGATCCGGGCTCGACGCTTGCGCGTCGCCCCGGAATGACGGATTCTGAATAGTCGCGCGCCCTGCGTGACCGCACCATTGGTAGCCAACACATGAACCTGCATCACCTCCTCAAAGCCCGCGCCGCCGCCGGCAAGCCGGTTCGCGTCGTCCTGATCGGCGCCGGAAAATTCGGCTCGATGTTCCTGTCGCAGGTGCCGCACACACCGGGGCTCGAGGTGCCCGTGATCGTCGATCTCGACCGCGACCGTGCGCGCGAGGCGTGCCGCACGGTCGGCTGGGACGACGCGCGGATCAATGCAACCACCTTCACCGATGACGGCGCGCGCGCGATCGCAGGCGGCGCGTTCGACGTCGTGGTGGAAGCCACCGGCAATCCGGCGGTCGGCATCCGCCATGCCCGCGCAGCGATCGCCGCCGGCAAGCAAGTCGTGATGGTCAATGTCGAGGCCGATGTGCTGGCGGGCCCGCTGCTCGCCGAAGAGGCGCGCAAGGCCGGCGTGGTCTATTCGCTCGCCTATGGCGACCAGCCGGCGCTGACGGCGGAGATGGTCGATTGGGCGCGCGCGACGGGATTTCGCGTCGTCGCCGCCGGCAAGGGCACGAAATACCTGCCCGCCTATCACGACGTGACGCCGGAAGGCGTGTGGCAGCATTACGGGCTCACATCAGGCGAGGCGCAATCCGCCGGCATGAACCCGCAGATGTTCAATTCCTTCCTCGACGGCACCAAATCCGCGATCGAGATGGCGGCGATCGCCAATGCCTGCACCCTCGACGTGCCCTCGGAGGGCTTGCTGTTTCCGCCCTGCGGCGTCGACGACCTGCCGCATGTGATGCGGCCGCGCGACAAGGGCGGCGTGCTGGAGAAATCCGGCATCGTCGAGGTGGTATCGTCGCTGGAACGCGACGGCCGTCCGGTGTTTCGTGATCTGCGCTGGGGCGTCTATGTGGTGCTGGAGGCGCCGAACGATTATGCCGCCGATTGCTTCAAGCAGTACGGCCTCAAGACCGACGCATCCGGCCGCTATGCGGCGATGTACAAGCCGTATCATCTGATCGGGCTCGAGCTGAATATTTCCGTGCTCTCGGCGGCGCTGCGCAACGAGCCGACCGGACAGCCGCGCGGCTTCCGCGGCGACGTCGCAGCGGTGGCGAAGCGCAATCTGCGCGCCGGCGAGATGCTCGACGGCGAAGGCGGCTACACGGTATGGGGCAAGCTGATGCCCGCCGCCGCCAGCCTCGCCGCCGGCGCATTGCCGATCGGGCTCGCGCATCGCGTCAAGCTGAAGAACGATATCGCCCATGGCGCGGTCGTGCGCTGGAGCGACGTCGAGGTCGATGAGAGCAACGACACCATCAAGACGCGCAAGGCGATGGAAGCCGCGTTCTCGCGCTAGCGCTCTTTTGCTGCTCCCTCCAACGGAGCGACGTCCTCACCTCTCCCCGCCGTTTTGCGGGGAGAGGTCGGATCGCATCGCTAGATGCGATCCGGGTGAGGGGCGAGGCACATTGCTCAACAAGCAGCGAAGTGCTCGCCGGATGGAGGCCCCTCACCCTCACCCTCACCCTCACCCTCACCCTCACCCTCACCCTCTCCCCGCAAGAGCGGGGCGAGGGAGAAGAGAAAGCACCGCCGAACGACTCACGGCAGCAGCCGGTTCGCCTTCGCCAGCGTGAACCATTTGCGGAACATCGCTTCCGTATCCATCATCTCGGTGAAGCCGGCCTGGTTGATCTTCACGGTCGAAACGATCGAGGGCGGACCGGATTCAGTCTGCCCGTAGCGCATGCTGTAATCGGCATATTGAAACGACAGGCCGACGAACTCTTCCAGGCTAGGTGCGATCAGATCGTGCTTCCTGCGCAACTCGTCCCACAGTGGGATCCATTTCGGATACTCCTGCGCCAGCGACAGCGGCACATGCCGGCCCGGCGCCATCTCGAGCGCATCCGATACCGCGGGCCAGATATTTTCCCAGGTGAAGACGTCGCCGTTGGTGACGTTGAAGGCTTCATTGCGTGCGGTCTCCGCATCGCCCGACCAGGCGATCGCGCGCGCCAAGAGATCGACGTCGACCGCCTGCGCGACGCGCGGCGCACCGCCGGGATAGTCGAGCGGCCTGCCCTGCGCGCGCAACACTGACGCATAGACGCCGAGTGGTGGGATCAAATCCATCGCACCGCCCATGGCTTCGCCGATGATCAGCACCGGGCGCAGGATGCTCCAGTGCCAGCGCTTGCCCCGCTGCAACTCGCGCAGGAAATTTTCCTGCGCCCAATAAAAATTCGGCTGCTCGTACATTTCCGAACGGCCCTCGCGCGCCGGCACCGTGAGCGGCCGGACGTGCACGCCATAGGCCTTGGTGCCCTGCAGCAGCGCGACATGTTTGAGATCAGGCGCGACGGGTTCGAGTACGCCCATCAGGTTGCGCAGCATGCGGTCATTGGTTTCGATCTGCCCGGCATCGCGCCAGCCATCGACCAGGCTCGGCGCTTCATAGAGCGCGGCATAGATCAGGTGCGTTGCGCCGGCGAGCTCGGGTGCGGCGCGGCGGCAATCCTCGGCGCTGGTGAGGTCGATCCGCACATGCTGCGCACCGTAGAGATCGCGCGGCTTGCGGCGCGACAGCGCAATGCGCTCGCGCTCGCCGGATGCGCCGAAGTGTCGCAAGGCGGCGTTGCCCACGAGGCCGGTCGCGCCGGCGACCACGACTTTCTTGTTGGCCATGTCCTTGAACTCCCATCAACTCACCTGCCGTCGTAGCAGATCGCAGCAGGACCGACAGGTATCAGATGAGACCAGCAGCGCCGATTTTCCTTCGCATCTGCAACGAAGGCCGGCGCTTGATTTCCTCCGGCAAACGATCATCCTGACCAGTGGAACCGGAAGCTCGGATTTCCACCCACAAGAGCCCGTCGAGGGCCACCGGACACATTCATCACAGCAACGTCGATCGATCGGCGAAGAAAGACGGCACCAAGATCGTTCCCCTTGTCGAGGCATCGGCACACAGGAGGGATACGCATGAAGCGTCGTGATTTCTTGAGGGCAGGCAGCGTCGGACTGGCTGCGACGGCGGTGGCTGCGCCCGCGGTCGCGCAATCGATGCCGGAGGTCAGGTGGCGGCTCGCGGCGAGCTGGCCGAAGGCGCTCGATACGCTCTACGGCGGCTGTGAATTCTTCTGCAAGCGCGTCGCCGAGATCACCGACAACCGTTTCCAGATCCAGTCCTTCGCCGCCGGCGAGATCGTGCCGGGCCTGCAGGTGCTGGACGCCGTCTCCAACGGCACAGTCGAGATGGGCAACACCGCGCTGTATTACTACTGGGGCAAGAATCCCGCCTTCACCTTCGGCACGTCGCTGCCGTTCGGCCTCAACACGCGCCAGCATATTTCCTGGCTGCAATGGGGCGGCGGCAGCGAGCTGATCAACAACCTGCTTGCGGAATACAACTGCGTCGGCATTCCAACCGGCTCGACCGGCGCCCAGATGGGCGGCTGGTTCCGGAAGGAGATCAAGTCGATGGCGGATTTGCAGGGGCTGAAATTCCGCGTCGGCGGCTTCGCCGGCACCATCATCGCCAAGGTCGGCGGCGTGCCGCAGCAGATCGCCGGCGGCGATATCTATCCGGCACTGGAGAAAGGCACCATCGACGCCGCGGAGTGGGTCGGTCCCTATGACGACGAGAAGCTCGGCTTCGTCAAGGTCGCGAAATTCTACTACTACCCCGGCTGGTGGGAAGGCACCGGCCAGGGCCACAATGTGATGAACAAGGACAAGTGGAACGCGCTGCCGAAGCATTATCAGGCCGCGATCCAGGCGGCGTCCGAAGACACCTTCACCTGGGTCACCGGAAAATACGATGCGGTCAATCCACCGGCGCTGAAGCGCCTGATCGTGGCCGGCGCGCAGCTGCGGCCGTTCCCGCAGGAAGTGCTGGAAGCCTGCTACAACGCGGCCAACGAGATCTATGCCGATCTCGCCAAGAGCAATCCGCATTTCGGCAAGATGTATGCGAGCCTGGCCAGCTATCGCAACGAATCGCTGGCCTGGATGCAGGTCGCCGAACTGTCGTTCGACAGCTTCATGATGCGGATGCGCACGCGCACTTGAGCCGGCACCAGGCCAGGCACAAAAAAGAGCCCCGGAGAAAATTCTCCGGGGCTTCGTTCTTGATTCGGCTTTGATTCGGATCGCAGCTCAATTGTCGTCGCTGCCGCCGAATTCTTCCATCAGCTTGTCGTAGCTCTTGGTCACGAGATCGATATTGCCCTTGTTCTCGACCGCGGGCGGCGGCGACTTCAGGGCTTCGTTGAGATCGGCGAGCGCGTCCTTCTTGTCCTTGGCCGACATCTTCTTGTCGGCCTGGACCTGGGCGATCTGCGCCTTCACCACCGCCTCGGGACCGACATACTTCTTGGTCTGCGGATCGAAGCCGCCGAGCACCAGCGAAATGTTGTCGACGACGCTGTTGTACTCGTCATAGCTCGCGAAGCCGTTCTTCTTGGCGATGCCCTCGAGCTGGGCAACGATCTTCGGATCCGGCTTGGCGTCCTGGGACAGTTTTGCGGTGATCGGGTCCATTTCCTTGGCTGCGGCGATCGCGCCCTCGACCTGCTTGTCGGTCAACGCGATCTGCTTGATCGGCGCGGCCTGATCCTGGGCCGGAGCTGCAGCCTGTGCGGGAGGAGCAGCCTGCGCGGGCGCCGGCGCCATCTGCTGCTTGGCCTGCGCGAATGCGCCGCTGTTCGACGCTGCGGTGAAGGACGTCGCA
>NZ_JACMYP010000242.1 GCF_020889705.1 Bradyrhizobium altum | reverse complement strand
TGGCGAGCCGGCATGCACCTCGGCACCGACGTGATGCGCTACCAGGCGAACAATGCGCTCGCCATCCGCAGCCGACAGAGTTTCGCCTGTGTCGATCAGGCCATTCGACAACCGGTCGATCCACAGCCGCCCATCTGGGTTGAGCATCACCTCGATGATCGCCTCGTCTTCGAGGTAGCCGGCAATCGCCGACCCAAGCGCGCTGCGCAGCATTCGCGCACCGCGCGAACTCGCTTCCGATTGAATGGAATGGATTGCCACTGTTCGCCCCCACGAAATGAGGACGTCCAACGAGCGTCCTCATGTGGGGATGATTAGAAAAGGCACCTATGGACTTGGCGCAACAAGCGGCTTCAGTGATCGTAGACTGGCGTAGAAAAAGAAAGACTGAGAACTGATGTTGAGGCCTACTCAATCGTATTGTACTTGGCGAGCGACCGCTCACCACTCCGCATCGTCATCCGTGGGTACCAGTATGACCGAGTTCTCATATACGCCGACGGGCTCGACAGCATCGGAATCACTTGCAGGCATGAAAAAGGGAATTGAACGTATCCATGAGGCGACGGATTGGCGCCAAGGCAGCGCGAACCACACCAATGCCGTGATCTGCAGTGCTATGTTGAGACCGAATGCGACCTGATAGGCTGAGGCGGACCTATGGCCACCGTTCGTCGGCCATTGCTCCAGGATCAGGCCTGTTGCGGATTGTGCCAGAAATGCCCAGCCAAAGTGCAAGACGTTCAAGGCGCCATTGGCACGACCAGCAAGCTCAGGCGGAAAGTAATCAGCTATCGCCGCAAAACTGACGACCGTCGCCGTTCCGGCAATTGCGACAACGGACCAGGGCAAAATGGACGGCAGAGGCGCTCGCAGGATCAAGGCCAGCTCGGCTACGATAAACAAGACAGCAACGATCGCTAATATCGCCTCCGCGCCGATTCCCCTTCGTTTGATGTGATGGACTGTCATACCGAACAACCAGGCACCGGCGCTAAGCATGATCGACATTATGAACAGCTGCCTGACGAGACTTGCGCGATCAAGCCCCTCGACGTCTATCAGCCAAGGCGATGCCCACAATCCCTGCAGGGACCAGGACGATCCAACGCAAGTCGCCGACAACGGGGCCATTCGCCAAAAGCGCCGATCGCCAAAAACGGAGCTGAGGGTGGCGCGCGCTGTTGACGAGACATCGCGTCGTTCGGGCACCATGACGTAGATGAGAAGAGCCGTCGCTCCGGTCGCAGCCGCCAGGATCTCAAAGAGCTGCCGCCAGCCCATCCAGGCGAGCAGGTGCTCGACGGGAGTCGTAGCGGTCACCGCTCCTAGCGATCCCAGCATGACCATGTAGCCATTCAGCAACGCAACTCGTTCCCTTGGGAACCAAAGGATGATGGATTTCAGACCTGCTGTGAGCGCCGCCGCCACCCCAAGCCCGATCATTGCTCGTGCAATCAAAAGGGATAGGAAGCCGGTCGATACCGAGAACAGTCCCGCGCCGACTGCTGCGAGCAAAAGCAGAACGCTCTGGACGCGACGCGGACCAAAGCGGTCCAATAGAATACCAACGGGGATCTGAGCTGCTGCAAAAACAAGAAAATAGACTGACGTAAGCAACCCGAGGTCGGCAGTCCCAACGCCGGTATCCGAGCTGAGATGGCTGGCGATCAGAGCGTTGATCGTTCGAAACAGATAAGAGAGATAGTACCCGGCTACAAAAGGCAGAAAAACGCGCGCAGCTTGACGCCATGCTGTTGAGATTTGCATGCTGGCCCCTTTGCTCTCAGCTCGCTCGAGCCGATAGCGCGTCCAGCTTTCGTCAGTTCGGCTAAATCGCTGCAGTCGTAGGCTGGCGTAGATAAAGAAGGACCGGCGAAATGGGCTTTCTACATGGTTCGATCAGGTTTCTTCGGCAGGTTCCTGACGGCGGATATCTTCTGGAATCTCGCGCAGAAAGCTTTGTCCCTTCTGCAAACGGCGCCCGAGCGCCTCGACAAATCCTTCAAATCGTTCCCGACCCTTTGCCTGCGCGGCCGCCTGCGCGTCGTTGGGTAGCGGTGGCGTGATCGTCAGCCAGAAACGAATGAAGAGGGCCAAGGTCTCGGCTGTCAAACCAACGTCGCGCTCCAGTCTCTGCATCTGACGCGACAGTCGATCCAGCCGACGGGTAAACGCTGCCTCCCGCCTGTCCGCGCCGTCCGGTGACAGAAACGAACCGACTGCCGCTTCCACGATCGCGGACCGGGAAAGCTTCTTGCGATCGGCGAGCTCCGAGATCTGTTTCAGAAGCTCTGGCGGGAAATAGACGTTCATCCGGTCGCGCATATCGCCTCAGAGCTCCATACCGTCATTTGGGTCCATGGCGACTTGACGGGCGACACCGCGCATCTGTTGGCGTATGAGCCGAGACTGGCGGACAGCATCCTCGTCGTCGTCAAGAACCGCGGCAAATTCCTCGGCTGGCGTCGGCTCGGTCGTCTCCTTGACGATCGCGACGTGATCGGGGAGTTCGGGCTCGCGACGAAGGCCGGTGTTCGCCGTGTCTTCCTCGGCCTCCGCGGCTTTGCTAGTTGGACCTCCCGTCGGCTTCGGCGTTCCGAGCGCCGACCATCCGTCCGTTCGCGATGATCGGCCGGCCCTCGCCGGATCCGGCGGAGGCAGAACCCGCTCGGTGAACCGCCGATCCTCGTAGTAGCGGACTTTCTTCGCCCGGATCGGCGCCGTGCCCGCCACCATGACGATCTCGTCCATCGGCGGAAGCTGCATGACTTCACCCGGGGTCAGCAGCGGCCTTGCCGTCTCCTGGCGCGAGACCATCAGGTGCCCCAGCCAGGGGTTCAACCTATGACCGGCATAGTTCTTCATCGCCCTCATCTCGGTCGCGGTACCGAGCGCGTCGGACACACGCTTCGCTGTCCGTTCGTCATTGGTCGCGAAGCTGACGCGGACGTGGCAGTTGTCGAGAATGGCGTTGTTGGGACCGTAAGCCTTCTCAATCTGATTGAGTGATTGCGCGATCAAGAAACTCTTGATGCCGTACCCCGCCATGAAGGCCAGCGCGGACTCGAAGAAATCAAGCCGCCCGAGTGCTGGGAACTCGTCGAGCATCATCAGCACTCGATGCCGGCGACCGCGGGCGTGTAAGTCCTCGGTCAGGCGCCGGCCGATCTGGTTCAGCACCAGGCGGATCAACGGTTTGGTCCGTGAGATATCTGAGGGCGGCACCACGAGGTACAACGTCGTGGGGCTGGCATCGGCAATCAGGTCGGCGATCCGCCAGTCGCAACGGCGGGTCACCTGGGCCACGACCGGATCGCGGTAAAGTCCGAGGAATGACATCGCGGTGGACAGGACGCCGGAGCGTTCGTTCTCGGATTTATTGAGGAGCTCGCGCGCGGTCGAGGCGACCACGGGATGAGCACCCTGCTCGCCAAAGTGCGGCGTGGTCATCATCGCCTTCAACGTCGCCTCGATCGGCCGCTTCGGGTCGGACAGAAATGCCGCCACGCCAGCTAGGGTCTTGTCGGTCTCGGCATAGAGGACATGGAGGATCGCGCCGACCAGGAGCGAATGGCTGGTCTTCTCCCAGTGATTCCGCTTGTCGAGGGAGCCTTCGGGGTCGACCAGGACGTCGGCGACGTTCTGGACGTCGCGCACCTCCCATTCCCCGCGCCGGACCTCGAGGAGCGGATTGTAGGCTGAGGACGTTGGGTTGGTCGGGTCGAACAACAAGACGCGGCCATGCGACGAGCGGAAACCGGCGGTCAGTTGCCAGTTCTCCCCTTTGATGTCGTGAACGATGGCCGAGCCGGGCCAAGCCAACAATGAGGGGACGACAAGACCGACGCCTTTGCCTGATCGGGTCGGTGCAAAACACAAAACATGCTCCGGTCCGTCATGGCGAAGGTAGTCGCGGTCGAGCTTGCCGAGCACCACACCGTCCGGACCGAGTAAGCCAGCAGCCCTCACCTCCTCCAGATCAGCCCAGCGCGCCGAGCCATAGGTCTCGACATTCTTGGCCTCGCGCGCCCGCCACACCGACATGCCGATCGCCACCGCGATCGAGACGAAGGTCCCCGCCGCCGCGATGAAGGCCCCCTCGACAAAGATTTGAGGCGCATAGGCGTCGTAGACGAACCACCACCAGAAGAAGACTGGCGGGTAATAGATCTTGAAGCCCAACAGTTCGAACCAGGGCCGCCCAAGCTCCGGTTGCCAGGCGAGCCGCCAGGCCGTCCACTCGGTTGCTCCCCAAATGGCCAACAAAACGATCAGGCCGACAACGATCACCTGACCCCAGAGGATTTTGGTTCCGGACATCCCGAACGTCCTTCCGCAACTGAACTGGAGAGATTGCTAGAGGCCGAGGTCGCGCTTCCGACCAAAACCCCACTCGATGCCACCGCCGTCCTTCACGACCCCGGTGACGTGTTGGCCCAGCCTCTTTTCGAGCTCGCGCGACCAGGGCACGAGCTGGAAGCCGAGCCCATTATCGATCATGGCGAAACGTCCAGAGGTGAGCGTCAGCCGCTCGCGATAGGTGCCCGCCACTTGCTCTCCAGAGGCGGCGTTCACATGAGGCAGGCGGGTGTCGGCCGAGACCTTTGCCGCCACCTCGTCCAGCTCGCGCCGGCGCAACGTGTTCAGGAGGTCGCGCTGCAGGATGATGCGTTGGCCCTGCCGCCGCGCCAGGCCCTCCTGGACCAGATGCTCCGTTCGGGCTTCCAAGGCGTCGCGGGTCTCGCGGCCAAATCCGCCCATAGCGAGCGGCACGGGATCGCGTTTAACCAGTCTATGGTCGAGCCAGGTGGCCCCTTTTGCAGTGACCTGCCCACCAAGATCGAGATCGGAACGGGTCGCGAGTACCACGGTGGGGCGCGGATCGCCGGGTGGACCGAAACTCCGGACTTCGACGATGCCGCCGACCGGCGGTGCATATTCGAACGCCTCGAGCCCTCGGAAGCGCACGTGGTGAGCGCGTCCGTCTGTTCCGTCGATCAAGGCGTAGGCCTCGCCGGTCAGTTCGTCATGCAATCCGCGGTCGACCAGCCGCCCGATAATCTGTGCCGTCGGCCGTCCACCTTCGATGACGAAGTCGGCAACGCCGCGCGCTTCCCCACGCTCGGTGAAGGCACGGTGCATGGTCTTGATGATGTCGCCGCGCATGCCGAGGTCGCGCAAGCTGCGCTCGGCCTCGAGCCCCACCATCCATTCTCCTGGTGCGGCGGATGCGGCAAGGCCCATCTTCTCCAGGTGTTGAAGGCGACCAACCATCAGGCGCCGGATCTCGGGATCGGAGATGCCCGGGTTCTCGGGGCGAAGATCGACAGTGCCGGTCTCATCGGCTGCCAGCCGGATCTCCCGATCTAGCCGCGTCCATCGATCTGCCGTGACTTCCCTCTCCAGCGAATTGCGGATCTCGTGCTCCGGTTTTGGACCTAGTTCTATGGCGACCAGTTCCTCGGCGCGGGAGCGAAGGCCTTGGCTGATGTAGTCGCGGGAGATCACGAGATCTGCCCCTTCCTCGTCTACTCCCCGAACGAGAAGATGGACGTGTGGGTTGTCGGTATTCCAATGGTCGACGGCCACCCAGTCGAGCCGCGTGCCAAGATCGGTCTCCATTTGCCTGGCGAGATCGCGGGTGAAGGCCTTCAGGTCGGTCATGTCGCCGGCATCCTCCGGCGAGACGATGAACCGGAAATGATGCCGGTCGTCCTGGCACCGTTCGGCGAAACCAGCGCTATCGGCGCGGTTGCTGTCAGCATCGAACATCTCGGCCCGCTCACCACTCCGGGTCACGCCGTCGCGCTTCAGATATGAGAGGTGGGCGGTCAGTGGCGCTGAACGGAAGGCTCGCCCTTTATGACGAACCACGCGCGCCTTCACCACAACACGGCGCGTCGGGCCGAACAATCTGGCACGGCTAAAGGCGAGGCGCCCGCGGCCAAACGTCGAGCGCCCATAGGCTGCCGAACGCCTGCCGGCCGCGGTCTGACCCGCTGTGTGTCCGGCTTTCTTCGCCGCCCGCAGCACCTGGTTGATGAAGCTCTTGGGCTTTGGCGCGCGGGTGCTGCGGATGCGTCCAGGCCGAATACGCAAGTCGCTGTCGCCTACGCTCACGGCAGCGCCTCCCAACGATCAAAAGCGCGCACGGTGCCGAAAACCCTATTGATTGCATTCGTCAAAATGCAAGGCGCGGCACGCGCCCCGACCGACCGGCACGCGAGAACCCAAGCCATGCCAATGGCTTGCGGTTCGACCGGCGAGCCCCTTTTATCTGGCCGTCCTAATCGGGCGGGCAAAGTCAACTCATTCCTACGCTTTTCTTCGACTCTTCGAACTTCAGCCATTACCGACTCCTGCACCAACAACGCGCACTTCACCGCAGCCGCGTACGCGACGTGCATTCACCAGGCGGGGTCCATGCGTTCCTTCGCCTTCAGCACTTCGGCCGTCGCATGCTCTTCATCAGGTTCGTAAACAGGGCTGTCCAAGCAGTCCGGCGCTCTCGTCCCCGAAGGGCGGCAGCAGGCAAGAGATAGCGGACATGCGCGCATCTCCAATTTCGCTCCTCCTCAACGTGCCGAGCGCAAACCCAACGCTAATCCGTCGTCATCTGCAGCGCGGCTACCGTGCAGGTTTCAACCGCAGCCGCTGCGTGACTTTGGCACCAAAACCAACGTGGAAATCGGTCTCGCTGACCCACATCCGGTGCAGAATGCTTGCGAGCTTGCGCGCGACCGCGGTGATCGCGCACAGCATGCTCGACCGTTTGGCGATCCGCAGGCCCCACGCCCGCAGTGCCGACCATTTCCTGACCCGCAGCAGCAGGCTTGCAGCCGCCTCGGAAAGCGCCTCGCGCACGGCGACGTCGCCCTGTTTGCTAATGCGCCCTTCGTAATCGATCGACGTGCCGGACTGGTGCCGCCTCGGCGCCAAGCCAAAATGCGCGCCTACCGTTCGCGATCCGGCAAAGCGCCGGGGATCATCGACGCCGACCTTGAACGACAGGGCCGCAACGGGACCGACGCCTGGAACCGTCAACAGGCGCCGGCAGACAGCATCATGCTGGACCACCTGCAGCAGCACACGGTGCAGCCGATCGTAACCCTCGAGGGTGGCGCGGCGTACATCCAACATGGCCTCAATGGTCATTACAAAGACCGGATCGCTGCGCTCGATCAGTTCGCGCACACGGGCCTCAAAGGCACCGCGGGCGATGGCTCCAACGAGCAACCCATAGGCCCGCAGCGCACCACGAATGTGGTTTTCGAGGTCGATCAGCTTGCGCTTGAGCAGCTTCCGGCTGGTCAGCAGCGTGCGCATCTTCTGCATGTCGATGTTCTTGATATGCACGGCGCGATACCAGCCCAACCGCATCATCTGCGCGATGCCGGGCGCGTCATTCCGGTCGGTCTTGTTGCGCATCGTCGACAGCGAAACGCGCATGTGACGCGCTTCGACAACAATGATCGGGAGCCCCGCTGGCTGCAGTTCGCGATACAGCCAGATGCCAAGCGATGACGCCTCGACTCCCACTCTCTCGAGGCGATCCGCGGAGCCTTCTACCGCGGAGCGGATCGCCGCTGGCTCGGTCATAACCCTGACCTCGCGAACGGTGAGACCCTCGCCATCGACGATGCAAAGACTGGTTTCTTCCAGACCGACGTCCAATCCAACGTATAGCTTCATCGGAGTTCTCCTGTGTGGCAACGACCACCCAAGTCGTTGCACCAGGCTCCCGATCCGGCCACACGGCGGCTATCCCCGTGCACCGGCTTCTCGAAGCCCGATTTGAAGAGCCGTTCTGCCGTCGTATTCCGTAGGCAGTTGCAATAGTCATCTTTTGCAACGATATTGCCTGACGGATCACAATTGCGATGCGGTGAGGCTAAAGAGGTGACGCGGTCTTCCCGCGATGAGTAGAATGCCAAGCTGCTCTCCGAAGCCATTGCGGTGCTTCGCGAGTTGGTGCCACGCGCGCAAGACGCCACAGACGAGTCGTACGATGACGCCCATTCGGTTGATACTTGGAAGAGCGAGGAATTCCACGCCGCGATAGAGCGCGCCGAAGCAGTGATCGCGAAGGCGACAGCTGCCATGGCAGAGCCCCGCACAGAGTAGGAGCTCGCCGAGTCGACGCATTGCCGACCGAGGCCGCTAGACTCGTCAAGACATGACGTCATGTGCAGCCCCCGGACGCACACGTCGTGCCCGCCCACTGCTCTCGCTCCTCCACCGATTGCTCGCTGAAGCACGCCATTGCTGGTCATCGCAACACCCTCGAGTCCGATCGAGCGACAAAAACGCCAGTGGGCCTGGGGGCCATCTGCGAAACATCGCGCGACGAGATTGCAACCGTTGCGTAGCGCGAGAGCACGAACGCTGTCGGCCTACCGCGCGTTTCCATCAGGTCAGCTCGCTCAACGAACAGCGTCGCAGCTGCTGATGACCTCCGGCTCGCTGTACACGTCGGCGGCAGTTGGATGCTAAGCAAATTTGCAATCTTTGCCACATATGCTCGCGTCTCGTCTGGCAAAGTGGCTCCCGCGAGATGTTCTTCGTAGCGAGTTGGTCCCGCGTTGTACGCAGCAAAAGCGCCACGCGAACCGTAGCGGTCGAGCAATTCACGGAGATACGCCGTGCCGGCCAGAATGTTGTCACGCGGATCGTATGGATCGTTTCCTAGATCATAGCGTTGGCGCAGTTCCGCCCAAGTCGCCGGCATGATCTGCATCAGTCCCATTGCGCCCTTGGGCGACTTGGCATGCATGTCTCCAGCAGTTTCGATGCTCAAAACCGAGCATATCCACTGCGCCGGGATCGTAAAACGTTGTGAGGCTTCTTCGATGAAGGCCGAAAGCCTGTGGGTGGTTCGATAGATCGCTGGGAGCGAAGCGGACCCGTTTTCGGCCAGAGCGGCAGTGTCCGATGCGGTTAGAGCAAGCAGCAGCGACACAACTACCCAAACAGGCATACATGACCGAGCCAAGTCTCCCGTCGTGTTCGCACCCGTCCAGGGTAAAGCCGCTTCGCGCCGGTCATATGGACCACCGCTGCGCGCGTCAGGCTTGCAAGCGTTGGCGGGGACGGAGGAATGGTCCCGCAACCGATCCAACCGAGGAATGGCGGGGTGAACACGTAGAACACGCACGGTCACTCCTCCCACGTCCAGACCGGGAGCGCACGGCCAATCACCGCCGACGCCGGAAGGAATCCAAAATATCGGCCGTCCATGGAGTCGTCCGACTGCCAATTCATGAGAAAGAGCTCGCCGTCGCCGACGACGCGGCACCCCTGCCATTTGGGCAGCGGCCGGCCGCGTCCGTCGCGATCCTTCGCCTCGCCCACCGCAATATCATCGACCGAAATCGCGAGCCCGCTTCTACAGACCGTCTGCCCGGGCAGTGCCAAGACCCGCTTAAGCATGGGGACGCCGACCGGCAGATAGCCGTTCAAATCGAGGAGGGTCGCAAGCGGCTCCGGCGGCTGAACGGCGACCAGCTCGGTTACATGGAAGCGCTTCGCCGGTCGTAGGCTGTAGAGACCGATTGGCACGCTTGCCGATGCATTCCAAATGTAGAGTGGAAGCGGCTCCAGGACGATCGTCGCGATGAGCGCGGCCGCCACCGCAAACGTCGTGGTCAGCGTCATCAGGCGGCTCGTCATCGCATCACTCTCCGACGATGGAGCCAGGCCTGGTGGCGTGTTTTCGTATATGGACGCGGGTTTTCGTTGACGGACAGACGGTTATGAACGTGATGCCAATGATCGGGAGCGACGTCAGCCGGATCGATTCCAAGCGCCTCGACGGCATCAACCATCTGCAACACGCGCTCGACCTTCGGCCAGCCAGAGAGCCGCAGCACAATCTCTCCGCCGGGCCTCACATACGGTACGGTCGAGCAGCGCTGTCCCGGTGCCACCGCGCGCAAGATGTCAATCCGCGAGGTGATCGAGCCAAAGTCGTTGGATGTCCAACGGACGAAGCCAAAGATGCTGCCTGGTGCAAATGATAGGACACGCCGGTGACGATCAAGCTTTCGTTCCCTGACAATACGACCAAACCGAACGCGGTTCTCGATACGCTTCTCGAGCCACAAAACTTCCACTTCCGTGAGATCGCTCATGCCGCCGCTCCCTGACGCTCAAACCGGAAACGGTATGCTTTGGGCTTAGCGAAGCGCGTGTGCCACTTCTGAAGGTGAGCAGGCCTGGCGGCCTGACGTTGCCAGTCAGCTCCCATGCAAGTTGAGGCCTGGTCCGTTTGAAGAAATCCCAAGGATTTCTGGCTAGCCGCGGTACTGAGTCGTGCCCCCTTGCCTGACGCGTCGTGGCGACTAGGCCTCGCAACGATTCGCGGCTGGAGCGCACCGTGCATTCCAGCCGTCGGCGACGAGGTCGAACGATGGACTTCCATGCAGGGCTCGACGTGTCGCTGGATCCGAGACGATTCAGGAAGTCGACCAATGTCCGGACCCATTTCGGATTGACGCCACGGCGCCATCAATCCGGACAAACCGCTCGCATCGGGAGCATCACCAGATGCGGCGACGAACTGACGCGGGCGATGCTGCACAAGGCGGCAATCACGATCCTGACGACCATTCCCAACAATTTCGAGCCGCGTCTCGGGGGCCCGTAGCTCGCCGTGCTGCTGCACAAGATCTGGATCAATGGCGCAACCTTCTGCCTTGGCGCCCGCATTGAGCGCCGCCGACTCCAACGTGCGGCCGTCGCGCCAACTACGGACATTAACGAGTTCTCCTCGACGAGCGAGCTGCCGCAAGGAAAAGAGACGCAAGCGATGCGGTGACGCCGACGCTGATGATCGCGTGATCATGCGCGCGATCTTCGCGCACATGCATTGGCCACAACAATCGCATCGCAGGAGAGTTTTGTGCGCGAGAGAGTTGGCCCATGAGGCATGCTCGTTGCAGGCATGGTCGACTTGATGGCACGAGGCTCGAGTCCCCGATGGTACGAGCGTTACGGTCCCCGATAGCACGTGCTGATTCACAGGTTGTCCTCTGAAGCTGGAAATGAGCCCGCGTATGCACAGCCGCGCGGTTAAGGGGTTAACAAGCCTCGCTGCAAAGTTCAGCCGTTCGGCACCGTTCGGATCGCGCGTGAGCGCAAGCTGATAGATGGGCCATGTCTGGCGTTGGACGATCTGGCGTACGTCGTAGGCAAAATCCTTGAGCGGCGAAAGGACGCGGGACCTGGCATGGAGGTGCACAAGGTTGAAGCTCCGGCCGCCGTCGTGGCATCCACCGTGCTTACGCAGCCGGTAAAGCCAGCACTCAAGTCCCCCGGCCAGACTGAAATAAGCACGATCGATCGTCAGCACGAGCGCGTGATCGACCACACCCTTATAGAACCAGTCAGGCGGGATCAGCTCGAGACCAAATGGACGCCCGTTTGCATGGTCCGTCTCTTTCCACTCGTTGATCCAGGAGAAGCGAGGCCGCCGCCGTTCTATCGGCTGGCGGATCGAGATCTGCACTGTCGGCGACTGCGCCCTACCAAGCCCCGCGTTCAGCCGATCATAGTCAGGCGCTCTCGTGCCCAGGCGGAAAAAAGGCAAAATCTCGTAAGACATTGCGGCCATCAGGCGCGACGTTTTCAAACCGGTGTCAAGGGCTTCGACGAGCCGGGACGCGGCCCAGATCAGGACCTCTGCATCCCAGATGGTCGCCATGCAGTGTTCCGGCGCGACCTCGACGCGCATTGCGAGCGAGACGAATGGATAGGCCATCACATCCTGCGCGACGTGCGGCGCGAGATCGCCAGGAAGCGCATGAAACAGGTCAAGCTGCTCGCGCTCGGAGCGGCGGCGGCGGCGGGCTGAGGATTTGCTAACGGACATGGCTTAGCGCCGCTCCTTACCCGCATAGGGAATTGGCGCGCGCCGTTTTGCGGGCAGTACGGTCCCGACACCGGGATCCGAGGTCGATTTCTTCTTGCCCAGCTTCGCCCAGGCTGTCAGGTCAGCTACTGAGTAGACCACGCGCCCGCCGATCTTGTGATACTCGGGACCGGTTCCGTACGTTCGGTGTTTCTCCAACGTGCGGCCGGACAAACTCAGAAATCGCGCGGCTTCGGGCGTGCGCAGGTATCGGGACGGCTGATCCGCGCTCGGATCGGACATTTGAAAAGCTCCGTGATCCTCTGGAGCGCGAACGAGGGTCGTCGCGCGTCGACTGCCACGATCGCGGAGCAGAGGTGCTTAGGGGGATGCCGAAGATGAGGGGCGCGATTTTCGATATCCCCATCGAAGACGCTCGGGCCGCAGAAGCTTGCAATAGCCGCCGATCCACACCAGAGGGAGGCTCCGCACCCGTCGGTTGCACGGACCGTGTCTTCCAAGCGCGCGCGATCCGTTTCTTGCCGAGCAGCGCTCCGGCGATGATGCGATAGCTGCCACCTGGCAGTATGCGCCTCGAGCGCCGCGGACAACGGCACTGAGGCGCTCGCGCCTGCTGTTTGGATAATCGATGAACGCTG
This sequence comes from Bradyrhizobium altum, assembly GCF_020889705.1. Taxonomy (GTDB): domain Bacteria; phylum Pseudomonadota; class Alphaproteobacteria; order Rhizobiales; family Xanthobacteraceae; genus Bradyrhizobium; species Bradyrhizobium altum. Next base: position 842 of record NZ_JACMYP010000242.1, on the reverse strand, counting down.
GCCTTGGCGCGTCCGTTCATCACGCGCCAGAGTCGCCGGCTACACGACATCGTCATCAAAGGCTAATTGTGCTGCGGGAGCGTTCGACCGAGGCCCTGCCCTCGCACCGAGTTGCCGATCGATCGAAACCCGACGGAGACAGATGGCCCTTTCACTCGGATTGACGGACGCCCCAGCGAGCCTGCCGATGTGAAAGCCACCGTAACCACGATTGCGAACGTCCAAATTGTCCAAGTCGCGCCGTCGCGGCGGCAGTAAAATTAAACCTTCAACCATTGTTGAGGTTACGCTTCGGCGCCTAGATTGGTGAGGTCGGGAGCAAAAGCCGGGTGGCCGACTTTGTCCGACATCTTATCTTACTTTCGGTAAGTGAGATGCTGCCCCTGTTGGGCCGCGGCCACGTTACGGGCGATGGAAGAGAAGAACTCGTCCATCCGGCAACAACTCCGCCGTGTAGCGCTCTCCGTTGATGAAAAAGCGTGTCATTGGGACGTACCGGGTCGGCAAGAGCTGCATGTTTTCCAGTATGTCGATCATGACGGGCTCCGCCAGTTGGGGGCCATGCCGCCAGTTCTCGCCGAATACGGGTCCAAGATCGGGCAAATCCGCCGCCTCATGATGGGCCGCCGCAGGCGCAAGGTAGAACGGCTGCGCGTTAGGTGCGGGTGCAGAGTGAGCATCGTCACCCAGCTCGCCCGGTGTGGGCGTATTCAGATCTATCAGTGACTGAAGACTGCCATAGATGTCCGACGGAGCCCTGGCAGGCGGCGCCGGCGCGGATTGCGCCTCGTGACGCCACTCGTCCGGTGTGGGTGCGTTCAGATCAATCAGTGACTCAAGAC
>NZ_JACMYP010000241.1 GCF_020889705.1 Bradyrhizobium altum | reverse complement strand
CGTGCAGATCTTGCGGCAGGCTCAGGAACACTGGCCGCGGCGCGTCGCCCACCATCGTGCGCAAGGCCACATGCAAATGATGCGGCAGCAGACTGACCGCCGGCACTTCCTGAGCGAACGCTGTCACCGGCCGCATCAGGGCGACGTCGTTCATGCCCGTACCGCTGCCGTCCTGGAATGAGCCGCGGCCTTCCCAGTCGCTCTGCACTTCGCCGGTCACGGCGAGGATCGGCGACTCGTCGGCATAGGCATTGGCGAGCGCCGCTACCAGATTGGCCGCCCCCGGCCCGCCGATGCCGAGGCATACGCCAAACCTGCCGCTTGCCCGCGCATAGCCGTCCGCCATGAAGCCCGCACCGCCTTCATGGGCGGCGACGATGGCTTTCACGCCGGTGACGTCACCGAACTCGGTGAGGAAGCCGTCGATCAATCCGCCGGGCACCATGAAGACATGGCTGATGCCTTCCTGCTTGAGCGCGCCGAGCACGAATTCGATGGCGTTGGGTGACTTGATCATCGCATGACACCCAGTTGGGCTGCGGCCGGCTTGCGCCCTTCGCTGACCGCCAGCGCGGTACGCACGCCGGACTCGATGGCGCCTTCGATCCACGCATGCTTGAGCGAGGTGTGCTCACCCGCGAAGTGGATCTTGCCGCCTTCCGGCTCGAGCAGGTAGGGCATCAGCATCTCGAACTGCCCCGGCGCAAAGATGGCCGCCTCGCCGCACGCGAAAGGATCCTGCATCCAGCTCTTGCTGGTGCCACCCACATACAGTTTACGCACGCCCTCGCCGTGCAATGCGCAGACACCGTCCAACGCGAACTGCAGGCGCGTGGGCTCCGTCAGCGAGTCCCAGCGCAAGGCGTCCTCGCCCCAGACGTAGCTCGCGAGCACAACGCCGCCCCGGTCGGAGCCCATGTCGTGGCTCGGGTAGTAGATGTAGCGGTTGGCAAGGTCGGTGATGGAGCCCCCGCCGTAGATGTCGTCGTCCTGCTCCCAGAAGCGGCGGCTGAATTCGAGCAAGACCTTGGTGGCGGCGTCATAGTGCAATTCGCGAATGGCGCGCCGGCGCTGCGGCACGAACAACGGGTCGGTGTGCACGAATCGCAGGCTGGAAAAGGGGATCGCGACAATGGCCGCGTCGCCCTTGAAGGTCTCGCCACTGGTTGTACGCAGACTGACGCCGCTACCGTCCCAGCTCAGCGCGCTCAGGCGCTGGCCAAAGCTGATGCTGTCTTTCAGCGCCGGCAGGAAGGCCTGCGGCAACAAGTCGTTGCCGCCGGGAATTTGCCAATAGCGAACCTTGTCATTGATGATGGCAAGCTCGATGAAGGCCTGCACGAAGGACGTCATCAATCGCGATTCCAGGTTGTTCAGCACGACGATCATCTCGATCGCCTCCTCGGAATACAGCGTCTGTTCCTTCAGGAAGCGGCGCACCGAGAATTCGCCGAAGCGCTCGATCACCACCGGCCATCGCGACGCCGGATCGGCCTTGATGAAATCGCGCAGTGGCGCCAGCGCGGCGTCCAGCATTTGCTGCGCGGTCTGGCCTTTCTCGCCCGGCGGCAGCGGGAAGTTCAACTGGCCGGCGGTGTAGGCGCTACGCCTGATCTTCACGCCATTGACGAACAGCCATTCATTGTTGCGCGACACCGGGTCGGCAGCGTCGCGGGTCGCGGGGTCGATGTCGACGTTGAAGAAGGGTTCACGCGGCAGCTTGAACAGGTCGGCGAATGCGCTCACAAGCTGGTGCTGACTCGGGATCCGCATCGCGCCTGCTTCGGCATAGAGATCGCCGCTGAACGAGCGAAAGGTGTGCACGCGGCCGCCGACATAGTTGTTGGCTTCCAGAATGCGCACGTGGTGGCCCGCGTTGCGCAAAAGAAGCGCCGCGGTCAGGCCGGCCAAGCCGGCGCCGACAATGATCACGTCCTGCGGGCGCGCCGGTCGCGGCAATCCCCGCTGGACGATCTGGACGTACTCTTTGATGATCGGGTCCAGCGCCTCATCGCCCAGATCATGCAGCAGCGACTCTTCCATGGCGTTATTTCCCTTTATGATGCTTGGAGCAGCGTACGGGCTTCGCGTAGATCCGGTTCGTCATAGCCTTCGGTGAAGGCGGAACACGCGGCTTGCAGTTGATGCCCGTCGCACCGTCCCCGGTGATGGCGCTCCAGGCGATAGAGGCTCATCGCCGCGCGCAACTCGAGTGACCGGTTATTCTGCCGACGCGCCAGGGCCAGCGCCTGGTGCAGGCTGTCCCGCGCGGCATCCGCCGCGCTGGCGTCTTCGGCGAGCAGCAGTTCGGCTTTCAGGCGCAGCAGTTCAGGTTGCCAGCGGCGCTCGAGGGTGTGCTCGATCCGCTCCAATGCGTCGGTCACGGCGCGCAACCCCGCGGCCGCTTCGCCGTTCTTGAGATACAGCTCGGCCAGCATAGCCAGGTAGTTCGGCTGGGCCAGTTCGGCACCGGTCGCCTGCACCGCCTCGATGCCGCGCAGCATGGTGCGGATGCCTTCGGCCGTGTGGCCTTCTTCGCCCAACAGCCAGCCCTGAAGCACGGAGCCCCGCGCTTCCCAGTAGGAAAAGCCGCGCTCGGTGGAGCAGGCCATCAACTGCTGCAGGCAATCACGCGCCCGATCCGCGGCCCGTCTGAACTGATGCAGCAGCGACGCGTAGTACAAGGCGTGGGCGAGGCTCGGCAGATGCGACAACTCGTGCGCCAGACGCACGGATTCCTCGCTGCGCATCAGGGCCTGGTCGGCCAGGCCCTGATGCCACAGGGCCCAGGCGCCGCAGGAAAGACTGGTGATGCGCGGGTCGCTGGCCGCTGCACTCACATGCTGCCGCGGGTCGTACAGCGCCACGGCTTGTTCCAGGTTGGCGGTGGCGGGCTCGATCTCGCCCTGGTAGTACTGAGTGGTGCCCATCGCATAACGCGCCATCGACCACTGTGTGTCGACACTCGATTCCTCAGCCGAGGCGATGAGTTGCTCGGCGAGACCGCGCGAGGTGGCCAGGCGGGCACGGTTCAAGTAGTAGCGCCACAGCCCGAACAAGACAGTGAACCGCTGCTCGGCCTCGCCCAATTCGTTCGCGAGTTCGCGTGCCCGCTCGTAGGTTCGCTCGACCTCCGGCGCCGCATAGCCGCGCGCCGCCATCAGCGCCGGTCCGAGACCGAGCCTCACCTCAAGCTCCTGTTTGGACCGCTCGGACCCCGCCGGTAAGCCGTCCAGCAATCCCAGCGCCGCATTGAACTGGCTGATAGCCTCGCGATGCGCCGCGCGCGCTACTGACAACTGCGCCGCGCGCTGCCACTGCGGGATGGCCTGTGCGGCCAAGCCGGCCTCGGTGTAGTGATAGGCCAGCACCTCGGGTTGCCCCTGCGTAAGGGTGGCGAAGCTTTCCACCAGGACCTGGGCGACGCGCTGGTGAAACAGCTGGCGCGTGCTGCGCAGCAAGGAGCCATAGGCGGCGTCTTGCACCAGCGCGTGCCTGAAGGTGTAGGTGGCGCTCGGCGGCAGGCCGTGTTGCTGCAACACCTCGGCGACGACAAGCTGCTGCAACGACTGACGCAACGTCGCCTCGTCCATTTTCGCCACTGCATGCAACAGGTCGTAGGCAAAACTGCGCCCCAGCACGGCGCCAAGTTGGGCCACAGTTTTGGCCGTCGATAGACGGTCCAAGCGCGCCATCAACGAGTCATGCACCGTGGCCGGAATGGCCAGTGGGGTAAGCGGCCCCACGAGTTCGTAGCGCTCGCCAAGGTCCCTAAGCAGACCGAGCTCCATCACCGTCTTGGTCAATTCTTCGACGAATAGCGGCACGCCATCCGTCTTCTTGATGATCTGCTCCAGCACCTCCGCCGGCAGCGGCTTGCTACCCGTCACCTGCAACACCAGCTGGCTGATCTCGCTGCGCGCCAACCGGCCGAGGCGCAGCGCGTTGACCTGCGGCCGCGCACCCCAGGGCGGCTGGAAGTTGGGTCGGGCCGCGGTCAGCAACAGGATGTTGGCCGTGGGCACCTGATCGATCAGCAAGCCCAAAAGTTCCAGCGTGGAAGGATCCAGCCAATGCAGATCTTCGACCACAAGCAGGACCGGTTTGTGTGCGGCAAGCGCCAGCAACAGGGTGAGGATCGCTTCCAGCGTTTCCTTTTGCGTGCCGGCCGTCGCGGCGGGTTGGCCAGCTTCGCTGGGGAGGGACAGCAATCCCGCGAACACGTTCACCATGCGGGCGTCGCCGAGACCATGCATGGCGAGGCCTTGATGCAGCTTGGTTAGGCGCGTCGGCGCATCATCGCTGGGCTCAAATCCCAGCAGCCCTTGCAGGAGATCGATGACCGGGTGCAGCGCGGTGTTCTGGTGGTACGCCGAGCCGCTGGCCGAGAAGCACAGCGCGTGACCGGCCGACACATGGGCGCGCAGCATATGGACCAGGCGCGACTTGCCGATACCGGCCTCGCCGCTGAGGCAGACCACCTGCCCCGTTCCTTCCACCACCTGGGCCCAGCGGTCTTGCAGCAGCGAAACCTCGCTGTGCCGCCCGACCAGGGCCGTTAATCCCGCGGAGGTGGCGGCTTCGAAGCGGCTGGCCGTCTTGCTTATGCCGCGGATGCGATAGCCATGCGTGGGGGGCGCGATGCCCTTGAGCGTCAGCTCGCCCAAATCCTCGTAATCGAACGTGCCTCCGGCCAGGCGGCGCACCTGCTCGCTCACCACGATACTGCCGGGGTGGGCTACGCTTTGTAGCCGCGCGGCGAGATTTGGTGTGTCGCCGACCACCGGATGCTCCTGCGCAGAGCCTTGTCCAATGAGGTCGCCGACCACCACGACCCCGGTCGCAATACCGATGCGGATTTGAAGCAGGTCGGCGGCCCGCGTCTCCAGCCCGGCAAGGACGGCAACGATTTCGAGACTGGCGCGCACGGCGCGCTCGGCATCATCTTCATGCGCGAGCGGATAGCCGAAATAAGCCACGATACCGTCGCCCAGGAATTTGGCGACGAAACCTTCATAGCGCGCGATGACGCCCGAGCACGCGTCCTGATAGGAGCGCATCACCTCGCGCATGTCCTCGGGATCGAGCCGCGCCGACAGTGCGGTCGAGCCAACCAAATCGCAGAACATGACAGTCAATTGACGACGCTCCGCGGCGTCCCGCGGGCTCGGCTCGGCCGACGTCGGTTGCGAAACCTCCGCCTTTTCCGTGGCGCTCAATTTCGCGATCGCCTTGAGGAGGCGCTTGCGGTGCCCCAACGGCACGCCGAGCTTCTCAAAATCGATCTCAGTCAGCTCAAGCAGGACTTCGGCATCGATTTCATTCGCCCGGAACAGCGTTCCATATTGTTCGAGGCCCAGCTCCTGCAACCATCCCTCGACATCCATGGTCGCGTCCCAATTGGTCTCAAAATCTCTTGCCGTAATATCCTATTGTGTGCTGCTGCTTTCGTAGCTCCACGATCGCCTGCAGCGGGAGCTTCATCAGGCCGGCCTGACCTTCGGTCACATGCCGGCCATCAGCCTTAAATCATTGGCGCACGCAACTTGGCACTTCGATCGAAGTGCTGGAAAATTGATGAATGTGTACGGAATCAACCGAAACCTGATGGAATCGCAACTGCAGCGCCAGATACTGCAAACCGTATTTTTTATTGCGGCTTCCATCTGAACGAACGCTATCTGAAGTTTCTTGAGGAAACTATTGCACGTCTTCCGGCAATACGCAATGAATACAGCCGCTTCGCACTTTCCGGATCATGCGTTCATTCGCTCGGCTCGCGCGGGCACCGAGCCTCAGGACGCGATCGCCTGCCGCGGCGGGACGGTGGCGCCGATCAGCTTGCCGATCTCGGGCTTGCAGCCGCCGCAATTGGTGCCGGCCTTCAGGCAGCGGCCGATCGCCTCGACGCTGCCGGCGCCCTTCCTGATCTCGGCGGTGATCTGGTGCCGTCCGACGCTGAAGCAGGAGCAGACGATCGGCCCGACATCCTCGCCCGCGCCAAACGGCCGCCCGGCCAGCAGCGCCATCCGCGCATTGGCCGACAATTGTTGCTCGGCGAACAACCCGGCGAGCCACGCCCGCGACGGCAGCACGTGATCGGGCGCGATGAACACGCAACCCTCGAGCCGGCCGTCGCGCACCGCCGCGTAGCGGAAGCGGCCCGCCGCCGGATCGCGATAGGCGATCCATTCGATCTCGACGCCTTCGAGGCCGAGCTGCGCCCGCGCCCAATCGCGCCAGCTCTCCGGGCGTACGTCGAGCGCGAGCTCCAGCCGCGTGCAATCGCCGGCCTTGCCGTAAACCCAATAGCCGGTTGCCGGACGCTTGATTGCATCGCGGCTCAGGATGAAGGCGTGCCATTTCGGCGCGTAAGGATCGGCCTTGACCGGCGTGTGCTTGGACTCCGGCTGGCCGGACAGCGGATCGACCGCCGGATTGACCAGCGCGTTGACGCGCCCCTCGCCGGCGAATTCCTCGTTCCAGTGCATCGGCACGAACACGCAGCCGCGGCGCTGGTCGGCGCTGACCACGACGCGCGCAATCATCTCGCCCCAGCTGCTCGTCAGCCGCGCCAGCCCTTCGTTCTGCAGGCCGGCCTGCCGCGCATCCTCGGGGTGGAATTCGGCATAGGGCTCGAAGATATGCGACAGCAGCCGTCCGGTTTTCCCGGTCCGGGTCATGGTGTGCCACTGATCTCTGATACGGCCGGTGTTGAGCACCAGCGGAAAATCGCGGCTGGTCGCATGCCGCGCCGCGCGCGGCGCGACCGGCACGAAACACGCCTTGCGGTCGGGCGTGAAGAATTTCTGGCTCTCGAACATCCGCGGCGTGCCGGCCGGATGGTCACGCGTCACTGGCCACTGTACCGGCGCCAGCGCGTCATAGGCACCGTCATCGAGCGCAGCCAGCGCCGAGATGTCGAAATCGCGCTGGCCGTTATTCTCGAAGCCCGACAGTTCGGCGTGCTCGCGGAACACCTCTGCGGCTGACGCGTAATCGAAGCCGGAATAGCCCATGCGGGCGGCGACGTCGCAGATGATGCGCCAGTCGGCGCGCGCCTCGCCGGGCGCGGCGAGAAACGGCCGCTGCCGCGAGATCCGGCGCTCGGAATTGGTGACGGTGCCGTCCTTCTCGCCCCACGCCAAGGCCGGCAGCAGCACATCGGCATGCCGCGTGGTGTCGGTGTCGCGCATGCAATCCGTCACCACGACGAGCTCGCAGGCGTCGAGGGCGGCGCGCGCGCGGTCGGCATCTGGCAGGCTCACCACCGGATTGGTCGAGATGATCCACACCGCCTTGATGCGGCCGTCGGCGATCGCATCGAACATGTCGACCGCCTTCAGCCCGCCCTTCTCCGCAATCACAGGCGCGCGCCAGAACCGCTGCACCAGATCGCGATGCGCCGGGTTATCGAGCTCCATATGCGCGGCAAGCTGGTTGGCGAGCCCGCCGACCTCGCGGCCGCCCATCGCGTTGGGCTGGCCGGTGAGCGAGAACGGCCCCATGCCGGGACGGCCGATGCGCCCGGTCAACAGATGGCAATTGATGATGGCGTTGACCTTGTCGACGCCGCTCGACGACTGGTTGATGCCCTGCGAATACAGCGTGACGACGCGCTCGGTCCGGGTGAACCAGTCGAAGAACAGCCCGACAGCGCCTTCGCTCAGCCCACACGTCGCAGCGGTCTGCGCCAGGGTCTGGCCGGCCACCTGCTTGAGGGCGTCGACGATTCCCGTCGTGCAATTGCCGACAAAGCCGCGATCGACCGCATTGCTGCCGGCAAGGAACGCGAACAGCCCATTGAACAGCACGGAGTCGCTGCCCGAGCGCAGCGGCAGATGCAGATCGGCGCCCTCGCAGGTCGCGGTGCGGCGCGGATCGATCACCACGATCTTGCACGCCGGGTTCTTCTCCTTCGCCGCCAGCATGCGCTGGTGCAGGATCGGATGGCACCAAGCGGCGTTGGAGCCGACCAGCACCAGAAGGTCGGCCTGCTCGAGATCCTCGTAGCAGCCCGGCACGGTGTCGCTGCCGAACGCACGCTTATGCCCCGCGACGCTGGAGGCCATGCACAGCCGCGAATTGGTGTCGATATTGGCGGTGCCGACGAAGCCCTTGGCGAGCTTGTTGATGACGTAATAGTCCTCGGTCAGCAGCTGGCCGGAGACGTAGAACGCGACTGCGTCGGGTCCGTGCTCGCGGATGACCCGGCTGAAGCCATCGGCGACACGATCGAGCGCGTCATCCCAGCCCGCCGGCGCGCCGTCGACGACAGGCTCGAGCAAACGCCCGTCGAGATCGATGGTCTCGGCGAGCGCCGAACCCTTGCTGCAGAGCCGGCCGACATTGGCCGGATGCTGCTTGTCTCCCTCGACCCGAACGGCGCCCGCCGCGTCCCTCGACGCGATGACGCCACAGCCGACACCGCAATAGGGACACGTGGTCTTGACGGACATGGCTGGCCGATCCTTGCCCGCTCAGCTCACCGCAGCCGCCTGCCGCACCGACAGCCAGACAACGCCGTTCTCGACCTTGGCCAGATGAGTATGCGTGCAGCCTTCATCGGGCGCGACCGCCTGCCCGCTCGCCAGCTCGATGACGAAATTATGCAGCGGACACGTCACGCGCTTGTTGTGCACGATGCCTTGCGACAGCGGCCCGCCCTTGTGCGGGCAGCGGTCGTCGAGCGCGAACACCTCGTCACTCTCGGTCCGGAACACCGCGATGTTGCCGGCCGGCGTGCGCACCACGCGCGAGCCGAGCCGCGGAATGTCGTCAAGCGCGCCGATTTCGATCCAGCCGGTCATGCGAGCTCCAATTCGGCGAGAGGCGCGAACTCGTTGCGGTCGACGCCGCGGCTGGCGCGCTCGGCCCACGGATCGGTCTGCGCGAACTGCTGCGAATGGGCAAAGCGGGCGAACAGCGCCTTGCGGTTCGCGATGTCGTCGACCACCCGCTTCCTGATCTGCTCGAGACCGACGCGGTCGCACCATTTGTACATGCGCTCCAGATACCAGCCCTCCTCGCGGTAAAGCTGGGTCAGCGCCACGATCACCTCGAGGGTCTCGTCCTCGGTCTCGACCTTGGTCAGGAACTCGGTGCCCTTGATGTGCAAGCCCGCGGCGCCGGCGAAATGGATCTCGTAGCCGGAATCGACGCAGACCACGCCGACGTCCTTACAGGTCGCTTCCGCGCAGTTCCGCGGGCAGCCGGAGACGCCGAGCTTGACCTTGGCCGGCGTCCACGAGCCCCACATGAACTTCTCGAGCTTGACGCCGAGACCGGTGGAGTCCTGGGTGCCGAAGCGGCACCATTCCGAGCCGACGCAGGTCTTCACCGTGCGCAGGCCCTTGGCGTAGGCATGGCCCGACACCATGCCGGCGTCGTTGAGATCGGCCCACACCGCCGGAAGGTCTTCCTTCTTGACGCCCAGCAGGTCGATGCGCTGACCGCCGGTGACCTTCACCGTCGGGATGTTGAACTTCTCGGCGACATCGGCGATGGCGCGCAGCTCGCCCGGTGTGGTGACGCCGCCCCACATCCGCGGCACCACCGAATAGGTGCCGTCCTTCTGGATGTTGGCGTGGACGCGCTCGTTGATGAAGCGCGACTGCTGGTCGTCGCGATATTCGCCCGGCCAGGTCGCGAGCAGATAGTAGTTCAGCGCCGGACGGCAGGAATGGCAGCCGTTGAGCGTCTTCCACTCCATGAAGCGCATGACGGCGGGAATGGTCTTGAGCTGCTGCTCGACGATGACGCGGCGAACGTCGTCGTGGCTGTGATCGGTGCATTTGCACAGCGGCTTGACCTTCGGCGCCGCCGAATAGTCGCCGCCGAGCGTGAACGCCAACACCTGCTCGACGAGGCCGGTGCAGGAGCCGCAGGACGACGAGGCCTTGGTATGGGCACGGACGTCGTCGAGCGTGAACAGCTTCTTCTCGGAGATCGCCTTGACGATCGCCCCCTTGCAGACGCCGTTGCAGCCGCAGATCTCGGTCTCGTCGCTCATCGCGGCAACCGAGTTCTGGCCGTTGACGCCGCCGTCGCCGAGATTGGCGGCGCCGAACACCAGCCGCTCGCGCATGTGCGAGACGTCGGTGCCGTCGCGCAGATGCTGGAAGTACCAGGGGCCGTCGATGGTGTCGCCATAGAGCACGGCGCCGACGATCTTCTTGTCCTTCAGGATGATGCGCTTGTAGACGCCGCGATTGGCGTCCTGCAGCACGATCTCCTCCTTGTCCGGCCCCGGCGCGAAGTCGCCGGCCGAGAACAGGTCGATGCCGGTGACCTTCAGCTTGGTCGAGGTGACCGAGCCGTCATAGGTGGCAAAGCCCTTCATCGCGAGGTGGTTGGCGCAGACCTTGGCCTGGTCGAACAGCGGCGCGACGAGACCGTAGGTCTGGCGGCGGTGCTGCACGCATTCGCCGACCGCATAGATGCGGCCGTCATAGGTCTGCATGGTGTCGGAGACGACGATCCCGCGCTCGCAATAAAGCCCGGCCTTCTTGGCGAGCTCGAAGTTCGGGCGGATGCCGACCGCCATCACCACGAGATCGGCCGGCAGCTCGGTGCCGTCGCCGAAACGCACGCCGGTGACGCGGTCCTCGCCCAGAATCGCCTGGGTCTGCGCCGGCATCTTGAACACCATGCCGCGCTCTTCCAGCGACTTGCGCAGCAGTCCGCCGGCCACCGGATCGAGCTGGCGCTCCATCAAGGTGTCGAGCAGATGCACGACCGTGACGTTCATGCCGCGCTTCATCAGCCCGTTGGCGGCTTCGAGGCCCAACAGGCCGCCGCCGATCACGACGGCGTTGCGATAGTCAGTCGAGGCCTTGATCATGCGGTCGACATCATAGATGTCGCGGAAGCCGATCACGCCCGGCAGGTCCTTGCCCGGCAGCGGCAGCATGATCGGGTTTGAGCCGGTCGCGATCAAAAGGCGGTCATAGGGCACGCGATCGCCGGCATCGGTGACGACTTCGCAGGTCCGGCGATCGATCATGCTGATCGTCTCGCCCTTGCGCAGCGTGATGTTGTTGTCCTCGTACCAGTCGACGGTGTTGAGCATGATGTCGTCGACCGTCTTCTCGCCGGCTAGCACCGGCGACAGCAGGATGCGGTTGTAATTGCCGTACGGCTCGGAGCCGAACACCGTGATGTCGTAGAGATCGGGGGCGCGCTCGAGCAGCGCCTCTACCGTGCGGATGCCGGCCATCCCGTTGCCGATCACCACGAGCTTCTGCTTGGTCACTTTGTCGAGCATGGTCTGCCTTTCAATTCCGACGGCGCTATCCAGCGACGCGGTGTGCGTCGTTGATGGGCACCGATAAAGGTTTGGAGTTGCAGGAAGCCCAGCCGCGGGCGCAGACCGTCTTCGATGACGACCGATGTTCCGTCACCGATTCGGATTCAAAACGCGTGCCAACTCGCGGCGAACGAATCTGACTGTGAAATCAATGAGTTTTCGGCAATCTCAAACCAACCGGGCAGCACGCCGCACGCCGGCTGGTCGAATTTTTAGCCACGCCGATGATCTCTTGTGCATCATAGCATCACTCAGCGCCACGGCGATCGCGAACCCGCCATTGATGCGCCATCGCGTGCCGACGACGCATCGCACAAGAAAGCATCAGCGTGCGCGTTTGCGCGGCGGCGCTTGCTGCAAGCCACGCCCATTCCGATCGCCGGACTCGGTTCGCGATCTCGCGGCAACGTCTTGCGAGTGCAAGGCAAAGCGACGCGATCGATTCGATGGCACGCAAATTGCTGACCTGAACTCTTGACGGAGTGCGCCTCAACGGCGAGCGCGCTTACGCATTCACCCACATTCGATTTATCTGCGCCCGAGATGACCGCACGTGTGCGGCTGTCTCCGCCGCATCACCGCGAGATGCTTGCGATGAAGCTAGCCGAGTTCAAGAAGGCAGGTCACTGGCCGACCCTGCTCGCTGCGTTCCTGTACTTCGACATCAGTTTCATGGCGTGGGTCGCGCTCGGACCGCTGATCGTCTACATCGCGCGCGACATGAATCTGGCCGTGAACGAGAAGTTCACCCTTGTCGCCATCCCCGTGCTCGCCGGGGCGCTGTTGCGCGTGCCGATGGGCATTCTGGCCGACATCATCGGCGCCAAGCGCACCGGCATCATCGCCCAGCTCGTCGTCATCGCCGCGACCGCGTCGGTGTGGCATTTCGGGTTGACCAGCAAACTCGCGATCGAGCTGTTCGGGCTTGCGCTCGGCGTCGGCGGCGCCTCGTTCGCGGTCGCCTTGCCCCAGGCCAGCCGCTGGTACCCGCCGCAATATCAGGGCGTGGTCATGGGAATTGCCGGTGCCGGCAATATGGGTGTCGTGCTCGACACGCTGCTCGCACCGAGCATCGCCGAACATTGGGGCTGGCAGGCCGTGTTCGGATGCCTCTTGATTCCGATGCTGATGGTGCTCGCCTATTACGCGTTCGCGGCCAAGGACGCGCCGGGCGAGCGCAAGAAGATCTCGCTGAAGGCCTATGGCGCGCTGCTGAAGGATTCCGACAGCCGCTGGTTCATGTTCTTCTACTTCATCACCTTCGGCGGCTTCGTCGGCCTCGCCAACGCGCTGCCGCTCTATTTCACCGTGCAGTATCATGTCTCGGGCGTGGCGGCCGGCATGCTGGTCGCGCTGATCGTCGCGTTCGGCTCGGGATTCCGCCCCGTCGGCGGCATGATCGCCGACCGCATCGGCGGCATCCGTTCGCTGTCGATCCTGTTCGGCGTTGTTGTCGCCGCCTATCTCGTGATCGCCTTCATGCCGGAGGGCCCGACTGCGCCGGCAGCGAGCGGCTGGGCATTGACCGAGCTGCCGCGGATCGCCTGGGTCTCGGTGCTGCTGTTCTCGATCGGCGTGCTGGCGCTCGGCATGGGCAATGGCGCGGTATTCCAGCTGATCCCGCTGCGCTTCCGCCACGAGACCGGCTTGATGACCGGGCTTGTTGGCTGCGCCGGCGGCGTCGGCGGCTTCTTCCTGGCGCAGACGCTCGGCTACGCCAAGGGCATGACTGGCGGCTTCGGCGCCGGCTTCCTGTTCTTCGGCGCGCTGGCGTTGCTTGGCTTCATCGGACTTGCGATGGTCAAGGTCCGCTGGCGCACCACCTGGGGCGCGGTGTCGGGAGCGCGCGTCTGACGGCTCCCTCTGGAGAGGACGGGCTCGGACGTGGCGAACGGCGCGCAACGACATTTGCCGCGAGACCTGCAAAGGGATCTCGGCGTTCGCGTAGGCTTTGCCAGCGAGACCGGCAAGCGCGCCGCCAATGAGGACTATGTCGCGGCTTGTCTCGGCCAGCCGGGCACGCTTCACCGCGACGTGGTGGCCGCGGTTGCCGATGGCGTCGGCGGCCACAAGGGCG
>NZ_JACMYP010000240.1 GCF_020889705.1 Bradyrhizobium altum | reverse complement strand
CCCAGCCGCTGCCGCCGGGCTCGCCCATGATCGGCCGTCCGGACAATGAAGCCGCCGCCAAGCTCGCGCCGGTGCGCCGCCGCCGCTGCCATCTGCGCCCGACAAGCTGCCGCTCGCCAAGCTGAAGGTGCCGGCCGGCTTCAATGTCGAGGTCTATGCCGCAGGGATGGCCAATGCGCGTTCGTTGGCGCTCGGCGACAAGGGCACCGTGTTCGTCGGCAGCCGGCTCGTCGACAAGGTCTATGCGATCGTCAACAAGGACGGCAAACGCTCGGTCAAGGTGATCGCCTCCGGCCTCTATCGGCCGAACGGCGTCGCCTTCAAGGACGGCACGCTCTACATCGCCGAGCTCTCGAAGGTCTCCAAGATCGACAAGATCGAGGACAATCTGGACAACCCGCCGAAGCCGACCGTCATCTACGACAAGCTGCCGAAGGACGAGGCGCATGGCTGGAAGTTCATCGCCATCGGTCCCGACAACAAGCTCTATGTCCCGGTCGGCCAGCCCGGCAACAACGTGCTGCATGACGCCGACCACGGCCAGATCCGCCGCATGAATCTCGATGGCTCCGGCGCCGAGGTCTATGCGCTCGGCGTGCGCAACTCGGTCGGCTTCGACTGGAATCCCGAGACCAAGCAGATGTACTTCACCGACAACGGCCGCGACTGGCTGTCGGAGACGGTGCCGGAAGACGAGCTCAACCGCGTCACCAAGGCGGGCGAGGATTTCGGCGCGCCGTATTGCTACCAGGGCAACATCATCGACCAGGAGCTCGGCTGGGGCAGGAACTGCAAGGACTACACCGCACCGGTCGGCCTGATGGGTCCGCATACCGCCTCGCTCGGCATGCGCTTCTACACCGGAAGCCAGTTCCCGAAGGCCTACAAGAACGCGATCTTCGTCGCGCGTCACGGCTCCTGGAACAAATCGCAGAAGCAGGGCGGCGACATCGTCGTCGTCAGGCTGAACAAGGACGGCACCGTGAAGTCGGTCGAGCCGTTCATGACCGGTTTCCTCGAGGACAACAAATATGTCGGCCGCCCGGTCGACGTGATGCTGCTGAAGGACGGCTCGCTGCTGGTCTCCGACGACTGGAACGGCGCGGTCTATCGCGTCAGCTACGGCAAGCCGAAGGTCGCCAACCAGTAAGCTGAAACCTGGGGTCGGGGGCAGCGTCTGCTGCCCCCGATTTTCTTTTGAACTGCATGCAAGGATGGACCGATGCGTAGTCTCGCAATCGCCGCGGCGCTGGCCGCTCTCAGCTTCTCCGCAAATGCCGAGACCATCCAGGAGCGCACTGTCGCGTGCTTTGCCTGCCATGGCGAGCATGGCACGTCGGAAACCGAGAACACGCCCTCGCTCGGCGGCCAGCAGGCTCCCTATGCGCTGATCCAGCTCTTCATGTTCCGCGAGAAGCTCAGGGTATTCGACCCGATGAACGAGATGGCGAAACCGATGACCGACGACGATTTGCGCACCTTCTCGGACTTCATCGCCACCTTGCCGAAGCCCACGCCGCCCACGGATGCCGACGATCCCGCGTGGATGGCGCGTGGCCAGGCGCTGGCGCAGCAGAACCGCTGCAACACCTGCCACAACACCGATTTCTCCGGCAAGGAAAACGTCCCGCGCATCGCCAACCAGCGCGAGGACTACCTCGCCAAGACGCTGGCCGAATACAAGGACAACAGCCGCCACGGCTACGACGCCACCATGGCCGACGTGATGCAGACGGTGGCCAAGGAGCAGATCGGCGACCTTGCCTATTACATCGCGCATGTCCGCTGAAACATCAGGCGGCGGGCCGCTGGCCTTGCCCTTCGTGTGGGGCTAAAACGCCTGCGTCATACGGAGTGTCTCATGCAGGATATTTGGCGTTTGTCGGCGGCCGAGCTCGCCTCCCTCATCAAATCCAGGAAGGTCTCGGCGAAGGAGGCGGCCGAGGCCGGGCTCGCCCGGCTCGATGCGGTCAACCCGAAGATCAACGCGGTGGTCGATCACCGGCCGGACGACGTGCTGGCACAGGCAGCATCGATCGATACGGCAATTGCGCGCGGTGAGGCGGTCGGGCCGCTGGCCGGCGTGCCTGTTACCATCAAGGTCAATGTCGACCAAGAGGGCTACGCCACCACCAACGGGCTGAAGGCGCAGCGCGACCTGATCGCCAAGGTCGACAATCCGGTGGTCGCCAATCTGCGCAAGGCCGGCGCGGTGCTGCTCGGCCGCACCAATTGTCCGGCGGTCTCCTATCGCTGGTTCACCACCAACCTCATTCACGGCGACACCAAGAACCCGCGCGATCCCGGCATCACGCCGGGCGGCTCGTCGGGCGGCGCGGGCTCCGCGGTCGCGGCCGGCATCGGCCACATTGCGCATGGCACCGATATCGCGGGCTCGGTCCGCTATCCGGCCTATGCCTGCGGCGTGCATGGCCTGCGGCCGAGCATGGGCCGCATCCCCGCCTTCAACGCGGCATTGCCGGAGCGTCCGATCGGCCCGCAGATCAGCGCGGTGTCGGGCCCGCTGGCGCGGACCGTCAACGATCTGCGCATCTCGCTCGCCGCGATGTCGGCGCCGGACTATCGCGATCCCTGGTATGCGCCGGTGCCGCTCGAGGGACCGCCGCGCGAGAAGCGCGTTGCGATGTGCCTCAATCCCGATGGCCTCAACCCGGTGCCGGAAGTGGTCGCCGCGGTGGCCGATGCCGGCAAGCGCTTGCAGGAGGCCGGCTGGATTGTCGAGGAGATCGCCGACACGCCGTCCCTGCGTGAGGCGGCCGAGATCCAGACCCGGCTCTGGCTCGGCGACGGCTACGAGGCCCAACTCGCCTTCGCCGAGCGCGAGGGCGATCCCGGCGCGCTGGCCTGCTTGCGCGGCGTCCGCGCCAGGGTGCATCCGTTCGACCTGTCGCAGGCGCTGACCCGCCGCGCGACCTTGACCCGCGAATGGTTTGCCTTCCTCGACAAATATCCGGTGCTGCTGATGCCGGTCTCCGGCGAGTTGCCGTTCCCCGATCATCTCGACCGCAAGGACGAGGCGTCGTTCGCGCGGGTGTGGCACGCGCAGCTGCCGCAGATTGCGATCCCCTTCATGGGGCTTCCCGGGCTCGTCGTCTCCACCGGCCTCGTCGGCCGGATTCCGGTTGGCGTGCAACTGGTCGCTGGCCGCTACCGCGAGGATCTCTGCCTTGCCGCGGGCGAGGCGGTGGAAGCCGGCGGCACGCCGTCGTCGCCAATCGATCCGGTGATTTAAGATGGCAACCGTTTACGATTTCACCGCAAAATCGCTCACAGGCGACGAGGTGCCGTTGCAGCGGTTCGAGGGGCAGGTGCTGCTGATCGTGAACACGGCGAGCGCCTGCGGGTTCACGCCGCAATACAAGGGCCTGCAGGAGCTGCACGCCGGCCTCTCGGCGCGCGGCTTTGCGGTGCTCGGCTTTCCCTGCAACCAGTTCGGCGCGCAGGAGCCGGGCGATGCGAAACAGATCGCCGCGTTCTGCGAGACCAACTACGCCGTGACGTTTCCGATGTTCGCCAAGATCGACGTCAATGGCTCAGGTGCGCATCCATTGTACGAGCATCTGAAACGTGAGAAGTCGGGCCTGCTCGGGCCGGCGATCAAATGGAACTTCACGAAGTTCCTGGTCGATCGCTCCGGCAAGGTCGTGGCGCGGCATGCGCCGACCGCCCGGCCCGAAGGATTGAAGAAGGAAATCGAGGCGCTGCTATGAGCGACGACACCAACGACCAATTTCCCGACCGCCTCTCGGTCGATCCGAACAGCCCGTATTACAACGCGGAGATTCTTTCGCGCGATGTCGGCATCCGCTTCAAGGGTGCTGAGAAGACCAATGTCGAGGAGTACTGCATCAGCGAAGGCTGGGTGCGGGTCACCGCCGGCAACGCCAAGGACCGCCACGGCAATCCGCTGACCATCAAGGTGCACGGGCCGGTCGAGCCGTATTTCCGGGATAAGGCGAAGTCCTGACGGGCAGCCTCTACCGTCAACGCGAGGAGCGAAGCGACGAAGCAATCCATCCTATCCAATGGTTCGGATGAATGGATTGCTTCGCTGCGCTCGCAATGACGATGAGGAGAGAGTCCCACGCGTAACTGAAGAAGGCATTTCCACATGTCCGTCCGCATCGTCGACGTCCGCGAGGTGACAAAACCGATCTCCTCGCCGATCCGTAACGCCTATATCGACTTCACCAAGATGACCACGAGCCTGGTCGCCGTGGTCACCGATGTCGTGCGCGACGGCAGGCGGGTGGTCGGCTACGGCTTCAATTCCAACGGCCGTTACGGGCAGGGCGGTCTGATCCGCGAGCGCTTTGCGCCGCGGCTGCTCGAAGCAGATCCGAAATCGCTGCTCGATAGCTCTGGCGCCAATCTCGATCCGGACAAGATTTGGTCGACGCTGATGTCGAACGAGAAGCCGGGCGGCCATGGCGAGCGTTCGGTCGCGGTCGGCACCATCGACATGGCGGTGTGGGACGCGTTGGCGAAGATCGCGGGCAAGCCGCTGTTCCGGCTGCTTGCCGAGCGTCACGGGCTATCAGCCAATCCGCGCGTCTTCGTCTATGCCGCCGGCGGCTACTACTATCCGGGCAAGGATCTCGGCGCATTGCGCAAGGAGATGCGCGGCTATCTCGACCGCGGCTACAATGTCGTGAAGATGAAGATCGGCGGCGCGCCGCTCGCGGAGGATCGCGAGCGCATCGAGTCCGTGCTGAAGGAGATCGGCAGCGAGGCGCAGCTCGCGGTCGACGCCAATGGCCGCTTCGATCTGGAGACCGCGATCGGCTACGCCAAGATGCTGCGGGAGTATCCGCTGTTCTGGTACGAGGAGGCCGGCGATCCGCTCGATTACGCGTTGCAGGCCGCGCTGGCTGAATTCTATCCGGGCGCGATGGCGACCGGCGAGAACCTGTTCAGCCACCAGGATGCGCGCAACCTGATCCGCTACGGCGGCATGCGGCCGGACCGCGACTGGCTGCAATTCGACTGCGCGCTGTCCTACGGGCTCTGCGAATATCAACGCACGCTCGAAATGCTGAAGACCCACGGCTGGTCGCCGAGCCGCTGCATCCCGCATGGCGGCCACCAGATGTCGCTCAACATCGCGGCCGGCCTCGGCCTCGGCGGCAATGAAAGCTATCCCGACCTGTTCCAGCCCTATGGCGGGTTCCCGGACGGCGTGCGCGTCGAGAACGGCCACATTGTCATGCCCGACCTTCCCGGCATCGGCTTCGAGGGCAAGTCCGACCTCTATGCGGAAATGAAGGCGCTGGCGGCGTAGCCGGTGTCCATCCGGGCAGTCCGGCAGGCTTGAGTCCGCTTGCAAAATAATTTGAGCGTCGCTCAATAAAATATTGAACGTTGCTCACGTTCCGGTATACTCATGCAGGAGAGACGCCTCTTTCCGGGTCACTGTGGGAGGCGCGGAACCGGCCATGAGGATAGCCGCATGCCATATTCAGCGAAGAATCTTCGGGACGCCGCCGATGCCGGGGTGATCAGCGCGGCTGATCTGGACCGGTTGCTTGCCTTCCTGGCGAGCCATGACGGGCAGGGCACGGCGGGCGACGCAAGCCCGGCGGCCAGGTTCGATGCCGCCCATGTGCTCTGGTACGCCGGCGCGCTGATCGTGATCGGCGCCATGGGCCTGTTCTCGACCCTGGCGTTCACCCAGATGGGCGGCCGGGCGCTGACGGTGTGCGCGATCGCCTACGCCACCGCTTTCGCGGTGGCCGGTCACCACCTCTGGTACGGCAAGGATCTGCGGGTTCCCGGCGGCCTGCTGATCGCGATCGCGGTCTCGATGGCGCCGCTTGCGGTCTATGGCATCCAGGACGAGCTCGGCTGGTGGGGCAAGTTCGGCAAGCCTGGAACCGTGCAGGATTTCTACATCTGGGTGAAGGGCAGCTGGATCTTCATGGAGATCGCAACCGTTGCCGCCGGCATCGTCGCGCTGCGCTACTTCCGCTTCGCCTTTATCGTCGCGATCATCGCGTTCGCGCTGTGGTTCATGTCGATGGATCTGGCGCCATGGTTCAGCGGCACGAATTATGCCGACTTCGAAACGCGGCGCCGCGTGTCGGTGTGGTTCGGATTGGCCGTCCTCGCGGTGGCCTGGATCGTCGACTATCGCAGCCGCAATGGTGACTTTGCGTTCTGGCTGCATCTGTTCGGCCTGATGGCGTTCTGGGGCGGCATTACCGCGTCCGAAGGATCAACCGAACTCTCGAAAGCGGTCTATTGCCTGCTCAACGTCGGTCTCGTCGCGGTCGCGGTGATCCTGATGCGGCGCGCCTATGCGGTGTTCGGCGCGTTCGGCATCTGCATCTATCTCGGACATCTCGCCGACGTCGTTTTCAAGGACTCGCTGTGGTTTCCGTTCTCGCTGTCGCTGATCGGAATTGCCGTGATCGCCGCAGGCCTGCTCTACCATCGCAACGAGCGTGCGATCGCCGCCTGGCTCGAGGCGCATCTGCCGGCGGGGCTGCGTCCGCGGTCTGCAATCGCGTGACGGCGTCCTCACCGCTTCGCCGATGACGAAGTTCCAAGACGCCGTCATTGCGAGGAGCGAAGCGACGAAGCAATCCATCATCGCGTACGTCGATGGATGGATTGCTTCGCTTCGCTCGCAATGACGGATAACTACGACAGCCGCATGTCCAGCAGCCGCCGGCCTTCGCCCTTCAAGAGCTTCTTCACCGCGCTCGAGGCGATCACCTCGCCATTGTTGGCGTAGGCCTCGTGGTTCTTCTCGATGTCGTCGAGGCGGTAGAGGTAGTTGACCATGATGCCGGCGGATTCGCGCAGGCCCTTGGGCGAGAGGTCGCCGAGCCAGTTGATCCGCTCCAGCCGTGCGCCATTGCCGAGATGGAAGCGCGCGACCGAATCGATCAGCCGTGCCTTCGGCGTGCGCGCCTTCAGGAAGTAATAGGCGGCGAGCGGCTCCAGCACGGCGCGCAACTGCGTGGCGAGCTCGGGGTTCTCGAACCAGTCCGGCTTGCCGAGGCTTTCCAGGAGCTGGCGGTCTTCCTCGGTAAGCGGCACGTCATCGGCCTGCTTCACCCATTGCATGAAGCCCGGCACCGGCGACAGCGTCACGAAATTGTCGAGCTTGGGCAATTCGCGGCGCAGCTCCTCGACCACCTGCTTGATCAGGAAGCTGCCGAACGAGATGCCGCCCAAACCGCGCTGGGTGTTGGAGATCGAATAGAACACCGCGGTGCGGGCGCGCTCGACCGGCACCGGCTCGCGCTCTTCCGCAAGCAGCGGCGCGATCGCGCCCGGGATGGCCTCGGTCAGCGCGACCTCGACGAAGATCAACGGCTCGTCGGCCAGCGCCGGGTGGAAGAAGGCGTAGCAGCGGCGATCCACCGGATCGATGCGGCGGCGCAGATCGTCCCAGTCGCGGATCTCGTGCACGGCCTCATAGCGGATGATCTTCTCCAGAATATTGGCCGGCGACGACCAGTCTATCCTGCGCAGCACGAGGAATCCCCTGTTGAACCAGGACGAGAGCAGATGCACCACGTCGCGATCGAGCGCGGCGAGGTCCTTGTTGCCCTTCATCAATGAAAGCAGATCCGAGCGGATCGACACCAGCTCGCCGGTGCCGCCCGGCGCGCGATTGAGCCGGCGGATCAATTCCTGGCGGCGCGGCTCGGAGGCAAAATGCAGGTCGCTGGCGTCGCCGCCATCGGCCTTGTCAGTCACCTTGGCGCGCCAGCTCTCTATCGCCTGCGCCAGTCTGGCGTGATCGGGGCCGAAATCGCGGGCCAACGTCTGGAAGAACGACAGGCGGCCGGCGGCATCGAGGTGGTGGTAGCGGTCGAGCACTTCGCGCGCCATCGCGGTGCCGGAGGCCTCGCCGCGGCCGGACAGCAGCGCCTCGCACAATTCCAGGAGTTCGGAGGCATCCTGCTTGTCGTCGGCTGGGCTGGCGCGGCCGAGCAGGACGCGGCCGCGTTCGGAAATCGTCGAGAGCAGGTCGGAGAAGAAGGCGTTGGCCATGTGCGGGTCGTATCCAGCGGGTCGTATTCAGTGAAGCCGGACCTTACACGGGATTTAAGGTCGGGAGGACTGCAATCAAGCGCATGGATCGTACGGAAATATGTCGCAACGCGACAACGGTATAATTCGTTATCGCTGCGCGCGGTGACAAACCCCGTTCACGTTTTCTCCGCGAACGCGGTCGGTGTCTTGCCGGTGACCTGGCGGAACGCATGGGAAAATGCCGGCACGCTGGCATAGCCGAGGTCGGAGGCGACCTGCTTGACCGAAATATTCGCGTTAGTCGACAGGCGTTCGATCGCGGCCGCGATGCGGGCGCGCTGGCACCAGCTCTTGAAGGACAGTTGCGTCTCCGCCGAGAACAATCGCGACAGCGTTCGCGCCGAGGTGCCGACCGTGCGCGCCAGCACATCGATCTCATGGTCCTTGGTCGGATCGGCCAGCACGATGTCGGCGGCACGGCGGCAGCGCGGCTCCTGCGGCAGCGGGATGAAGGTCGCGGAATCCTCGGCCTGGTGCAGTTCCAGCATCACGAGCCTGATCAGGAGGTCGGTGCGCTCGCGTCCGCATGCGGCGTCGAACAGCGCAAGGATCGCCTGGTGCACCAGCGGCGACACCCGCACCACGAATTCATGGCCGAGGCTGTCGCTGCGCTTCTCGCGGGCGAGCCAGGCCCGGTCGAAATACAGCGTGCGCATCTCGATATCGGCGAGCACGTCGATCGCGTGGGGGAGCAGGGCAGGGACCCACACCGCGCGGTCCGGCGGAACCAGCCAGCGGCCCTTCGGCGTCGTCACCTGCATGGTGCCGCTCGCGGCATAGACCAGTTGCGCCTCGCGGTGCATGTGCGGGTCGAGGCGGACGCCCTTTTGGTAGCTGCGCGCGACCATGTGCACCCCGTCACCGGTGACGCGCCGGTCCTTGTGGAGGGCTCTTATTGGCGGCTCAGCGATAGTCATTGGCGACATCCCGTCAGGACAAGGACCTATAACCTATTTTCGAGCAATTGAAGAATCGCGTGAGAGACGTGCCTCATGAGCAGCCCAACCAACAGTCCAAGCAACAATCCAAGCCGGGTGATCAGCTTCGTCAACGCCGGCCATTTCATCGATCACTACGCGATGCTGATTTTCGCGGCCGCCGTCATCATCATGGGCCCGGCGCTCGGCATGGCCTATTCGGAACTGCTGCCCTATGCGACACCGGGCTTCATCGCTTTCGGCGCCGGTTCGCTGATCACGGGCTGGCTCGGCGATCGCTGGAGCCGCCGCCACATGATGGTGATCTTCTTCGTCGGCATCGGCCTGTCGATGATCTCGGTCGGCTTCGTGCAGACACCGCTGCAACTCGGCGCCGCACTGCTGGCGATCGGCGTCTTTGCCTCGATCTACCATCCGGTCGGCACCGCGATGATCGTGTCCTATGCCGAGAAGCTCGGCGCCCAGATGGGGATCAACGGCGTCTGGGGCAATCTCGGCGTCGCCTCCTCGGCGCTGGTGACCGGCGTGATCGGCCAGTATCTCGGCTGGCGCTGGGCCTTCATCGTGCCCGGCACGGTCACCGTGCTGGTCGGCATCGCCTTTGCGATGACGGTGGTGCATGAGGACCGCAAGGGCTCCAGGCAGGCCGCAGCGCAGGTGCGGGTCGCCAAGGAAGACATGTGGCGCGTGGTGCTGTCGCTGCTGATCGTGGTGATCGCGATCTCGACCACCTTCAACGCGGTGACGGTGGCGTTGCCGAAGCTGTTCGCCGAACGGCTCGCCGATTTGACCAGGAGCCCGGCGCTGCTCGGCGTGATCGCGGCCGGGGTCTATGTGTTCGGCGCGATGACGCAGTATACGATCGGCAAGCTGCTCGACAAACATTCGCTGAAGACGGTGGCGCTGCCGCTGTCGTTCATGCTGGCGCCGTTCCTCTATCTGGCGGCGAGCCTGTCCAACCTGCCGCTGATCTTGGTCTCGATCGGCATCGTGATGGGCGCGTTCGGCCAGGTCACGGTGAACGATGCCATGGTCGGCAAGTACACCACCGAGGAATGGCGCTCGCGCGCCTATGCGGTGCGCTATTTCGTCGGCTTCACCGCGGCGGGCGCCTCCGTCGGCCTGGTGGCGTGGCTGTACGACCATGGCGGCTTCTCGATGATGCTGCGGGCGTTCGCGGCGCTGTGCCTGCTGGCGATTGCGGCCGCGATCATCCTGCCGCGCGAGATCCGGACGCCCGCCACGCAGGCGGGTTGACGGCTGGCGGTTTGCCGCACCATTTCAAGCTGAAACAAGCCCGCAGCGCCATCCGCCACCAGCGGATGGCGCTTTTTCGCGCACCGCACCATTCCGTCCGCAAACTTGTCCGGACCCGGCGGTGTGATACGCTCCACACGGGCCTCAGGGCCCAAGGCGCCGGTTGCGCCGATCACTGCCATTTCGTGGTTTGTGGAGCAGCCGAGTCCATGGGCGAAATTCGCGACTTCAGATCGGGCAAGCCGGGCAAGCCACCGCCCGGCGAAGCGATGCCGCGCCGCCTCGCCGCGATCGTTGCCGGCGACATCGCCGGCTACAGCCGCTTGATGGAGCTCGATGAAGAGGGCACCCACAACCGCGTCAAGCGGATCGAGCGCGATCTGATCGAGCCCACCATTTCCGAGCACCACGGCAAGCTGGTCAAGACCACCGGCGACGGGTTCATCGCGATGTTCGACAGTCCGGTCGAGGCCGTCCGTTGCAGCATCGTGATTCAGCAGAACATGATCGGCCGCAACGCGGCGATCGCGAGAGATCACTGGATCGAGTACCGGATCGGCGTCAATCTCGGCGACATCATCATCGAGGCCGACGATATCTTTGGCGACGGCGTCAATGTGGCCTCGCGTCTTGAAGGGATTGCAGCGCCCGGTGAAGTCTTCATCTCCGGCGGCATCTACGAGCAGATCAAGCACAAGATGGTCTGCGGATACGAATCGCTCGGCGACAAGAAGGTCAAGAACATCACCGATCCGGTCCGGGTCTATCGCGTGTTGCCGGACGCTGCCGCGTACCAGAGGACGCGCCGGCGCCGTGAGTCCATCCTGCTTACGCTGCTCGGACTGGCGGTCGCAGTCATCGCTGGCGGCGTGCTTTGGTACATGCTGGCGCAACCGCGCAGCAAGCCGATCGACGTGGCGCAGGTGCCTCCGTCACCGGCCGCATCGCCGGCCGTTCAGCAGCCGGCACCGAGCCCGGCTCCGGCTCCAGGCCAAGCTGCAAGTCCGGTCTCAGGTGCCGCACCGACGCAGCAAGCCTCGCCTCAAGCCGCGCCCTCCGCAACTCCCGCCGCGTCGGTGCCGGAGCCTGAAATGGTCTCGCTCCAGGGCGGCAGCTTCTCGATGGGAAGCAATGACGACCCTTCGGAGCGGCCGATCCGCAAGGTGACGGTCAAGCCGTTCGCGATGGGCAAATATCCGGTCACCGTGCGGGAATGGAATGCCTGCGCGGCGGCCAAGGCCTGTAACTTCACGGCCAGCGGCAAGGACGACGTGCCGGTCACCAATGTGAGCTGGAGCGACGCGAAGCAGTATGTGGCGTGGCTCGCCGAGCGCACCGGGAAGGCCTACCGGCTTCCGAGCGAAGCCGAATGGGAATATGCGGCGCGGGGTGGAACACAATCGAAATACTGGTGGGGCGACCAGATGCAATCGGGCAATGCCGGTTGCAAGGATTGCGGCGGTGGTGCCGGTGCCGCCGAACAGCCGGTCAAGGTCGGCAGCCTCAAGCCGAATCCGTTCGGTCTTTACGACATGGGCGGCAGTGTCGATCAGTGGGTCGAGGATTGCTGGCACAGGAACTACCAGGGCGCCCCGGCCGAGGGCGCGGTGTGGCCCGGCGGCGACTGCGCCTCCCATGTCATTCGCTCCGGCTCGTGGAAGAATGATGCGCGCTATGTCCGTCCGGCCAACCGCGACAATTACGACGCCAACGTTCGCTACCCGACCCACGGTTTCCGGGTCGCGCTGTCTCCCTGAGAGATCGTCTGCAATAGCCAGATTTGGAGGGGTTATGAAAAGTGCAGGCCTGATCATGCTCGCTGCGGCACTGACATTGCTCGCCAGTCCGGCCACCGCGCAAAACAAGCCGGCGGGGAAAGACACCAAGCTGTATTTCATCTGGCCGCACGACGGAGCTAAGGTCAAAAGCCCGTTCTGGTGCCGCTTTGGGCTGCGCAACATGGGTGTCACCCATGCCGGTGACGAATACCCGAACAGTGGCCATCACCATCTTCTGATCGACGTGGATGAGCCGTTGAATCCGAATGAGCCGATCCCGTCGGACAAGTCTCACCAGCACTTCGGTGCGGGCCAGACCGAGACGCAGCTCGATCTGGCGCCCGGCAAGCACACCTTGCAGCTGGTGCTGGGCGACGCCAAGCACTATCCATTCAACCCGCCGGTCGTCTCCGAAAAAATCACCATCCGGGTCAAATAGGCCGATACGGATAGCTCCCTTGCGCGACCGCCGCTTGCGCAAAGCGGCCTCGTGCGGTTTGTTGCGCGCCGCCGGGCGCTCGACCCGGCGTGGAGGGCGTCCGATGTTGTCGCGCCTGCTGCGTCTGGCTGGCCTCGTTCTGGGAGTGATTGTCATGGCCGTATCCGCCAATGCCGACGCCTTGAAGGATCAGATCGCGCCGACCGGAAAGCTCCGGGTCGCGATCGCGATCAGCCCGGCGGGCGGCGCGTTCTGGTCGACCCGGACCGAGAACGGCTATGCCGGCGTTCCCGTCGATCTCGGCAGGGAGATGGCGGCGCAACTCGGCGTTCCCGTCGACTATGTCGTGCACCAGAATTCCGGCCAGATCACCGACGCGGCGTCGAGCAACAGCTGGGACATCACCTTCCTGCCCAAGGATCCCGAGCGTGAGACCAGGATGACGTTCGGGCCGATCTACGAGGTTGCCGACGCCACCTACATCGTCAAGCCGGGCTCGGCGATCGCGAATTTCGCGGCGCTGGACCAGGACGGCGTCAAGGTCGCTGCCGTCAACGCCACCACCACGATGCGGGGTGCGATCGCGCATCTCAAGCACGCCAAGGTCACGGGCTATCAGACCTATGACGAGATCTTCAATCTGCTGAAGAACGGCGAGGTCGACGCGTTCGCGTTGTCGCGCGATCAGCTCAATGCGATGGCCAAAAAGATTCCGGGCACCCGCGTGCTGGACGAGACCTTCAAGCAGACGGTCACTGCGGTTGCGGTGCCGCTCAACCATCCGCTGGCCGCGGCGTTCGCCACCAGGTTCATGACCGATGCGATCGCCAACGGCACGCTGCGCAAGGCCTATGACAATAACGGGCTGAAGGGCTCCCCGGTCCGTACCGAGGTGAAGTAGACCGGCGCGTATCGACTCTTCCACATCATTCTCAACTATCCCCGTCACCCTGAGGAGCGCGCAGCGCGTCTCGAAGGGGCGACGGCCACCAGCCGGGCCGTTCATCCTTCGAGACGCGCTACG
>NZ_JACMYP010000239.1 GCF_020889705.1 Bradyrhizobium altum | reverse complement strand
AGCAACAGGATCGAGAGAAACAGAGTGCGAAAGTGATCAATACAAATAGCAAACACGTCAGTACCCCGGCAGGAGTGGAGGAGAAGGCGGCGAGCGATGCCGCCTTCTCCGGTGTTGGAAGGTTGTGTTGTGTCGTTGTTGAGGTCAGGTGCGCCCTATCAGGAGCCCTGCCCGCCGCACTTGTTGGTCTTGGTGTTGTAGTTGCCGCACTTCTTGCCGACCCAATCGCCGATCAGGTCCTTGGAGCCCTCGAGCTCCTTCGACCAGGCATCGCCGGCCACCAGGCCCGGGGTCTTCCAGACCACGTCGAACTGGCCGTTGCCCTTGATCTCGCCGATGAACACCGGCTTGGTGATGTGGTGGTTCGGCAGCATCTTCGAGGTGCCGCCGGTCAGGTTCTTGGCTTCGATGCCGGGCAGCGCGTCGATCACCTTGTCCGGATCGGTCGACTTCACCTTCTCGACCGCCTTCACCCACATGTCGAAACCGATCACGTGCGCTTCCATCGGATCGTTGGTCACGCGCTTCGGATTCTTGGTGTAGGCCTGCCACGCTTTGATGAACTTCTCGTTCTCGGGCGTCTTGATCGACTCGAAGTAGTTCCAGGCGGCGAGATGGCCGAGCAGCGGCTTGGTGTCGATGCCGGCGAGCTCTTCTTCGCCGACCGAGAACGCGACCACCGGGATGTCGGTCGCCTTGATGCCCTGGTTGCCGAGCTCCTTGTAGAACGGAACGTTGGCGTCGCCGTTGATGGTGGAGACCACCGCGGTCTTCTTGCCGGCCGAGCCGAACTTCTTGATGTCGGCCACGATCGTTTGCCAGTCGGAATGACCGAACGGCGTGTAGTTGATCATGATGTCTTCCTGGGCGACGCCCTTCGACTTCAGATAGGCCTCCAGGATCTTGTTGGTGGTGCGCGGATAGACGTAGTCGGTGCCGGCCAGCACCCAGCGCTTCACCTTCTCGTCCTTCATCAGATAGTCGACGGCGGGGATCGCCTGCTGGTTCGGCGCCGCGCCCGTGTAGAACACGTTGCGCTCGGACTCCTCGCCCTCATACTGCACCGGATAGAACAGGATGTTGTTCAGCTCCTTGAACACCGGCAGCACGGACTTGCGCGACACCGAGGTCCAGCAGCCGAACACGACCGCAACCTTGTCCTTGGTGATCAACTCGCGGGCCTTTTCGGCGAACAGCGGCCAGTTCGATGCGGGGTCGACCACGACGGCCTCGAGCTTCTTGCCCAGCACGCCGCCCTTCTTGTTCTGCTCGTCGATCAGGAAAAGGATCGTGTCCTTCAGCGTGGTTTCGCTGATGGCCATGGTGCCCGACAGCGAATGAAGGATACCAACCTTGATGGTGTCGTCGGCCGCTTGCGCGGGCGCGAAGGACGAAGACGCAGCCAGGCCCAAAACCAGGCCGGCCGTCGCCGAGAGCGCGCGGCGGCGGGTCATCGTCGTTATCTTGTGAGTAAGCTGAGTAAGCATGAAATGTCGTCTCCCTGACGCAGGCGTGAACGCTTGCGAAACGGCCGCATGGCCGCCTGCGGTTAAGGGAATCGCAAGAACTGTGCCACGGTGCGCGGACACCGTAAGCCGATGAACCAACTAGATAATTTCACGAGTTCCGGGCAAATACGAAAAGTGTTTGCCCAATCATTGAGCCGTCAACTTGACTGCCGAAAGAGCAATCAGGTTATTTTGTAGGCAAAATTGCCTTCTTGGCTAAATTTCCGGCACCGATTTGTGACAGTTTGCGCGATGGTTCGGCGCATTCGGCGGACCAATTCCGACGATATCATCTTGAAACCGCCCAGTTCCTGGTCCATATCCTCGCCATGCCCGCGACATCGCGGTGCCTTCGCGAGCTGCGTGTTCAAGCCGCCCCAAGCGGCTTCTGGCTCGCCTTTCAGCTAACCCAGCTTGACGCCCCAGACACGCGGGTGTCCCCGAATGCTTTCATGCGATTCCGGCCGATACTGGCCGGGACGATGACGGCTTTTATGGAAAGAACCACCTTTTGACCTCCTTTCAGGATTTCGGCCTCGCCGATCCCATCGCCCGCGCGCTTCGAGAAGAAAACTATCTCACGCCGACCCCCATCCAAGCCCAGACCGTCCCGCTCGCACTTGCCGGCCGCGACGTCGTCGGCATCGCCCAGACCGGAACCGGCAAGACCGCGTCTTTCGCGCTGCCGATCCTGCACCGGCTGCTCGAGAACCGCATCCGCCCGCAGCCCAAGAGCTGCCGCGTGCTGGTGCTCTCGCCGACCCGCGAACTGTCCGGGCAGATCCTCGACAGCTTCAACACCTATGGCCGCCACGTCCGGCTGTCCTCGACGCTTGCCATCGGCGGCGTGCCGATGGGCCGCCAGGTCCGTTCCCTGATGCAGGGCGTCGAGGTGCTGGTCGCCACCCCCGGCCGCCTGCTCGATCTCGTGCAGAGCAACGGGCTGAAGCTCAACCAGGTCGAGTTCCTGGTGCTCGATGAAGCCGACCGCATGCTCGACATGGGCTTCATCAACGACATCCGCAAAATCGTCGCCAAGCTGCCGATCCGGCGGCAGACGCTGTTCTTCTCGGCCACCATGCCCAAGGACATCGCCGAGCTCGCCGAGGCGATGCTGCGCGACCCCGCCCGCGTGGCGGTGACACCGGTGGCCTCGACGGTGGATCGCATCGCCCAGCGCGCGATCCAGGTCGATTTCGCGGCCAAGCCGACGGTTCTCGCCCAGCTTCTGAAGCAGGAGCAGGTCAATCGTGCCCTGGTGTTTACCCGCACCAAACACGGCGCCGACAAGGTGGTGAAGAGCCTTGCCAAGGCCGGCATCGAGGCCAATGCGATCCACGGCAACAAGTCGCAGAACCATCGCGAGCGCACGCTGGCGGCGTTCCGCTCCGGCGAGATCCGTACGCTGGTGGCGACCGATATCGCCGCCCGCGGCATCGACGTCGACGGCGTCAGCCACGTTGTGAACTTCGACCTGCCCAACATCCCGGAAACCTACGTCCACCGCATCGGCCGCACCGCGCGCGCCGGCGCCGACGGCATCGCGATCTCGCTGGTCGCCGGCGCCGAGGAGATGGGCTATCTGCGCGATATCGAGCGGCTGATCCGGATTACCGTGCCGCGGGAAGACCGCCGCACGCAGGGTAGCCGCGAGGCCGCCGCGCCCGCACCGGCGACCCACCCCCACCGTGGCGGCCGCTCTGCGCCGCGCGCGCATAATGTCCGTGGGAATGAGCCCGCTCCAAGTGCAAAAGGGCCTCGCCGCCGCCGCCGTCGGGGTGGTAATAATGGCGCGCCGCAGACGAGCCGGGGCGAGTCGCCGCGTCCGTCGCAGGCCGGCAGCAGCGAAGGCATCCAGGGCGTCGCCTTCTTGCATCGCGAGAGCCGGCCGAATCCGCAACCCAACCGCAACAACCGACCGAAGCACTAGCCGTCGCTCGATCTGGAGAAACATATGGCTAAGGAAGAGCTGATCCAGTTCGAAGGACTGGTGACCGAAATCCTCCCCGACGCTCGCTACCGGGTGCAACTCGATGCCGGACACGAGATCGTCGCCTACACCGCCGGCAAGATGAAGAAAAACCGCATCAAGACGCTGGCCGGCGACCGCGTCACGATCGAAATGTCGCCCTACGATCTCGAAAAGGGCCGCCTGATTTTCCGGCACAAGGACGAACGTCCGAGTGGCGCGCCCGGCGGCCCGCCGCGGGGCGGAGCGCAGCGCGGCGGCCAGTTCCGCCGCCGATAACAGGCGCACTGCAACTGTTGCGCGCATGATGTCCTGATGTCCTGCGCAACAATTGGCCGGCGGCTGCGCCGGCCAAAAAATCGCGCACGTCAGGATTGTTTTGAGGCCTTCTATCGAATAATATCCTACCCATCGATTTTCGGCCGGACGACATTAGCCAATACCGGTACAGCCGGTTCAGACGCTGACGACCCTTCCAAAAATTCGATCTCACCACCCCGCCGACAAGCGGGTCTTGAACTTGTATATCTGAGAAGGGACTACCCACGTGAGCATGGGAACCGTGAAGTGGTTTAACGCGACCAAGGGCTACGGCTTCATCCAGCCGGATGAAGGCGGGAACGACGTGTTCGTGCACATCAGTGCAGTCGAGCGCGCCGGCCTTGGCACTCTGCGTGAAGGCCAGAAGATCTCCTACGAGATCGTTGCTGACCGCCGTTCCGGCAAATCCTCGGCCGACAATCTGCGCGCCGCTGGATAAGCCGATTTCCCGGGAGCGCGAAGCTCCAGGAAATTGCCGTCAAAGCATCAAGGGCCGCACCTTCGGGGGCGGCCCTTTTTGTCTGGATCGCGTCTCTGGCAGCGCGGCGTCGAGCATTTTCTTCACGCGAAGCGGTAGCCACTTCGCTCGAAAGCGCTCTAGAAAGTCGAGCAGGTCGTCGGCATGGTGGCGGACGTCGGGGCATAGAACACGCAAACCGACTGCCGCGGCCGCGTAAAGGCAACGTCGCTGAGATTGATGCCGGCCTTGGCCATCACATAGCCGATCGTCGGAACGTATTTGTAGCTCACTTCGCTGAAGATCAGATAGGTGCCCGCAACCAGCAGCGCCGACGGAACGATGCTTGTCACAATGTCACCCTGACTGCGGCTTGAGGCCGTCACCGTGGCCTGCGTCGCGCCCGAGGCGATCGTCGCCGCCTTGCTCCACTGTATCCGCGCGATGTTGGAGTTATCGACATAGATTTCCGACAACGTGACTTTGGTCGGTGACGGATCGTAGGGCGTCATGATGCCGACGCTGGCGCTGAAGAAGTTCTGGAGGTCGGCATCCACCACCTGCGTCGCCTGCGAGGTCAGATCTGACGCGGCGCGCGCCATCAGCGTGACCTTGCGGTCGACCGCGACACCGGATGAAAACTCGACGGTGCCGAAGAACATCACCAGCATCAGCGGCATGATGAAAGCGAACTCGACGGCGGCGAGGCCCCGGCGGTCACGCCCGAGCGCTACAACGACGCGGAGCAAGGCCGCGGGAAAGGTATTCATGACTTTGCTCATGAGCATGTTGTGCCGGCGGTTCCGGCGGGCTCGTTCTTGAACGTCGCGGTCGCGATCAGGAGCCGCTTGCCGTTGGTGAGGAAGGTGGAGCTGAAAACTTTGGTGACAAACAGCGGCCACTGATAGAACAGCCGGACCACCACGACGTCGCCGTCCTTGCCGGGACACCATTTCACCTGGGTGGGATCGGTGATCGGCGTGATGTTGACGCTGCTAAAGCCTGTCGCAGACGGATAGCTGCGGACGTCGACATAGATGCCGTTGGTGCAATCGAACAACGCGCTGCTGACCTCACCACAGACGAATTTCTTGAAATCCTGCTGGCTATAATTTGCGCCCTGGGCCTGGCCGGTCATGACGAAGCGGGACGAATCCTGCGTCGCCGTCTCAAGCACCTGGCTGGCAAAGAAGATCAGTGCCACTTCGATGATCGCAAAAAGCAACGCGAAAAACAGCGGCGCGACCAACGCGAATTCGACCGCGGTCACACCACGGCGGTTTCGGCGAAAGCGACGGAGGAGGCGCGCAAAAGAATGAGCGGGCAGCGGCATCAACGACCCCGGATCAACATGGTGGCAACAACTACCGAAGAGTCATTGTCGAAGTATTTCGCCGGATCGAGACAGAGCGACCCGATCCGTTAGGCCTTGATTAAGCATGTCGGGCGAACCGCCTGCGGCCAAGGCCCCGGCATGTGAAGCGCCCGAGCGGACCCACGTCAGTTCTGCGGCTTCGCGCCGCCGCCCGAGCCGGAGGCCTGATTGTTGAGCGT
The DNA here is from genome assembly GCF_020889705.1 of Bradyrhizobium altum. Classification (GTDB taxonomy): domain Bacteria; phylum Pseudomonadota; class Alphaproteobacteria; order Rhizobiales; family Xanthobacteraceae; genus Bradyrhizobium; species Bradyrhizobium altum. The sequence continues at coordinate 7,751 of NZ_JACMYP010000239.1, read as the reverse complement.
ACCGGCCTGTTCCATCGTCGTCTTGAAATAGGCGTCGCCGTCGCCGAGAGTGATGCGGCGCTGACAAACCGGCATGCAGCTATAGGTCTCGCGATCGATGCCGCGATAGACGGTGACCAGCTGGTCGGACGGACCTTCGACCTGGATCTGGCGATCCACCAGCACCTCGCCGGAGCGGTCGAGTGCGATGAAATTGGTCGCGCCATAACCCTTGCCGGTGACCACGACAACCCCGCCATTCTGCAGGGTGACGTCGGCGATCAGGGGATTGCCGACCACGATCGTGGCAATGCCGCCGGGCAGCCTGACGAGCTTGGCCTGATCGACATTGACCGCGATCCGATCGGGATCCGGCGCTGCCGTTGCGAGTGCGGGCCCCAGCAGCATGGCTGCGGCCATCGAGATGAAACCAATGCGCGTGACGGCGCGAATACGCTGGGACTGAAACGACATACTCTACCCCGGGACGTTAACTGGCCGGCAAAGACGATACGCTGCGGACCGGCGCCCGACGCTGGCAAATCTGACGGCAATTCATTTAGGAAGAGCAAAGATCGACCGCCGAATTGCGCGGATGTCGCGACTTCCCGGGCGGATCGGCCAACCGTCCGCTACCTCGCGCAGGATTGTCCGGTCGTCGCCCCCGTCGTCCTGTCATTGGGCGGGAAGCGGTGCGCTTATGGCAATCTTAAGAATAGCGGCGGCTTCAACTGGCGGCGCGGACGTGAACGACCACGCGCTCATCGGCGTAGAGGCGCTGCCATCCTCCGATGTGATCCAGCAGTTTGGACGCCGGCGTGGTCGGATCGAGCATCACCGCATCGATGTCACGGGTCGCGAGCAGATTGAGGAAGCCGTTGACGTCCTTGAGCTGAAGCGCGCGGGCCAAGCTCATGCCGAACGCCTCGCCATAGAGCTCGGCACGCCCGTCGATGAACACCGGCATCTGACGCCAGATCAAGTAGCCGCCGAACTGCAGATCGTTGAGCACGCGCTTGACGTTGTGCGCCTTCATCGCGTCGACGGCGGCAGCCGGCGAATAGATCGGCGGTGGCGATATCACCTGACGCGCGGCAACGACTGCGGTCCACGCGCAAAGCCCCACGACAAGGATTGCAGCCGGAGCAACTCTCGGGCGGACGGCGCTAGCGGCACGCAGCCCGAACTGGGTGGCGACCGGCGTCAGCACGGCCAGCGGCAGCAGCAGGGCGAGCAGCTCGAGATTTCTGACATGGGACAGCGCCATATGCAGCGAGCCCAGCACCAGGATGATTCGCGGCAGCGGTAACCTCGCTCCGCAATAGAGCGCAGCGCCGAGCAGGCCGAGGATCGATAGTCCAAACGGGTCGATCTCGCCGAACGTCGCCGGCCTCCACTCCGCGATGAGATGCAACAATTCACCGAGGCCGAGAATCCTGAGCGAGGCGAGGATCGAGCCCCAGCCATAAGGGGTCACGCAGCACGCAGTCAGTGCGCCGATCCCGAACGCCCCCCAGCGCAGCGCCAGCGCCAACCTTTGAGCCGGCAAGGCATTCCACATCGCATCGAGCGCAAATGCGCCGGCCAGCACCAAACCAAACAGGAAGCCGCCGTGCAGATTGGCCCACAGCGCGATCAGCGGCAGCAGCCAGAACGAGGGCGCCTCGCGGCGTTCGCTGGCGGTCATCAGGCCGTTCGCCCAGACGATCATGATGGGCATCGCCAGCACATGCGGACGGGCCAGCAGGTGCCCGCAGGTCAGAACCAGCGCCGCAAGGGCGATCAGGCTCGCGTAGATCGTCGGCAACGCGCGGCTGAGGATGGCGGTGAGCAGCGCGAAGCTGGCAGCGGCGCAGGCGGCCGCCAGCGCCGCCGGACCGGTCCACGCGGCGAGGTCATAGGCCTTCGCGAACAGAACCTGTGCCAGCCAGGACGATGACACCCACGGCTCACCAGCCTTGGTGAACGAATAGATGTCGACAGACGGCAGCGTGCGATGGTCGAGGATCCAGCGGCCGACGGCAAGCTGCCAGTAGGTGTCGGAATCGGCGAGCAGCCTGTCGCCGACGAACAGCAGCAGCGCATAGACGCCGCACGCCATCCAGAACCAGGCCGGAAGCTCGGCGAACACGGAGGTTTTCGCGCGCGGGAAGGTCGCGGTCTCAGCGCTCATGATCGCACCGGCCGGCTGGCGGCGTCATTGCCGGAACGGATAGGCCAACTGTCCGCCGATCTCGGACGGCACGCCCTGCTCGGCATCGACCCCGTAATCTTCCGGAAGTTTGCCTTCGGGCATTCGGAACGTTCCGAACAGAATATCCCAGAGCGGAAACGTGCCCGCGAAATTGGTGTCGCCGCCGTCCTCGAGCCCGGTGTGATGCCAGCGGTGAAACACCGGCGTCGCGATCACGTATTTGAACGGGCCGAGCGTCCAGTTCAGGTTGGCGTGCACGAATGCCGAATGGAATGTGGTGAACGGCCCGACCCACAGCATGATGTTCGGCGAGATGCCCGCCATCAGCAGGATCACATCGACAGTGATCGTGCCGATCAGAAGATTGACCGGATGGAAGCGTGCCGCCGAGATCCATTCAAGATCCTCGGAGGAGTGATGAATGGCATGGTACTTCCAGAAGCCGCCGCCATGGAACATCCGGTGCAGCCAGTACAGCATGAAATCGGAGGCGACGAGGAAGATAATGGACTGCAGCCAGAGCGGAAGCTGCGCCAGCGGGCCATGTCCGTTCTCGTAGAACGCGATCAGATCGTCGGCGTCGTGAACGTTGAACACCACGGCTGCGCCCACCACCAGGAGCCCGATCCGCAGCACGCGGGCGAACACCGGCACGAAGAACCAGTAGCAGATGTCGGTGACCAGCTCACGCTTCTGCCACCACGGCTTGCCGGGATTGCAGGCCCAGAAATGAGTGAGCACCGTGAAGAACAGCGCCAGCGCGATCGTGATCGGCACCACCTTCATCATCGTCTGGCCGATCATCTCGATGACTTCAAAGGGAAGGCTGGGCATGACGGCCTCATCTGACGGAAGCCCCATGGGTATAGATGTGCGCTTAAGGAGCCGTGAACAGGTGCCGATAGCGGGCCCCGGCAACAATCTGCAATCTTAGCGGACCGCTTAATTCCAAATTTACTGTGCGCAACAACTGCGGGTTCCCGCTGTGTTTATACGATCAAATTAACTGCGCCGAAATTGTCGAACCGTAGGGTGCCGCAATGGTCACGGTGCTGAGAACGCCGGCGAGACCAAACCTAGTTCGACCAGCCACGTGTACACAGGAGTTACTTATGAAGAACCTCGTCTCGCGCTTCGTGAAGGATGAGTCGGGCGCGACCGCCATCGAATACGGCCTGATCGCCACCGGTATCGCCATCGCGATCATCGCTGCCGTCAACGGCGTCGGCACCAAGCTCTCGGGCACCTTCAACACGGTCGCCAGCTCGCTGAAGTAATCCGGTTCCCAGGAACTCGCATCAAAGGTCCCGGCACCCCCGGGACCTTTGCTATTTGGCGGACCGGCCGTCGGCGCCTTGATGGCGACCACGGCCGGCCTTTCCCGATTGTTCACCATTGGCCGCTAGCGTCGGGTCGCGACCGCAGCTCCAGCTTGACGGCATGAATCCATGATCCTCGACATCGCACGCTTGATGCTGTTTCCGGCCCTGATGGCCTTTGCGGCGGCGAGCGATCTCTTGACCATGACGATCCCGAACCGGATCTCGCTGGCGCTGGCGGCCGGCTTCTTCGTCCTGGCGCCGCTGACCGGGATGGGCGTGCACGAGATCCTCAACCATGCCGGCGCGGGCGCGCTGGTTCTGGTGGTGGCATTCGGCATGTTTGCGATGGGCTGGGTCGGTGGCGGAGACGCCAAGGTCGCGGCCGCGGCCGGCCTGTGGTTCGGGTTCGAGCATCTGCTCCCCTATCTGGTCTTCGCGTCGCTGTTCGGCGGCGCGCTGACGGTGCTGCTGCTGCAGCTCCGGCAATGGCCGCTACCCTATGCGCTCGCGAACCAGGCCTGGCTCAGCCGCCTGCACGACAAGCAGACCGGAATTCCCTACGGCATCGCACTCGCCCTCGGCGCCCTGCTGATCTATCCCGAGACGGACTGGATCAAGACGATCGATCTCGCGCACTTCGCCATGCGCTGAGAAGCAGCGGTAACCGCCCGTTAAGGCGATTTAGATACGCCTCATTAACCATGCTTTGACGAATAGCTGGTCAACTCCCATCACGGCGGCGGCAGCGTCGCGGCGTTATGTGGAAAGTGAAGCGTAATGGATAAGGCCCGCATTCTGGTCCTGGCAATCGCAGGCTGCGCCGGCCTTGCGGCGCTCTATTTGGCGAGCGGAAGCGACGACAAGCCGGCGCCGGCTCCGCCGGTCGCGCAGCTGCCCACGGTCGACATCCTGGTCGCGAAAACCGACATCGGCCTTGGCCAGGCCGTTAAGCCCGAAGATTTGCAATGGCAGACCTGGCCGGCGGCAACCGCCAGCGCCAGCTTCATGCGCAGGGACAGCAACGCCGAAGCGATCAAGGACGTGACCGGCTCGATCGCGCGCGCCCCGTTCATCCAGGGCGAACCGATTCGCGAGCAGAAGCTCGTCAAGGCCGACGGCAGCGGCTTCATGGCCGCGATCCTGCCGACCGGCATGCGGGCGGTATCGACCGAAATCTCACCCGAGACCGGCGCCGGCGGCTTCATCCTGCCGAATGACCGGGTCGACGTCCTGCTGTCGAAGCGGGACAAGAATCCGGACCGCAACGGCGCCGACGTCGTCAACTCCGAAGTGATCCTGACCAACGTTCGCGTGCTCGCGATCGACCAGGCGCCGAAGGAAAAAGACGGCACCAACGCACTGATCGGCAAGACGGTGACGCTGGAGCTGAAGCCCGAACAGACCGAGACGCTGGCGCGCGCGCGCCAGAGCGGCGTCCTGTCGCTGGCGCTGCGCAGCATCGCCGACAACAACGCGCCCGAAACCAAGACCGACGACAACCGGCAGAAGCGCGGTGACACGATCAACGTCATCCGCTTTGGCGTTGCCAACCAGGCGACGATGCAGAAGTGACCATGAGGACACACGTGATGAAGGGCGGGGCAACTCAACGGACGATGCGGGCCTTCATGGTCCGCGCATTGTCGTTCTCGGCCGTCGCGGCGCTCACGCTCAATCCGGCGCTGACACCGGTGGTGGCGAGCGATTACCGCGCCGCGCCTGCCCCTGCCGCATCGGCCGATGGCGGCCAGATGAATGCCCGCTTCCTCTCGCTCGGCGTCGGCAAATCGATCGTGATCGACCTGCCCAGGGACATCAAGGACGTGCTGGTCGCCGATCCCAAGATCGCCAACGCCGTGGTTCGCTCGGCGCAACGCGCCTACATCATCGGCGCGACGGTCGGTCAGACCAACATCGTGTTCTTCGACGCCGCCGGCCAGCAGATCGCGGCCTATGACATCGCCGTCAAGCGCGATCTCAACGGCGTGCGCGCCGCGCTGCGCGCGGCACTGCCGAATTCCGATATCCAGATCGAGGGCGTCGGCGACGGCGTGATGCTGAGCGGAAGCGCAGCGAGCCCGGTCGACGCACAGCAGGCCGGCGAGATCGCCACGCGGCTGGTCGGCGGCCCCGACAAGGTCGTGAACTCGATTACGGTTCGCGGCCGTGACCAGGTGATGCTGAAGGTCACGGTTGCCGAAGTCTCGCGCAGCCTGATCAAGCAGCTCGGCATCGACCTCACCGCGAACCTCAACTACGGCACGACCGTGGTAAAATTCGCCAACAGCAACCCGTTCACCGCGAACAGCTCACCGCTCGTGGCCGGCAACGCGCTCACCACATCGTTCGGATCGTCGGTGTCGGCGACGATCCGCGCCATGGAAAGCGCCGGCGTCGTGCGGACGCTCGCCGAACCGAACCTGACAGCGATATCAGGCGAATCGGCGACCTTCATCTCGGGCGGCGAGTTTCCCATACCGACCGGCGTGACCTGTCAGACCTCGTCGACGGGCGCGATCGGGAATTGCGTCCAGACCGTCAGCTTCAAGAAATTCGGCATTTCGCTCAACTTCACGCCGGTGGTGCTGACCGAAGGGCGCATCAGTCTGCGGGTGATGACGGAAGTGTCGGAAGTCTCGACCGAGAACGCGCTGACCGGCGGCGCGGGTGGAACGACGATCCCGTCGATCAAGACCCGGCGCGCCGAGACCACGCTGGAAATTCCCTCGGGCGGCTCGATGGCCATGGCCGGCCTGATCCAAGACCAGACCAAGCAGGCGATCAACGGCCTTCCCGGGCTGGCGTCGCTGCCCGTGCTCGGCACGCTGTTCCGCAGCCGCGACTTCGTCAACAACCAGACCGAACTGATGGTTCTGGTGACGCCCTATGTCGTTCGCGCCGTGGCGCAGAAGGACCTGTCGCGTCCGGATGACGGCTTCGCCAACGCGTCCGATCCGCAGGCCGACCTGCTCGGCAGCATCAATCGCGTCTACGGTGTGCCTGGCCGCACCGAGCCAGCGCGGAATTACCGCGGCACCTACGGCTTTATTACCGACTGAGGCGGACGATGACACAGACCACACCCAGAACATCCGCCGATTACAAGCGCACCGCCGGTCTCGCCGGAGCGCTCGTCGGCCTTGCCATGACGCTCGGCGCCTGCCAGCACGCTGCCGACAACAGTTTCGCGATGGTGGACTCGCCGGCCGACTATCGCCAGCGTCACCCGATCGCGGTGACCGAGGCCGATCGCTCGATCGTGGTCTTCGTTGGCCGCAGCCGCGGCGGGCTGACCGCGGAGCAGCGCGCCGAGGTGATGGGAATGGCGCAGGACTGGATGCGCGAGGGCACCGGCGCCGTCACCATCGACGTTCCCGCCGACACGCCGAACGCCCGGCCCGCGCAGGAATCGTTGCGCGAGATCCAGGCGACCTTCGCCGCCGCCGGCGTGCCGCCGCGCGGGATCCTCGTGCGCAAATACCATCCCGAGAATCCGCGCCTGATGCCTGCGATCCGTGTGAACTATCCAAAGATGAAGGCGGAGGCCGGGCCGTGCGGCCTGTGGCCGGAAGATCTCGGCCCGTCGATGCACAACGGTTCCTACATCCAGAACAAGCAATACTACAATTTCGGCTGCGCCAATCAGCGCAACCTCGCAGCCATGGTCGAAGACCCGACTGACCTCGTGCAGCCGCGCGCGGAGACCCCTGCCTACACGTCGCGCCGCAATATCGCCTTCGACAAGTATCGCAAGGGCACCACCACCGCCACGACGTATCCCGAGTCCGACAGGGCCAAGCTAAGCGACACAGGAAAATGATCACCTACGCGCAGCAAAACTCCGAAGAGCAGACGGACGCCCCGCCGCAGGCCGTGGACGACCATATTGCTCCGGCGCCGCGGGTCTCGGTCCAGGCGTTCTGCGAGACGGTCGAGACCGCTGCCGCCGTACAGTCGGCGGGCGAGGATCGCCGGCTGGCCAAGGCCCACCTCAAGATCCAGATGGGCGGCATGGCGGCTGCCATCGAGGCCTATCGCTCGGCGCCGACGCCCAATGTCATCATTCTCGAGACCGAGGGCCGCAGCGACATTCTGGCCGGGCTCGACCAGCTCGCCACGGTGTGCGACGCCGGCACAAGGGTGGTCGTGATCGGCCGGGTCAACGACGTGACGCTGTATCGCGAGCTGGTACGCCGCGGCGTCAGCGACTACGTGATCGCGCCGGCCCATGCGATCGACGTGGTGCGCGCGGTCTG
>NZ_JACMYP010000238.1 GCF_020889705.1 Bradyrhizobium altum | reverse complement strand
GGCCGAACACAAAGGGATCGCCGCCCTTCAGCCGCACCGCGCGCTGGCCGGACTGCGCGGCCTCGATCATCAGGCGGTTGATGGCGTCCTGGCCGATGCCGGGCTTGCCGATGCGGCGGCCGACCGGAATCCGCGTGGCATCGCGCCGGATGCGGTCGAGAATTTCTGCTGAGACCAATTCGTCATAGAACACGACGTCGGCGTCCTGCAGTGCGCGCAGCGCCTTCACGGTGAGCAGATCCGGATCGCCCGGACCGGCGCCGACCAGTGTCACATGACCAACAGCCTTGCCTTCCGTATCAGCGCCGGCGAACGCGGCGGGATCGCCGATCGCGTTCAGCGCCTGCTCGGCTTCGTCGTTGCGGCCGGCCAGCACCAGCGCGCCGATCGGGCCGTCGACGATGCGCTCCCAGAAGCGGCGGCGCAGCGGAAATTCTTCAATCCGCGCATGCATCGGTTTGCGGAAGCGGCCGATGAAACCGGCGAGATCGCCGATCCGCGCCGGCAGCACCGCCTCGATCTTCTCGCGGATGCGACGCGCCACGACCGGCGACGTGCCGCCGGTTCCGACCGCGACCACGACGTCGCCGCGATCGACGATCGCAGGCATGATGAAGGTGGAGTGCACGAGGTCGTCCATCACGTTGACCGGCAGGCCAATCGCCTTGGCGCGCACCGACATCGCAACACCGACCTCGCCTGCACCGGCACAGAGAATGGCGATGACGTCGGAGAGATCGGCCGCGAGCGGATCGCCCTCGGCGCGCTCGATGCGGGCGGCGTCCTCCGCCGCGATGCCGGCGAGCTCATGATCGCCGTCGGTCGCGTACCAGCGAACTGCGGCGCCGGCAGCTGCGAGCAGCCGCAACTTGGCGCGCACGAGCTCGCCCGCTCCAACGAGCAGCACCTTGCCGCTTTGCAGATCCAGAAACACCGGCAGATATCGCATCAGACACTCGCTTCCCCAATTTGGGGGTTGACTGAAATTATTTTCTATTTATCTCTCGATCAAGCCCGGCAAAGAGAAAATTATTTCTTCTCTATTGCAGCGCAACTTTAGAATTTTCAACTCCACAGGCCAAGGCCAAGAGATGCATCTTCTCGACAACGAATCCGCCGCTGCCGGAACGCGGTCCGCAGCCCTTCGCAGTGCATCTTCCGTGCCGGGGATTCCTGCCAATCAGGCCCCCCCGTCCATGGATCATCTCGATGAGCTGGAGGCCCAGAGCATCTATATTTTGCGCGAGGCGTTCGCCCGGCTGAAAAAGCTCGCGCTGCTGTGGTCGCTCGGCAAAGACTCCAATGTGATGATCTGGCTGGCGCGCAAGGCGTTCTTCGGCCGGGTCCCGTTCCCGGCGCTGCATGTCGACACCGGCAAGAAGTTTCCGGAGATGTATGCGTTCCGCGACCGCTTCGGCAAGGAATGGGATCTCGATCTGCGCGTCGAGCCCTGCCCGCCGATCGACAGCGTCGACCCGACCCTGCCGCCGGCCGCGCGCTCCGCCGCACGCAAGACCGAGGGCCTGAAGCTCGCGCTCAACAAATTCGGCTTCGACGGCTTGATCGCCGGCATCCGCCGCGACGAAGAGGCAACGCGCGCCAAGGAGCGCGTGTTCTCGCCGCGCGGCCTCGAAGGCGAATGGGACGTCCGCGACCAGCCGCCGGAATTCTGGGATCACTTCAACGCCTCGCCGCCGCAAGGCGCGCATCTTCGTATCCATCCGATCCTGCATTGGACCGAAGCCGACATCTGGGCCTACACCAAGCGCGAGAGCATTCCGATCATCCCGCTCTATCTCGCCAAGGACGGCAAGCGCTATCGCTCGCTGGGGGATCAGGACATCACCAACCCGGTGGCTTCGACCGCATCCAGCATCGACGAAATCCTGGATGAACTCGAGAGCACCAAGATCCCGGAGCGCGCTGGCCGCGCACTCGATCACGAAACCGAGGATGCGTTCGAGCGACTGCGTGTCGCCGGCTATCTCTGATCCCAGTTTGGCGTGAGTGCTCTGATGAACATGATTCTTCCCACCGCCTCGATCTCGGCGACCCCCAACGGCACCACACGTCCCCAGGTGCGCATCGTCATCGTCGGCCATGTCGACCACGGCAAGTCCACCCTGGTGGGCCGCCTGCTGCATGAGACCGGTAGCCTGCCGGACGGCAAGCTGGAGATGCTGAAGGCGGTCAGCGCGCGGCGCGGCATGCCGTTCGAATGGTCGTTCCTGCTCGACGCGCTGCAGACCGAGCGCGACCAGGGCATCACCATCGACACCACCCAGATCCGCTTCCGCACCCGCTCGCGCGACGTCGTGCTGATCGACGCGCCCGGCCATGCAGAGTTTTTGCGCAACATGATCACCGGCGCCTCGCAGGCCGACGGCGCGGTGCTGATCATCGACGCGCTCGAAGGCGTCCGCTCGCAGACGCGGCGGCACGGCTATCTCCTGCATCTGCTCGGCGTGAAGCAGGTCGCGGTCGTCGTCAACAAGATGGACCGGGTCGATTTCAGTGCCGATCGCTTCAAGGAGATCAGCGACGAGATTTCCGCGCATTTGATCGGTCTCGGCGTGACGCCGACCGCGGTGGTCCCGATCTCCGCGCGCGACGGCGACGGCGTTGCCGAACACACGCCGCGGATCGGATGGTACAAGGGACCGACCGTGGTCGAGGCGCTCGATGCGCTCGAGCCGGCACCACAGCTGGCGGAGCTGCCGCTGCGGCTGCCGGTGCAGGCGATCTACAAATTCGACGACCGCCGCATCGTGGCGGGCCGCATCGAGTCCGGCAGCCTGAAGGCCGGCGACGAGATCGTCATCATGCCCACCGGCAAGATCGCGAAGATCAAGACCGTCGAAAGCTGGCCGGTGACGCCGGTCAACGGACCGCAGGGCGCCGGGCGCTCGGTCGGCATCACGCTCGACCGCGAGCTGTTCCTCGAGCGCGGCGACATCATCGGACATAGCGGACAGAGCCCGCGCGACACCCGCCGCATCCGCGCGCGGATCTTCTGGCTGCACGACAAGCCGCTGACCACGGGCGAGCAGATCCTGATCCGGCTCGGCACCAAGGAAAGCCGCGCCACCGTGGTCGCGATCGAAAAGGCGATCGATCCCGGCGCGCTGTCCAACGAAGAGAACACCGCGATCGCGCGCAACCATGTCGGCGAGATCGACATCTCGCTGGCGCAGCCGGTTGCGACCGATCCCTACACCGACAATCCGCGCACCGGCCGCCTCGTGATCGAGGTCAACGGGCGCATCGCCGGCGGCGGCCTCGTGCTGTCGGTCGATGCCGGCCGGCCCGCGGTGCCGATCGACATCGTGCCGGTGGAATCCGCGCTGCGGCCGGACGAGCGCTCGGCGCGCTACCATCACAATGGCGCTGTGATCTGGCTGACCGGCCTGCCCGGCTCGGGCAAGTCGACGCTGGCGCGCGCGCTGGAGCGGCGGCTGTTCAGCAATGGCGGCTCGCCGATCCTGCTCGACGGCGACACCTTTCGCGCCGGGCTGAACAGCGACCTCGGCTTCTCGCCGCAGGATCGCACTGAGAACATTCGCCGCCTCGCCGAGGTCGCGACCCATCTGGCGCGCAACGGCCATATCGCAATCGTCGCCGCGGTCTCGCCGTCGACCGCCGACCGCGCGGCAGCCCGCCGCATCGCCGACAGCGCATTCCGCGAGGTCTATGTCGCCACGCCTGCCGAGGTCTGCGAGACCCGCGATCCCAAAGGCCACTACGCCAAGGCGCGCTCGGGTGGATTGCCGTCCTTTACCGGCATCACCAACGACTACCAGCCGCCGACCGGCAACGAACTGACCATCGACACCTCGAACCGCTCGGTCAGCGATGCCACCGACGCGATTGAGCGGATGCTGGCCACGACCGGCATCCTGTTCGACGAACTGACCGACCTCGCGGCGAATATCTAGTTTCCACTCAGTGTCATCGCCCGCTCGACCGGGCGATCCAGTATTCCAGAGACATCAGCCTTCGGGCCGAAGGGCCGCGGCGCACTGGATGCCCCGCTTGAAGCGGGGCATGACGGCGGTGTCAAAAACCGGTTCGGTTGAGGCCTATTCCGCCGCGCGGCGGCTTCCAGCCGGTTGCCGCACCATTCCCGGCGATTGCCCGGTGATACGCTTGAACGCGCGGCTGAAGGCTGCCTGCGACGCATAGCCCAGCCGTTGCGCGATCACGTCGATCGGCTGGCGCTCATGCTCGATCCACTGTGTCGCGAGGCGCATGCGCAGCTCGGCAAGATAGCGCAGCGGCGATTGCCCCGTCATTGACTGGAAACGCTCGGCGAACAGCGAACGCGAGCAACCCGCCTCCGCGGCCAACTCGGCAACAGTCCAGTTGCGGCCGGGAGCACGATGCAGCGCGCCGATGGCGCGGCCGAGACGCGGATCGCGCAAGGCCTCGAACCAGCCCATGGCGTTGGCGCCGCCGCATTCGACCCAGCCGCGCACGATCGACGCGGCGAGAACATCGGCGAGCCGCGCCGTCACGCCGACGGAGCCGGCCCGCGGCGTGCAGGTCTCCCGCTCCATCGCCTTCAGCATGGGTTCGATTTCCGGCTGGCGCACAAGCAACGTGTCGGCCCGCATCACCTCCGGCATCAGGGCGATGAGCGGGCGCATGCCGCCGAGATCGAAATTCATGCAAGCGCTGAAGACCAGAACCGACTCGTCCTGCGGGCATCCTTCAGGGCAGGCCGACGTCACATCGACATTGCCGCAGAGCGTCTCGGTTTCGAAACGATCGACGTCGCAGCTCGGCTCATCCGGGGCCGAGACGAGATCATGCGCACCGCCGCGCGGCAGGAAGATTGCGTCACCGCATCCAAGCGGAAGCAGCGTCGCATCGGCGTAGCGCAGCAGCGCCGTGCCATGGGCGACGAAGTGGAATTGTGCGCGTCCGTATGGCGTTTCAAAGCGCAGACCGAAGGGCGCCGTGGTCTGGATCCGACGGTAGTAAACGCCCTCAAGCCGCATGCCGAGCAACAATTCGCTCACCAGATCGACGGCGGCATCAGTCGTATCGGCGGCAGGCGATTTGGACGATCGATCAAACATTGGGGTGTTTATGGCATAGATTGTCCAAAATCTCCAGCCTATGTCTGCGGCAACGCAGCATAGAAATGGAAGTTTTGGTCAATGGATCAAGAAGTGGACCCTGCTCTGGCGCACACCGATGTGGTTGCGCCGGTGCCGCGCGACGTCGCGCTCGAGCCGCTCCTCTTGGAACAGCCTGCCTGGGGCGCGGTCGCCGCCATGATGCTGGGTGTCACCGCGCTTCTGACGGCGGAGTTCCTGCCGTCCGGATTGCTGACGCCGATGGCAAGGGATCTCGGCGTGAGTCCAGGGCTGGCCGGTCAGGCGGTGACGGCGACCTCGCTGGCCGGCCTGGTCGGGGCGTTGTTCACGCCGAGACTGACGCGCAGCTTCAATCGAAAACCGGTGCTGCTCAGCTTCTCGATTCTGCTGGTCATCTCCAATCTGCTGGTGGCGCTGGCGCCGAACATCACGTTCCTCTTGGCGGCGCGGATCGTGCTTGGCCTCGCCATTGGCGGCTTTTGGGCGATGGCGGCAGCAACGACGATCAGGCTGGTGCCGCCGTCGCTGGTTGCACGGGCGTTGTCGATCGTGATGAGCGGCATTCCCGCCGCGATGATCATTGCCGTTCCGCTTGGCAGCTATCTCGGTGAGGTGGCGAGCTGGCGCTCCGTGTTCCTGCTCGCGACGGCATTGGGCGCAGCGGTGTTCGTCATCCAGGCGCTGGCCTTGCCGCGTTTGGCGCCGAGGGGAGAAGCCGGGCTCGGCACCCTGGTCGACATCCTGACACGGCCGGGGATCGGCGCCGGCATCTTCGCGGCTACGTTGGTCTTCACCGGACACTTCGGCTATTTCGGCTATATCCGTCCCTTCCTTGAAGGCGTGACCGGGCTTGGCGCTGCCGGCGTCGCAGCGACGTTGCTTGCTTTCGGCGTCGCCAACTATATCGGCTCCTTCGCGAGCGGGCTGATGGCCGAGCGCAAACTCAAGCTCACGCTGATCGCGATGCCGCTGGCGATCAGCGTGCTCGGTCTGTTGCTCTCGCTCTACGGCAAGGACGTCATTCCCGCTCTGGTGCTGGTCGCGCTCTGGGGATTCGCCTTTAGCGCCGTACCGGTGGCGACGACGACCTGGATCACCCGCATGGTGCCCGATGAGACCGAAAGCGGCACTGGACTGACTGTGGCCTCGATCTTCCTCGGCATCACCATGGGTGCGGCGGGCGGCGGGCTGGTGCTCGATTTGATGGGCGCGGCGGCGGTGTTTGTGGCGGGCGCAATTCCCTTGTTGCTCGCCGCATTGCTGATCGCCACCAAGGTACGGACCAGGGCGCCCTGACCGCGTCTTTACGAGACGGGATCCGGCTCTGAAGTTTCACGGCGGCTGCCGGCGCAGCGCCCGGGGAAAGGGGGCCTTCTCAGAGCCGTGGCTTTAGGGCAAAAAGGACCGTGAACGCCGCCTTTGGCGCGTTTTTTGCTGATTTCTTTCGAAAACAGCCCCTAAACGCCCCATTTCTTTGAGAAAGCCCATCATGACTCGTGTCGATGCCCATGGATTGAAGATCGCCCCTGTCCTGTTCGATTTCATCGCCAAGGAGGCGACGCCGAAGACCGGGATCGCGCCTGACGCGTTCTGGGCAGGACTCGCCGCCATCGTCCAGAAGCTCGGCCCGAAGAACCGCGAACTGCTCGCGGTCCGCGACGCGCTGCAGGCCAAGATCGACGACTGGCATCGCGCCCACAAGGGCAAGCCGTTCGACATCAACGCCTACACCGCGTTCCTCAAGGACATCGGCTATCTGCTGCCCGAGCCCGCGACCCACAAGGTCGAGACATCAAATGTCGACGAGGAAATCGGAAAGATCTGCGGCCCGCAGCTCGTGGTGCCGCTCACCAACGCCCGCTACGCGCTGAACGCCGCCAACGCGCGCTGGGGTTCGCTGTACGACGCCTTCTACGGCACCGACGCGATCCCGTATGATCCGAGTGAGAGTGGCCGCGGCTACAACAAGGCCCGCGGCGACAAGGTGATCGCGAAGGCCAAGGCGTTCCTCGACGCCGCTGTGCCGCTCGCGACCGGAAGCCACACCGACGTGACCTCCTACAGCGTGATCGCAGGCCAGCTGTCGGTCAAGCTGAAGAGCGGCAATTCGACCGCGCTGAAGAACGCCGCCCAGTTCGCCGGCTATCTGGGCGACGCTGCGTCGCCCAGCGCGATCCTGCTCGTCAACAACGGCATGCATGTCGAGGTCAAGATCGACCGCAGCAACGTCATCGGCAAGGACGATCCGGCCGGCGTCGCCGACATGATCCTGGAGTCGGCGGTCTCCACCATTCTCGACATGGAAGACTCGGTTGCCGCCGTCGACGCCGAGGACAAGGTGCTGGTCTATCGCAACACGCTCGGCCTGATGAACGGCACGCTGTCGGCCGATTTCGACAAGGGCGGCAAGACGCTGACCCGTTCGCTCAATGCCGACCGCGTCTACAAGAAGCCCGATGGCAGCGAGCTGAAGCTGCACGGCCGCAGCCTGCTCTTGATGCGCAATGTCGGCCACCACATGTTCACCGACGCGGTGCTCGGCGCCAAGGGCGAGGAGATCCCGGAAGGTCTGCTGGACGCCGCGGTCGCCGGCCTGCTCGCGATCCACGATCTCAAGGGCAATTCCAAGGTCAAGAACAGCCGCACCGGCTCGGCCTATATCGTCAAGCCGAAGATGCACGGCCCCGACGAGGTGACGCTGACCTGCGACCTGTTCGCCGAGGTCGAGAAGATGCTCGGCCTGCCGGAGAACACGCTGAAGGTCGGCATCATGGACGAGGAGCGCCGCACCACCGTCAACCTCAAGGCCTGCATCCAGCGCGCCTCCAAGCGCATCATGTTCATCAACACCGGCTTCCTCGACCGCACCGGCGACGAGATCCACACCTCGATGGAAGCGGGTCCGATGATCCGCAAGAACGACATGAAGGCGCAGCCGTGGATCAAGGCGTATGAGGACTGGAACGTCGACAACGGCCTGATCGACGGCCTGCCCGGCCATGCCCAGATCGGCAAGGGCATGTGGGCCGCGCCCGACAAGATGGCCGACATGCTGACGCAGAAGATCGGCCACCCGCAGGCCGGCGCCACCACCGCCTGGGTGCCGTCGCCGACCGCGGCCACGCTGCACGCCCTGCACTATCACCAGGTCAACGTGATCGCCCGCCAGCAGGAGCTCACCAAAAGCGGGCCGCGTGCAAAACTCTCCGACATCCTCACCATTCCGGTGTCGCAGTCGAACTGGGCGCCCGATGACGTGAAGCAGGAGATCGACAACAACTGCCAGGGCATCCTGGGCTACGTCGTGCGCTGGATCGACCAGGGCGTCGGCTGCTCCAAGGTGCCCGACATCCACGATGTCGGCCTGATGGAAGACCGGGCGACGCTGCGCATCTCGAGCCAGCATCTGGCGAACTGGCTGCATCAGGCCGTCATCACCAGGGACCAGGTGATGGAGTCGTTGAAGCGCATGGCCGTCGTCGTCGACAAGCAGAACGCCGGCGATGCCCTCTACAAGCCGATGGCGCCGGCGTTCGACGGCGTGGCCTTCAAGGCGGCCTGCGACCTCATCTTCGAGGGACGTACGCAGCCGAACGGCTACACCGAGTACATCCTCACCGCGCGCCGCCGCGAGGCCAAGGCCGCGGGCTGATCCGCGAGCGATCGCAACGACAAGCAAAAGCCCCGGCGCAAGCCGGGGCTTTTTTGTTGGCGCCGCAAGCGGCGCTAGAATAGCCGGATGCGATAGCCTGCCGTCGCAGGGGCGCACTGCCAAAATATCGAAAACAACCCCATGCAAGGTAGCCGGCGGCGGCTGGCGGATACGGCAACTTGACTCGTCGGGCAAATCAGCGATGTTCTTCTATTATTCAGAAATCCTGCGGACGCCCCTCGCAGCGTCATCACCCGCGCATGCGGGCGATCCAGTATTCCAGAGGCGTCTGTGCTTGAATCGAGGAGCCGCAGCGTACTGGATCGCCCGGTCGAGCCGGGCGATGACAGCGGTGGACGAGGGTATACGCCTTGTTTCGCGGCTGAACTGTAGACCCTGATGGTGCTGCATCGACGTCGTTGCGAGGAGTGAAGCGACGAAGCAATCCATTGCTCCACTCGCGCGGTGAGATGGATTGCTTCGCTTCGCTCGCAATGACGAATCTAGAACACCGCGAGATATTTTAGCAGCGAGACGATGCCGATGATGATGACGACGACGCGCGCGATCTGCTTGGCGCGGCCGTCGAGCGGCAGCATGTTGATGAGATAAAGAACGAGAATAACGACAAGGAAAGTGACGAGTACGCCGACGAGCATGCGGGGCCCCCTGATGGCATCGGTGAATGTGCTGTTCGCCCGTTGCTAACGTGCGACGAGGAATCCGGTTCCAGACAACGGAACCGAAAGTGGCCGGTCTCGCTTGATCGGCGCTACTCGCGCGCCAGCACCGGCGCGCGCTGATACTTGGCGCGGATACGATCCGGCGCCGGCGTGAAGTTGAGGGATGCCCCGCGCCGGTCCGGGCGGCCGACCGACATCAGCCCGTCCTTGCCGGCGACGATGTCGCCCTTGCGCAAGGTCGGATCGTCCTCGATCTTCACCGCGGCGAGCCCGACGGGGTCCTTGCCGTTGCAGGTGCAGCCCGAGACGATCTCGTCGCGATAGCGGAATGCGTTCGGCAGTTCGGAATACGGCTTGCCGTCGTCCGTCGCGGCGTTGTCGATATTGCCGCCATAGACCACTTCGGTCGCGCTCGCCGGGCAGAAGCTGTTGCAGCTCTCCGCCTTGCTCTGGTTGCCGGTCGCAGCCAGCGGGAAATAGCGGCCGTCGCAGGTGCGCACGCAATAGGCCTGGCCGCCGTCATAGCGCGCGCGACGCTCGGCCCGCGGCATGGGCGCGCGGCCGTCGTCGAACGGCATCCGGATCACTGGCGGGCGGCCCTGCATGAAGCCGCCGAACAGTTGCGAGAAGAAATCCTGGGCTTGCGCCGCGGGCGCAAGGGACAGGCCGAGCACTGTCGCCGTCCCGAACGCCCACCGCCTAACGTGCCGCCTTGCCATCACCGACCCTCAGTCCAAACGCCGATCCCGAGAGCCCCGTTCCGATTGAATCGGAACGGGGCTCCGGATTCTTGTTCTGACGCGCTTTCTTCACGCGAACCGGTATCCACTTCGCTCGAAAACGCTCTAGTACAACGACGAAGTCGCCGGGATGTTCAACGCCTGACGGCCGGAAGGCAGCGTCATCACCGCGGGGCGCGGTTGCGCCGGAGCCGGCCGGACCGAGATCTGCGTCGTGGTCGGGCCGAGCTCGCGCGCGGCAAGATGCGGTGCGTTCTTCGGCAGCACCACGACCTTGGTCCCGACATCGACCCGGCTGAACAGGTCGGAGACGTCCTCGTTGGTCAGCCGGATGCAGCCCGACGATACGAACTTGCCGATCGTCGACGGATCGTTGGTGCCGTGGATGCGGTACTCGCTGGAGCCGAGGTACATCGCACGCGCACCGAGCGGGTTACCGGGGCCGCCGGCCATGAACCGTGGCAGATAGGGCTGGCGCTTGATCATCTCGGCCGGCGGATGCCAGTCCGGCCATTCGGCCTTGCGGCTAATGGTCTGGGTGCCCGCCCAGGTGAATCCTTCGCGGCCGACGCCGACGCCGTAGCGGATCGCCCGGCCGCCGCCGAGCACATAATACAGCGCGGTGTTGCCGGTATCGATGATGACGGTGCCGGGCGCCTCTGATGTGTTGAGCGCGACGGTGGTGCGGCGCAGCCGCTCCGGCAGCGCGCCGTCCTCGGTCGAGGGATCGTTCATCACCTCGTCGGAGGGGAATCCGCCCGGCTGCGTCGACGCATAGCCGAGCGCGGAGGAGCGGACTTGAGCGCTCGCCGAATTGGCGACAATGAATGGCGTCGCGAGCAGGACGCTGGCAAAGGCAAAGGTGCGGACGAGGGTGCGCGCGGCGCGCGACGCAAGCCGGCGGCTGGAGAGAGACTGCTGTGTCATGTGCTGCCCCTGGACGGGATGCGCATCATGGTGATGCGATGCCAACCCAACGCGCGTGGCCGCGAGTCGGTTCCGGTGCGGATCGTCGGGAAGTCGCGATTGTCAACCCGCCACGC
The DNA here is from genome assembly GCF_020889705.1 of Bradyrhizobium altum. Lineage (GTDB taxonomy): Bacteria > Pseudomonadota > Alphaproteobacteria > Rhizobiales > Xanthobacteraceae > Bradyrhizobium > Bradyrhizobium altum. Next base: position 2,469 of record NZ_JACMYP010000238.1, on the reverse strand, counting down.
CTCACGAGAGCGCGATGGAACCTTTGCCGGGGCAACGCCGTTGCCACGCGCAATTTGACGCGAAATTCATTTGTCCCATTCGGGAGGAGTCCGGTGCGCGCCTTTCCGGGTGAACGTATGCTTGACAACGCGCCCGACGGCACGCCCTTCCCCGACAGCAAAGCCGAAATGCCGCCGGTGATCAGCCGCGCCGAGGTCGTCGCCTTCGCGCTGGTCGCGCTGCTGGTGATCGTCGTGGTGGCGGTGCTCTATCTGGCGCGCGCCGTCTTCCTTCCGATCACCATGGCCTTCATCGTCGGCACCATGCTGTCGCCGGCGGCGAGCCTGCTCGAGCGCTACCGTATCCCGCGCGCGCTCGGCGCAGTGCTGATCGTGATCACGGTCAGCGCCGCCGTTACCTTCATGGTCGGATTGATCGCCTCGCCCGTCATGGAATGGAGCTCGCGGCTCCCCGAGCTCGGCGCGATCCTGAGGGACAAGCTGCACGTGTTCGACCGGCCGCTCGCGCTATGGCAGGAGCTGCAAAGCATGGTCGGCGGCTCCAACACGCTCGCCACGATCCAGATACCGAAGTTCGAATGGGTGCAGCCGACGCTGGAATTCCTGTCTCCGACCTTCGCCGAATTCCTGCTGTTTATCGCCACCCTGATCCTGTTCATCGCGAGCTGGAAGGATCTGCGCCGCGGGTTAGTGATGACCTTCAGCGAACGCGCGGCGCGGCTGCGCACGCTGCGTATCCTCAATGAGGTCGAGACCCATCTCGGCAATTATCTGCTGACGGTGACGATGATCAATGTCGGCATCGGCGTTGTCACCGGCGCGATCTGCGCGGCGACGGGGATGCCGAACCCTGCCGGGCTCGGCGCGCTCGCCGCGACGCTGAACTTCATTCCGATCATTGGCCCCGTCGCGATGTTCGTGGTGCTGGTCGTGGTCGGCATCATCGCCTCGCCGACCATCGGCGCCGGGCTGCTCGCCCCGGCATGTTTTGCGGTTGTCACTTTCATGGAAGGACATTTCGTCACGCCGACGATCGTGGGCCGCAGGCTGTCGCTGAATGCGCTCGCAGTCTTTCTCGCACTCGCATTCTGGACCTGGCTGTGGGGCCCGATGGGCGCCTTCCTGTCGTCGCCGCTGCTGATCGTGGCGTTGATCGTCAAGGAGCATTTGATGCCGGTCAATTCGCCGCAGCTGCCTGAGGATTAACAAAGCGTTTTCAAGCGAAGTGGGCACCGGTTCGCGTGAAGAAAACGCGTCGAACAACAAACCCCGGTTTCACATCTGGAACCTTGCGAGCTGCGAAGCGTTTTTCTCCGAACACGCACGTTCTCCGGGAGCTTTTCAATGTCGAGCACGGACAGCGCATTTGGGATCAAGAACATGACGGACAAAGCGACCTACGAACGCCTCGAAAAGGATGTCACTGCCGTGAAGAACGATATTGCAGCCCTCACCGAACAGATCACCGACGCGCTCAACTCGTTTGCCAACAACGCAGGCAAGCAGGCCCGCCGCCGCTACAAGGATGTGCGCGCCAACGCGGAATCGACGCTCGATGACATGTCGGAGCGCGGCAGCGCGATGATGGACGCGGCGCAGGATGCGGCATCCTCGATCGAGGAATCGCTGGAAGAGGTGATCACGCAGCGGCCGCTGGCGACCGTCGGCCTTGCCCTCGGCCTCGGCTTTTTGATCGGCGTCACCTGGCGGCGCTAGGTCATGCGCAAACCACCGTTCTGGACGCGATGGCAGCGCTGGCGCGCCGCCGCCTCGTTTGTCGATGCGCTTTTCAAGGCGAGATTCAAGGCAAGGTTCAAAGCAGGGCTTTGAAGGACAGGGCTGGTCAATGCTTCAGCGGCTGATCGATGACGTCAAGCAATCCACCGGCAGCGCGCTGCGGCTGACGTCGCTTGCGGCGGCGGCCGCGATCGCGCTGTTCATCACCATCGCGTTCCTGTGCGCGGCCGCCTTCGTCTATGTGCTGCAGCACTATGGTCCGGTGGAGGCATGCCTGTCCGGCGCCGCGGTGTTCCTCGTCGTCACGCTGATCGCGATTGCCGTTTACATGGCGCGCAAGCGAGAGATGCGCCTCCGCGCGGAGAAAGCGGCCAAGGCCGCGAAATCGGCCGCGGCGACAATGCTGGCCGACCCCGCACTGATCGCCACCGGCCTGCAGATCGTGCGGGCCATCGGCGTGAAGCGGCTGATCCCGATCCTGGCGGTCGGCGGTCTCGCGCTCGGCCTGATGGCAAGCCGCAGCGCCGCCGGCAGCAGCAGCAGCAGCAGCAGCAGCGAGCCGGAAGAAGAGGAATAGCCACCAACAAGCACTGCTGTCGCCGCCCGGTCAAGCCCTACGAGATTCACACATCTGCTCGGAGTTTCCAGCCACGAAGCATGGCCTTGAGAGCTTGCAGCCCTTGCATCATTACGATTGGTCCTGGTTTGCCGTAGTAACCGGTCCATCCACCA
>NZ_JACMYP010000237.1 GCF_020889705.1 Bradyrhizobium altum | reverse complement strand
CGCGCGATGGCGGTGCCGTAGCCGGTACCGGCCAGCACGGGAACGCGGCCCTTGGTCTCTTCGACCGCGATCTTCACGACGTGCGGAACTTCAGCCGGCGTCAGCGAGAAGAACTCGCCGGTGCCGCCGGCGGCGAACAGGCCGGCGACGTCATAGCCGCACAGCCAGTCCATGTTGGCGCGATAGGTCGCCTCGTCGAACGAATAGTCCGGCTTGAACGGGGTCACGGGAAAAGACAGGAGACCGCCACCGATTCTCGCGGCCATTTCCTGAGGGGTCATCTTGCTCATGGCGCCACTCCTTGAATGATGTTGGGATCAGGGATGCGCGAGCAGCGCGCGTCCATGGCCGAATTCTTAGGGAATGCTTCGATGCGCGTCCAAGCCAAACGCGGTATCGAGCGATACACAATCTGCATCAATCGGCGCGCAGATGCGGCGCGGCGATTTCGGTTGCGATCTCGATCAAGGACGGCAGCAACTGGTTCTCGTGGTCGCGCCGCCACACCATGAACAGCTCGACCGGCACCGGCGTGCGCAGCTTCAGCGGCTTCAACTTGACGTCCGCGATCTTCAGGCTGGCGGCGGCCTCCGGCACGATCGCGACGCCGAGCCCGGCGCGCACCATGGCCAGGATCGAATGGATCTGGCTGAGATGCTGCACATAGCGCGGCAGCACGTCGGCGCGCGTGAACAGCGACACCAGCAGATCGTGGAAGTAGCGCGCCTCATAGGGCGAATACATCACGAAGGGCTGGTCGTCGAAATCCTTGATGCTGACGGTCTCCGCCGCGGCCAGCGGATGCTTCTTCGGAATCGCGGCCAGCAGGGGCTCGGCCACGACGCGCCGGCTGGCGAATTCCGGCCGCGCGATCGGCGGGCGCAACAGGCCGGCATCGATCTGGCCGGTGGTGAGCGCCTCGAACTGATCGCCGGACACCATCTCCTTCAGGGAAAAATCGACCTCGGGCAGGCGGGAGCGGGCGGCTGCGATCAGATCGGGCAGGAAGCCATAGGCGGCCGCGGCCGTGAAGCCGATCTTGAGCGAGCCGGTCTTGCCGAGCGCGATGCGGCGGGCCACCTGCGAAGCGGATTCCGCGAGCTTGAGGATGCGTCGCGCCTCGGGCAGGAAGCTGCGCCCCGCCGGGGTCAGCCGCACCGAACGGCTGGTGCGTTCCAGCAGCGGCGCGTCGATGATGTGCTCGAGCACCTGGATCTGCCGGCTGAGCGGCGGCTGTGTCATGTTGAGCCGCGCCGCGGCGCGGCCGAAGTGTAATTCCTCGGCCACTGTGACGAAACAGCGGAGCTGGTTCAGGTCGAACATCGATGCTAGCCTGGAATGGATCGCGCGAGGATTTGTACGTTCTAGCATCGATGCCTCCCACTGGCCAAGAAGACAAACAAGAAGACAAAGACGGCGGCCGAAGCCGCCGTTGATCTGTTGTTGCGGCGGCCGCCCGGTCAGGCCGTCTTCAGCTGCACCCGCTTGATCTCGCCAACGATGAACAGATAGGCGATCGCCGCGACCAGCGCGTTGGCACCGACGAACACCAGCGCGCCGTTGAACGAGCCGGTGGCGGCGAGGATGTAGCCGATGATGATCGGCGTGGTGATCGAGGACAGATTGCCGAAGGTGTTGAACAAGCCGCCGGAGACGCCGCCGGCTTCCTTCGGCGAGGTGTCGGAGACGACCGCCCAGCCAAGCGCGCCGATGCCCTTGCCGAAGAAGGCGAGCGCCATGAAGCCGACCACCAGCGCCTGGCTGTCGACGTAATTGCAGGCGATGATCACCATCGAGAGCAGCATGCCGCCGACGATCGGGATCTTGCGCGCCATGGTCAGCGAGCCGGTGCGGCGCAGCAGGTAGTCCGAGATTACGCCGCCGAGCACGCCGCCGATGAAGCCGCACAGCGCCGGTAATGTCGCGACGAAGCCGGCCTGCAGGATCGACAGCCCGCGCTCCTTCACCAGGTAGACCGGGAACCAGGTCAGGAAGAAGTAGGTCAGCGTGTTGATGCAGTACTGGCCGATATAGACGCCGAGCATCATGCGGTTGGCGAGCAGCTGGCGGATATGGTTCCAGCCGGGGCCGCTGTCGTGCGTCTTGCCGCCCTTCGCCGCGTCCATGTCGACCAGCGCGCCGCCCAGCTTGATATAGTCGAACTCGGCCTCGTTGATCCCAGGATGGTCCTTCGGCTCGTAGATCGTCTTGATCCAGGCGATGCCCATCACGATGCCGAGCCCGCCCATCACATAGAACACGTGACGCCAGCCGTATTCATGCGCGATCCAGCCCATCAGCGGCGCGAAGATCACGGTCGCGAAATACTGTCCGGAGTTGAAGAACGCCGATGCGGTGCCGCGCTCATTGCCGGGGAACCAGGCCGCGACGATGCGGGCATTGGCCGGGAACGATGGCGCTTCGGCGAAGCCGACCAGGAAGCGCAGCCCGAACAGCAGCACCACGGCCGCGCCCCCGGAGAGGAACCCGACTAGGCCCTGCATCGCGGTGAAGATCGACCAGACGATGATGCTGATCGCATAGACCCATTTGGAGCCGTAGCGGTCGAGCAGCCAGCCGCACGGCACTTGCGCGACCACATAGGACCAGCCGAAGGCTGAGAACACGTAACCCATCGCGACCGGGTCGAGATGCAGTTCCTTGGAGAGGGCGGGGCCGGCGATCGAGAGCGTGGCGCGATCGGCATAGTTCACGGTGGTGACGAGAAACAGCATCGTCACGATCAACAGCCGGACGCGGGATCGCCGCGCGTCGGTGGCGGACACAATTGCGCTCATTCGCGCCTCCTCGAATATTTCCTCGGGGTCTGTCCTAGAGAGATGACGGCAATGGGTCCAAGCCGAAAGGGGTATTGATCGATACCGATTTTGAATGGATCGGCCCGGTGTCATGCCACCTTTGTAGCTCTTGCTTCGGTTCCAAATTAGTGTACTATGAGTACAGTTATTGAGGGCGCAGCGCCGCGCCTGCCGTTCGAGGTCGAATACCCATGACCACGTCACGCGACTATGAGGTGTTCGAAGCAGGCAGGGTGACCTTGCAGGGCGGCGCCGTGTTTCCGCAACTTGCGCTCGCCTACAAGACCTTCGGCACGCTGAACGCGGCCAAGGACAACGTCATCCTCTATCCGACGTCGTTCGCCGCGCAGCATGACGACATCGAATGGCTGGTGCAGCCGGGCGGGGCACTCGATCCCGAGCGCTACTTCATCATCATCGCGAACCTGTTCGGCAATGGCCTGTCATCCTCGCCGTCGAATTCGAGCGAGGTGCTCGGCGGCGCGCCGTTTCCCGCCTTCACCTTCCATGACGCGGTCGCCACACAGCGGCGGCTGCTGGTCGAGCGGTTCGGCGTGACCAAGCTCGCGCTGGTCTACGGCTGGTCGATGGGCGGCATGCAGGCCTATCACTGGGCCGCGCGCTATCCTGATATGGTGGAGCGCGCCGCGGTGGTCTGCGGCAGCGCGCGGTGCTCGCCTTACAACCACGTCTTCCTCGAAGGCGTGAAGGCTGCGCTGACCACCGATCCCGCCTATCGGGATGGCCGCTTCGTCGCCAAGCCGACGGCGGGCCTTCGCGCGATGGGGCGCGTCTATGCCGGCTGGGCGATGTCGCATGAGTTCTATCGCGAGGAAGTCTGGCGCGAGGCCGGCTTCAGCTCGCTGGAAGACTACCTCGCGGGATCGTGGGACGGTGCCTTCGCGCGGCGCGATGCGAACAATCTGCTGGCGCAGATTGCGATCTGGCAGGCCGGCGACATCAGCCGCTGCGATGAATTCGGCGGCGACTTCGACCGCGCGCTGGCGGCGATCAAGGCGCATGTCCTGCTGATGCCGGGGCGCACCGACCGCTATTTCGATCCGCGCGACAACGAGGATGAGCTCGGCCGCCTGGTCAATGCGCGCTCGGTGGCGCTGCACGCGATCCCCTCGATCCACGGCCACCGTGCCGGCAATCCGGTCAACAACGCCGAAGACCGCGCCTTCATCAACGCCGAGATCTCGGCATTGCTGCAACGTTGACAAGTGAGACGACCATGAGCACCGCAGAGACCAGTGACGCCGGACCGCGCCTGAAGCCGCTCAGCCCGCTGACCCTGCGCGATCTGTCGACCAAGTCGAACCTTGCCGGCGCGGTGCGCGCGGCAAGCCATTACGGGATGATCGTTGTGGTCGGCGCGCTGATCTGGCTGGTCTCGTCGCGCGATGGTCTCGCGTGGGCGATGCCGCTGATTGCTATCCAGGGCTACTTCGTCGCGTTCCTGTTCATGGTGGTGCACGAGACCGCGCACAAGACCGCGTTCCGCAGTCATGCGCTCAATCTTGTGGTCGGCAATCTGTCCGCCTTCATGATCGGATTGCCTTACCAATATTACTGCCTGTTTCACTGGGACCATCATCGCTACACCCAGGATCCGGACAAGGACCCGGAGCTGATCGTCGGTCCCAAGCCGGCGTCGGACACCCAGCTCGCGATTGCCTATTCGGGGCTGTTGCAGGTGCTGGTCCGGATCCGGCTGATGTTTCGGCATGCATTCACCGGGAAGGTGATCGTGCCGTGGATTCCGCAGCACAAGCGCGCCTCGATCGTGCTGGAGGCGAGGCTTTATCTCGCGGGTTATCTGCTGTTGCTCGTGGCATCGCTCGCGCTGCACAGCGCGATCCTGCTGTGGGTGTGGATCGTGCCGCTGCTGGCCGGTCAGCTCATCCTGCGCCCATATCTTTACGCCGAGCATACCGGTTGCGAGCGGACGCGGAGCGCATTCGAGAACACGCGCACCACGATGACAGGCCGGATCATGAAATGGTTCGCCTGGAACATGCCCTATCATGTCGAGCATCATGCCTATCCGACGGTGCCGTTTCATGCGTTGCCGAAGCTGAACGCCATCGTCGATGGCCACATCGTGTATCGCGGCAGCAATTACCGCGCGGTGACGCGCGAGACCTGGGCCTGGTTCCGCCGTCAGCGGCAGCGGTCTGCGTGATACTCACGCCTCGGCGTGCGGCCGCAGCACCAGATTGACGAGGTTGCGGGCATAGGCCGGCGTCAGCGGCTTGATGCCGAAGACATAGCGATAGAACAGGCTGCCGTAGATCGCGTCATAGATATCGCCGGGCACACCCGGCGCGCCGATGCTGCCGTCCTTCTGGCCGGCGGCGATGATTTCCAGCATCCGGCTGCGACGCAAACCAAGGTAGCGCGCGTAGAACAATTCCGCCGTGCCGGTCTGCGAGATGCATTCCGAGATCACCGCGAGCTGCACCCGCCCGAACTCGCCCTGCAACGCCTCGACATAGCTCGCGACGTGGCGGCGGATGCGGGCCACCGGATGGCCCGCTTCAGGCAGCGGCACCGCGCGCGAGGCCTGGTCGAGGAAGGCATCGATCAGCAAGGCCTCGCGCGACGGCCACCATTTGTAGATCGTCATCTTCGAGACGTTGGAGTGTCTGGCGATGGCGTCGATGGTGGTGGCGGCAAGGCCGGTGGTCGCCATCAGCGTATAGGCGCTGTGCAGGATCGCGGCCGTGGTCGCGGCAGAGCGTGGCCGGCCGCGCCGCCCCGCTGTCGTATCCTCCGCCTCCGCCTTGCTTCCCGCCATGGCCGGGATTCGTATCCTGCGTGTTTGAATCATTGCGTGCCCTGCGGACATAGCATGAAATCGCGCGCTGTTTCAGATCGTCGCCGCCGCTGATACTGTACAATTCGCCAGCGAAGGCTCAGCTTAACTGCTCACCGAACAGGAGTATCCCGTGAAGGCCGTCTACAGTGATCTGCACCGCAGCCATGATCCGCAATTCTTCCTGGTCCGCGGTGTGGTCCAGCGCACCACCGAGCAGCCCGAGCGCGCCGACCGCCTGCTGGCGGGCCTGAAGGCCGGCAAGCACACGCTGATCGAGCCGACCAAATTCGGGCAGGGGCCGCGGGCGCGGGTGCACAGTCCGGAATATCTGAGCTTTCTCGAAGGAGCCTGGGACGAATGGTCGGCGCTCGGCAATGCCGGACCGGAGATGATCGCGAACATGCATCCGGTGCGCAACGTCGGCACGTACCCCACCCACATCGTCGGCAAGCTCGGCTGGCACACGGTCGACACCGCGGCGCCGATCGGCCCCGGCACCTGGGCCGGCGCCTGCGGCTCCAGCGACGTCGCGGCCACCGCGGCGCAGATGGTGCTTGACGGCGAGGATGCCGTCTACGCGCTGTGCCGACCGCCCGGCCACCACGCCTATCGCGATCTCGCCGGCGGCTTCTGCTTCCTCAACAACAGCGCGATCGCTGCCGAGCATCTGCGCCAGAAGCACGAGCGTGTCGCGATCCTCGATGTCGACGTGCATCACGGCAACGGCACGCAGGGCATCTTCTACGAGCGGCCGGACGTCTTCACGGTTTCGATCCACGCCGATCCGTCGTTCTTCTATCCGTTCGTCTGGGGCTATGCGCATGAGCGCGGCGCGGGGGCCGGCCTCGGCACCAATCTCAACATTCCCCTCGCCAAGGGCGCCGGCGACGACGATTACATCAAGTCGCTCGCGGTGGCCGAGAAGGCGATCCGCTCATTCGCGCCGACCGCGCTCGTGGTTGCGCTCGGTCTCGACGCCTCCGAGAAGGACCCGCTCGCGGGCCTCGCCGTCACCACCGACGGCTTCCGCCGGATCGGCGAGGCGCTCGCCCGTTTCGGCCTGCCGACCGTGCTGGTGCAGGAAGGCGGCTATCTCTCCGACATCCTCGGTGCCAATCTGACGGCGGTGCTCGGCGGATTCGAAGCCGCGCGCTAGCGCGGCTTCGAATGGAGCGGTGACCGGTTCGCGTGAAGAAAACCCGTCAAAACAACAGTTTGGAGCATCGGTTGTGATGGATCAGAACCGATGCCCCCGCCGTGCGCCGCACAACAAGGCGTCGTGGAACTGCGCCTTTGCAACCAAAGCCGGATCATGCCGTTGGTATCCGGCGCTGCCCTATGACCTTGCCCGGCAGCATCGGCCGTCCGGGCGGGCAGCAACGCGAGGACGGCCATGAGCGATCTGCTTCGCATCGCCATCGTCGGTTTCGGGGAGATCGCGTGCCGGCAGCACGTGCCTGCGATCGCGAAGACATCAGGCGCTGCACTCGTCGCGGTGGCCGATCCGGCCAAGACCCCATCCGGCCTGCCGCATTTCCGCGACTTGCAGGAGTTGTTGCGCGACGGGCCGGAGATCGATGCCGTTGTACTGTGCACGCCGCCGCAGGCGCGTCACGCGCAGGCCGCCGCGGCGCTCGCCGCAGGGAAGCACGTGCTGCTGGAGAAGCCGCCTGGGTCTACGTTAGGCGAACTCACGCCGTTGATCGCGGCCGCTGGCGAGGCGGGCCGGACATTGTTTGCGGCATGGCACTCGCGCTACGCACCCGCGGTTGGGCCGGCTCGGAAATTGCTCGCCGGCCGCACGATCAACAAGGTGATCATCATCTGGAAGGAAGACGTCCGCGTCTGGCATCCAGGCCAGGCCTGGATCTTCGAGGCCGGTGGCTTCGGCGTGTTCGATCCCGGCATCAACGCGCTGTCGATCCTGACCGAGATCCTGCCGCGTCCAGTCTTTGTCAGGAGCGCGATGTTGGACGTTCCTTCCAACCGGGAGGCGCCGATTGCCGCGGCAATCGAGCTGTCCGATGAGAACGGTCTGCCGATCCACGCCGAATTCGATTTTCGCCAGACCGGGCCGCCGAGCTGGGACATCCTGTGCGAGACCGAGGCCGGGTCTGTGACGCTGTCGAAAGGCGGACGGCAGCTGCGCGACGGCAACAGGTTGGTGGTCGATGCCACGGATGAGGAATATCCCGCACTGTACCGCCGCTTCGTCGCGCTGACGTCGGACGGAAAGTCCGAGGTCGACCTCGCGCCCTTGCGGCTGGTCGCCGATAGCTTCATGCTGGGGCGACGGCGCTCGGTCGAGGCGTTCGGGGACTGACAATGACATTAGCCAGCATTGCTCGCGCGCCCTTCGGCAAATTGCCCGACGGCACCGTGGTCGAGCGCGTGACGCTGCGCGGCGAACACGGCTTCGAGGCCAGCATCCTTCCCTTTGGCGCCACGCTGCAGGCGCTGCTCGCGCCCGATCGCGGCGGGCATTGCGACGATGTCGTGCTGGGCCACGACGCGTTCGACGGCTATGTCGCGCAGCGCAAATTCTTCGGCGCGACCGTCGGGCGCTACGCTAACCGGATCGCCGCCGCGCGCTTCGTGCTCGATGGCGAGACGGTGAAACTCGACGCCAACAACGGCCCCAACGCGCTGCATGGTGGCCCGCAGGGCTTTGATCGCAAGCTGTGGCGGATCTTCGAACTATCAGATGAACCGGGGCCGACGCTGGTGCTGGAGCGCGAAAGCCCGCATGGCGAAGAGGGCTATCCGGGCAATCTTCAGACCCGGGTGACCTATCGCGTGCGCGCCCCGATGGAACTCGCGGTCAGCTTTGAGGCGACCACCGACCGGCCGACATGCGTCAACCTCACTAATCACAGCTTCTTCAATCTCGACGGCGCACGCTCCGGCACGCAGATCCTCGATCATCGGCTGACGATCGCGTCAGACCATTTCCTCGCGGTGGACGCCACCGCGATCCCGCTACAGGAGCCGCCGCGGCCGGTCGATGGCACGCCGTTCGACTTCCGCAAGCCCACCACGATCGGCGCGCGCATCAGGATGAACGACGAGCAGTTGCGGCTCGGTCGCGGCTACGACCACAATTTCTGTCTGGCCTCGGGGACAGGCGTTCGCTTCGCCGCGCGCCTCGAGGCGCCGCACAGCGGCCGCGTGATAGAGCTGTTCACCGATCAGCCGGGGTTGCAGTTCTATTCCGGCAATTTCCTCGACGGCTCGAGCGCCGGCAAGGGCGATCGGCTGTATCGCCAATCCGACGCGCTCTGTCTCGAGCCGCATGCCTGGCCGGATACGCCGAACCGGCCCGACTTCCCGTCGGCGCGGCTCGATCCCGGGCAGGTCTATCGGCGTACCGCAATTTATCGATTCTCTATCGTGTGAGTGACGCCATGACCGACCGTGCCGCCGAGCCGCCGATCGAACAGGTGCCGACATCCGTGCTGTCCGCCGAGCGTTGCCACCTCGGCGAGGGGCCGACCTACGACGCGGCGACCGATACCGCCTGGTGGTTCGACATCCGCGAGCGTCGGCTGTTCGAGCATCGTTTTGCAAGCGGCCGCACCGTCATTCACGAGCTGCCGAAAATGGCGAGCGCATTGGCGCGGATCGACGGCGAGCGGCAGCTGATCCTCACCGAGGATGGCCTTTACGTCCGGCAGGTCGCCGGCGGTCGCATGGAGCTGTTCGTCGCGCTCGAAGCCGACAATCCGATGACGCGCTCCAATGATGCGCGCGTGCATCCGTCGGGCACCTTCTGGCTCGGCACAATGGGGCGTCAGGCCGAGCACGGGGCCGGCGCGATCTACGCGCTGCATCACGGCCGCATCACGCGGCTCTATCCCGGGATCACGATCCCCAATGCGATCTGCTTCTCGCCCGCGGGCGACGTCGGCTATTTCGCCGATACCGCAACCAACGTGCTGCATCGCGTACCGCTCGATCCATCCACGGGATTGCCGACCGGCGAGCCTGTCGACCTGATCAGGCATCAAGGCACCGGCGGGCTCGACGGCGCGATCGTCGATGCCGATGGGATGATCTGGAACGCGCGCTGGGGCGGTGGCTGCGTCGATGTCTACGATCCGAGCGGCCGGCACCTGCGCTCGCTGAAGGTGCCGGCGAAGCAGTCGAGCTGCCCGGCCTTTGTCGGCCGCGATTTTGCGCGCGTGCTCGTTACGTCAGCCTGGCAAGACATGGACGAGGCCCAGCGCGAGGCCGATCCCGGCCACGGTCAAACCTTTCTGCTCGATGCCGCGGCACGCGGCCGTGCCGAGCCTGACGTCAGACTGTCCTGAACGCGGGCTCGCCGCCGCCTTGTTGACGTGACCTGAATATTTGGACGATAGTACAAATATGGTCCGTAAACCTGCCAAGTCCGGCATGAAGGCCGACGCCAAGATCGCCAGCACCCGCAAGCCGAACATGCGCGAGGCGATCCTCGCCGCGGCAGAGGAATTGTTCTCGACCTACGGCTTCAACGCCGTCTCGGTGCGCGACATCGCGCAGGCAGCCGGCGCCAATCCCGGCAGCGTGACCTATCACTTCAAGACCAAGGACGGCCTGCTGCTGGAGATCTATCGGCGGCATTGCGGCCCGATGAACCGGCGGCGCTCGGAGCTCCTGGCGGCGGCGCGGCGGGTGCGCGATCTGCAGGACCGGCTGGAGGCGATCGTGCGCGCCTATGTGCTGCCGGCCTTCACCTCGGGCAGCGATCTTGCCGGCGGCGGAACGCGATTCACGCGGTTGCGCGCGATCATGTCGGCCGAGGGCAATGAGGTCGTGCGCAAGATCATCGCGCAAACCTTCGACGATACCAGCCATGCCTTCATCGACGCGATCCATGAGAGCCTGCCGCATATTCCACGCACCGATCTGGTCTGGCGCGGCCACTTCCTGCTCGGCGCCCTCTACTACACGCTGGTGACGCCGGAGCGCGTCTCGCGCCTGTCGCGCGGCAGCGCCGACGGCACCGATGCCGGCCACGCGATCGAGGAGCTGGTGCGCGCGACGGTTGCCGCGCTGCAAGCCGCGCCGCTCGATCAACCAGCGCCTGTGCCGCGCAAGGCCGCAAGCGTGAATCCAGGGCGCGCGCTGACCTGACCCCGCGGAGTTCGTCGCCATGGAGAAACTTCGGCTGCGCACGGTGCTTGGCGATCATCCGCACGTCCAGGCGGTGAAGAGCGGCGAGCTGCGCTCGGAGCTGTTCGATCTCGACTTCACCGCGTTCACGCCGACCAACGCCGCGTTCAAGCCGATGGTGCGCGAGCAGGCGTTCGACGTCTGCGAGATGGCGATTGTCACCTATTTGATGGCAAGGGCGCACGGCAAGCCGCTGGTGCTGCTGCCGGCTGCGATGGTCGGCCGCTTCCAGCATGGCTGCGCGCTATATCGCGCCGACCGCGGCACGCTGATGCCCGCCGATCTCGAAGGCAAGCGGGTCGGCATCCGCTCGTTCACCACCACGACGGGCGCATGGATGCGCGGCATCCTTGCCAACGATCATGGCGTGAACCTCGACCGCATCGACTGGGTCACCTTCGAGGACCCGCATGTCGCCGAATATGCCGACAGCATCGAACGTGCCCCGAAGGGCAGGGCCATCATCCAGATGCTGAAGGACGGCGAGCTCGATGCCGTGCTGGGCGAGACCTCGAGCGATCCGGCGCTCAAGCCGTTGTTCGCCGATCCGGCCGCAGAGGCGGCGCGGTGGTACGCGCGGCATGGCGTCGTGCCGGTCAATCATCTGGTGGTGGTGACGACGCAGCTTGCGACATCGCGCCCGGACGTGGTGTGGGGCCTATACGAACTCCTCAAGCGCGCCAAGGCGAAGGCCGGTCCGCCTGATGTGCCGGACCTGCTGCCGTTCGGCGTCGAAGCGAACCGCAAGCCGCTCGAACTGATGATCGACTATTGCGCCCAGCAGGCGCTGATCCCCCGGCGCGTCACGGTCGACGAGCTGTTTGACGACACAACACGGGACTTGAACTGATGACAATCTCCAGCGATCCGCGGCAGTGGCAGGTCGGCATGCTCGGCTATGGCGAGGTCGGACGCATCCTCGCCGAAGACCTGCGCAAGCAGGACGTGAAGGTCGCCGCCTACGATATCAAGCTCGACCGCGGGGAGGGCGCGGCGCTGCGTGCCCACGCGGCGGAGACCGGCGTCGCGCTTGCGCAGTCCCACGCCGATCTCGCGGCGCGGGCCGATTTCATCATCTCGGCGGTGACGGCGAGCCAGGCGGTGCCGGTGGCCGAGGCTTGCGCGCCCGCCATCCGGAACGGCGCCTGGTTTCTCGATTTCAATTCGGCCTCGCCCGGCGCCAAGCAGCGCGCGGCGGCGCACATCGACGGCGCCGGCGGCCGTTATGTCGAGGGCGCGGTGATGACCTCGCTGCCGCCCTACCGGATCAAGGTGCCGCTGCTGCTCGGCGGCCGCGGCGCGCGCGAACTGGCGCCGCTATTGGTCGCGCTTGGTTTCGCGGCGAAGGTCGCAAGCGACGAGCTTGGCGTGTCCTCGGCGGTCAAGATGTGCCGCAGCATCATGATCAAGGGCCTTGAGGCCATGGTGATCGAGAGCTTTACCACCGCACGTGCCTATGGCGTCGAGGATGCGGTGCTGGCCTCGCTCAGGGAGACCTTTCCAGGCATCGATTGGGAGAAGCAGGGCGCCTATTTCTTCCAGCGGGTGATCGAGCATGGCCGGCGGCGTGCCGAGGAGGTGCGCGAGGTGGCCGAGACCGTGCGTGAGGCCGGGCTCGCGCCATGGTCCGCCTCGGGCACCGCCGAGCGGCAGGGCTGGATCGCCGATCTTGCCGATGACGGCGTGTTCGGGCCCAAGGGAACGCCGGACTTCGCCCGCAGCGCCGATTGGCGCACCGAGGCCGACCGGATTCTCGCGCGCAGCAAGTCCTGAGTGCTGCGCGCGGAGAATCCGCCGCGTTCCCTGCCGACGCGCAATGCGCTATTGCTCTGCGAACAGTTTTGGTCTGGAGGCACTCCCATGAAGAATTCCGGCAAGGTCGTCGCCATCACCGGAGCGGCGCGCGGCATCGGCAAGGCCTGTGCGGCGCGCTTCCTGTCCGATGGCGCCAGGGTCGTCATCTCGGATGTCGATGCTGCGGGGCTCGTCCACGCCGCCCAGGAACTCGGACATGAGGATCGGTTGCGGGCCGTCGAGGCCGACGTCAGCAAGCGTGCCGATGTCGATCGCATCGTCGCTCACGCGGTGAAGGAGTTCGGCCGGCTCGACGTCATGGTCAACAATGCCGGCGTCGCGCGCAACCGCGACTTCCTCGACATCAGCGAGGCCGAATTCGACGACGTGATGGGGATCAACCTCAAGGGCGCGTTCTTCGGCGTCCAGGCCGCGGCGCGCCAGATGATC
This sequence comes from Bradyrhizobium altum, assembly GCF_020889705.1. Classification (GTDB taxonomy): domain Bacteria; phylum Pseudomonadota; class Alphaproteobacteria; order Rhizobiales; family Xanthobacteraceae; genus Bradyrhizobium; species Bradyrhizobium altum. Next base: position 650 of record NZ_JACMYP010000237.1, on the reverse strand, counting down.
GCGCAGGGCGGTGGCGGCGTCGTCGTCAACATGTCCTCGGTCAACGCGCTGCTCGCGATCCCCTCGCTTGCGACCTATGCGATGTCCAAGGGCGCGATGAAGCAGCTCACCTCGGTGGCTGCGGTGGCGCTGGCGCCGCACGGCATTCGCGTCGTGGCGGTCGGCCCCGGCACGATCCTGACCGAGATGGTGGCGACGGCGATCTTCTCGTCGGAGGACGCGCGGCGCAGCGTACTGTCGCGCACCCCGGCCGGCCGTTGCGGCGAACCGAGCGAGGTCGCCTCCGTCGTGGCGTTCCTCGCCAGCGACGACGCCTCCTACATCACCGGCCAGACCATCTATCCCGACGGCGGGCGGCTGATCCTCAACTACACGGTGCCGGTCAACGAGAAGAAGTAGGCTGCAGGTTCAATCGCGAGCCCACTGCCAAAATATCGAAAACAACCCCATGCAAAGTAGCCGGCGGCTGCCGGCGTTCGACCAGGCTACTTGACGCGTCGGGCAACTCAGTAGTATTCTTCTATTATTCCGAAATTGTGCTGACGCCCTCACTCTGTTCGGTGTCATCACCCGCGCATGTGGGTGATCCAGTATTCCACAGGCCGCAGGGCTTGAGCCGAGAGGCTGCGGCGTACTGGATCGCCCGATCG
>NZ_JACMYP010000236.1 GCF_020889705.1 Bradyrhizobium altum | reverse complement strand
GGTGCTGTAGAGTGCGTTCCGAAACATCCGGGGGGGCAGCGCATGGCGATCGTATTCATTACCGGCAGTACGGATGGTCTCGGCCGGGCGGCGGCGCAGTCGCTTCTCGATAAGGGGCATCGAGTGGTGCTGCACGCGCAAACGGCAGATCGCGCCGCAGCCGTCGGAGAGCTCGCGTTGCGCTCCGAACGAGTTGTGGTCGGGACCTGCAGAGCGGCGCCGAGACCAAAGGCATCGCGGACCAGGTGAACGCGATCGGGCGCATGGATGCGATCATCCATAACGCTGGCGTCTACACACAGCGGAGTCGTGGCTCGACTCCTGAAGGCCATGCCGGGACGTTGGCGATCGATACTCTTGCACCCTACTTGCTGACGGCACTGATCGAGCGCCCCGCTAGACTGGTCTATCTTAGCAGTGGGCTGCATCGTGGCGGGGAAGGCTCGTTGGATGACCTTGATTGGACGAAAAGGTCTTGGGATTCGGCCAGGGCCTACGCCGAGAGCAAGCTTCACCTCGTCGCGCTGGCGCGACGCTGGCCAAGCGTCCTAAGCAACGCGGTCGATCCAGGCTGGGCGCGCACGAAGATGGGTGGCACGGGCGCCCCGGTAGATGTCGAAACGGGTCAGAAGACGCAATCCTGGCTGGCCGTGAGCGACGATCCAGCCGCGCTAGTTAGCGGCCGCTATTGGCATCGCCTCCAGCAGCAGGAGCCGGCCAATGAGGCGACCGATCCGAGCTTTCAGGATGAACTCATCGATAAATTGGGCAGGCTGACCGAAGTTAAGTTACCGGCATAGGTAACCAGCGCGGATCTGCTCTGGGGCAAAACCGCCCGCGGCGGACCGATTGCCTGCACTTGAAAAAATATGAAAAAATCCTTGAACTTGGTGTGTTGCCGACGCCGTCGAAGACTTCCTCGACGGCCGTTTTGGCTGGGCGGCGGGAGCCGTGGAAGGTACGCATCCGACGGGGGCCGTCTTGCGTGACGGGTGGTAATTCGCGAAGCGTGTGGCCTTAAGTCTAGCTTTAAGGTCATCAGGCGATGCGGGTCGAGGTTTTGGGCGGGCTGGAGCGGCGGCGGCGCTGGTCGCAGGACGACAAGGCACGGATTGTCGAGGAGACATTGGCGCCGGGCGCGAAGGTGACTGAGGTTGCGCGTCGCAACGGAGTAGCGGCCAGCCTGGTGTTTACCTGGCGTCGACAAGCACGGACATCGGAACAAGTTGTACCATCTTTTACGCCGGTGCAGATCGCGGCCGTAGCGGCATCGGCTGAGGAAACTCCGAAGCTTTTGCCTACGGTTGATGGCCGAGTTCGCTCCGTGGCAGCCGCGCGTACTGGATTGATAGAGATCGATCTCGGCAACCGACGGTGCATCCGGGTGGATGCGCACGTCGATCCGGAGGCGCTGGCGCGGGTCCTCGATGTGCTTGGACGCCGATGATTGCGATACCGGGGAATGTGCGAGTGTGGCTCGCGACAGGCTACACGGATATGCGCAGAGGCTTTCCGTCGCTGGCACTCCAAGTGCAGGAGGTGCTGCACAAAGACCCGCTCAGCGGTCATCTGTTCGTCTTCCGCGGTCGCCGCAGCGATCTTGTGAAGGCGATCTGGCACGATGGCCAGGGAGCCTGCCTGTTTACCAAACGACTCGAGAGAGGAAAGTTCATCTGGCCATCGGTTGCCGGTGAATCGGTAACGATCTCGCCGGCGCAGTTGAGCTATCTGCTGTCCGGGATCGATTGGCGTAACCCTCAAGAAACCCATCGGCCGACGCGGGTCGGATAGCCGCTTTTACGGTTTGAATCTGCTGCTTGATCTGATTCAATGGCTTCATGGTATCGAAGCCGGACGATCTTCCATCGGACCTCGTCAGTGCCCTGGCGGCGCTGCAGGCCGAGCGTGAGGCACGGCTGCGAGCTGAGGCGGTGGCTGCCAACTGGCAGGCACAAGCCGCGAATGCGCAGGCGCAACTGTCGGATACCGAGGCGCTGATCGCGCATCTCGAGTTGCGGATCGAGAAGCTCAAACGCGAATTGTACGGGCAACGCTCCGAACGCACGGCACGGCTGCTCGAGCAGCTGGAGCTGGAGCTGGAAGAGCTCGTCACCACAGCGAGCGAGGATGAGCTTGCCGCGCAGTCCGCAGCGGCGAAGACGCAGAACGTCCGCCCCTTCATGCGCAAGCGGCCGGTGCGCAAGCCGTGGCCGGACGACATCGAACGCGAGCGCGTCGTCATTGAGGCTCCAGCGACCTGCGCCTGCTGTGGTGGATCGCGCCTGGCGAAGCTGGGCGAGGATGTGACCGGGACGCTGGAGGAGATCCCGCGGCGCTTCAAGCTGATCGAGACGGTACGCGAGAAGTTCACCTGCCGCGATTGCGAGAAGATCAGCCAGCCGCCGGCACCGTTCCATGCCACGCCGCGCGGCTTCATTGGTCCGCAACTGCTGGCGACGATCCTGTTCGACAAGTTCGGCATGCATATCCCGCTCAATCGCCAGAGCGTGCGCTTTAAGGCCGAGAGGATCGATTTGCCGCTATCGACGCTGGCCGACCAGGTCGGCCACGGAACCTTCGCCGTCATGCCGCTGTTCCAGCTGATCGAGCGTCATGTGCTTGCGGCCGAGCGCCTTCATGGCGACGACACCACCATCCGCATCCTGGCGAAGGGCAAGTGCACGACGGGGCGAATCTGGACTTATGTGCGGGATGACCGGCCCTTCGCCGGGCCTGCGCCGCCGGCGGCGGTCTATTACGCCTCGAGCGACCGACGAGGCGAGCATCCCCAGAAGCATCTGGCCGCCTTCGCCGGTATCCTGCAGTGCGACTGTTACAGCGGCTTCGAGCCGCTGTTCGACCCGCAGCGGAAAGAGCTGCCGATGACGCCGGCGTTTTGCTTTGCCCATGCGCGGCGGGGCTTCTTCGAGCTGGCTGACATCGAGAAAAATGCCCGGGAAGGTAAGAAGGGCAAACCGGTCTCTCCGATCGCGCTGGAGGCGGTCAGACGCCTCGATGCGTTGTTTGAGATCGAGCGCGCCATCAACGGCCGCAGCGCCGACGAGCGGCGCGCCGCTCGCCAGGAGAAGAGCAAGCCGCTTCTCGAGGATATGCACGCCTGGTTGCTGCGTGAGCGCGAAACCCTGTCGCGCTCCTCCGAGGTCCTGAAGCCGATCAACTACATGCTCAGGCGCTGGGATGACTTCGCCCGCTTCCTCGACGATGGCCGGATCTGCTTGACCAACAATTGCGCTGAGCGCGCATTGAGAGGCATCGCCTTGGGACGGCGCAACTGGACCTTCGCTGGTAGCCAGCGTGGCGCCGACCGTGCCGCCATCATGCTGACGATGATCACGACCTGTCGCCTCAACGACGTCGATCCCAAGGCCTGGCTCGCCGAGGTCCTCGCCCGGATCGCCGATCTTCCCGCGTCGCGCCTGCACGAACTGCTGCCCTGGGAATGGAAGCTCCTGCGCCAGGCCGATAAGCCCGTCGGTCAGCAGGCCGCCTGACCATCACCCAACCGATCATAGATCTCACTGTGCCCGCGCGCATGCGTCAATCAGGCGGTCTTCGTCGTATGCGTACCGTGGAAGCTCATGCGGACGCGGTGGTTCGCCCCGCGCTGGTCGAGATTGCTTTAGGCGTTGGAGAACCGCCTCGCCATAGAGATACGTTTGCGGATCATTTTACTGTTCCGTGATGCGTGAACAGATCCAAGCCTTTGACTGGGTGGCAATAGATGATACCTTACCGTATCTTTTGAAGAAAAAAGGTACGTAAACGCATCATGGAACGAAGCTCAGAAGCAACCCAACAGCTAGGACGCCTCCTCCGGGATGCAAGAAAGCAAACGGGCCTAACTCAAGAGCAGGTGGCCGAACGCGCAGGCATTTCTCGGCCGCGTTACTGCGATATCGAGCAAGGCATCGCCGCTGCGCGGGCGAACACGCTGATTAACGTCGCGCGCGCGCTCGGCATGGAGCTAATGCTGATCCCACAGGCCATCGTACCAGGCGTCAACGCACTGCTTCGGCCGTCCGAAGACGAAGACCGACCAGCGTTCACCACCGATACGGATGACGATGATGATGAGTAGCCACGTCCGCGCTCCTAACACCATCCAGTCGCTGGACGTGTTTCTCAAAGACCTCAAGGTCGGAACGCTCGTGCGTACGCCGGGCGATTTCAACGCCTTCAGTCTTGATCCGGCCTATCGAGCCATGGCGCGACCCCCGATATTGAGCCTTTCATTCCGCTCCGCCGATGGTGGCCTTCGTAAGGATCCGAAGCCCGCAGCACACATGCTGCCCGCGTTCTTCGCGAATATGTTGCCCGAAGACAAGCTTCGCGAGGCGATGGTAAAGCACCACGCGGGAGCAGTGAGGCAAGGAAACGATTTCGACCTCCTCGCGGCGCTTGGCGAAGACCTGCCAGGTGCAGTGCGCGTCGTGCCGAGCGACGGCAGCACCACGATAGCCGTGCAAGACAATCCACGTGAGATCAAAGCGCGGTTTTCCTTGGCGGGAGTTCAGATGAAGCTCTCCGTGATGAAAAATACGGGCAAGGGTGGCGGACTGACTTTGCCCATCGGCGACGAGCAAGGTCAGTACATCGCAAAATTCCCCTCGACCAATCTTGTCGGCTTGTCGGAAAACGAGTTCGCCATTTTGGCGCTGTCCGAAATCCTCGGAATGGATGTGCCGGAACGCGAGCTTGTCGAGAAATCCGATTTCCAGGGAATTCCCGAAGAATTCAATACACTGTCGACTGGCAAGGTCTTGCTGGTGAAGCGTTTCGACCGTGGCCCCAAAGGTACCCGAATTCACGTCGAAGACTTCGCTCAGATCTTTGGCCGGCAGCCATCCAAAAAATACGATGATGCATCATACCACGACATCGCCTCCGCGCTGAACGTGGCGGTTTCGACCGACGCCGCACTCGAATTCGTTCGCCGACTGGCACTTGCCGCGCTCGTCGGCAACGGCGACATGCACTTGAAGAATTGGTCCACAATATACCCAGGTGATGGTTGCACTCCGGTCATCGCCCCCGTGTACGACGTCCTATCGATCACCGCCTATTTTCCGAAGGACGATATGGCCCTCTCTTTGGGAGGAGAGAAATCCTTCAAAGCGCTTACTCCGGACCGCTGGCGAAAGTTCGCCAATCGCGCGCGGCTACCCGAGCCGGCGGTCATCTCGGCCGTCGAGGAGGTCGTATCGTTGGTGAACGACCATTGGTGGCAACTCCCAGAGCGGGATGTCGTGCCGGCCGCTGTTCTCAGTAAGATCGATGCCAAGATCGAGGAGATGAGCCCGGTTCTAGATCCCGGCCACGTTCCGAAGTCTTCGCTGGCTACCCGCTGAGCTTGGCGCCATCGGAACTAGCTGGCCACAGCATACGACACCGGGTTGCATTCAGTTTTGGCTTATCATCCGCCGAGCCTGAAGAAGGTGCCGGCCCAGCTTCTTCGACGACCGGCTCGCGCACGGTCGTAGATGTTTGGCAGGCTTGCACGTTCAAAAGGTCTACAAGGGCCGCCTATCCGAGAAGCGAGGCTTTCTAGCGCGAACCGCGAAAGGCGGCGGGCTAGCGTTCGCCGGCAACGCCGCCGCGGCGGAGTTGGACGCTCTTCAAGCAGTCAGACGTGCAGTTTACGAACGGGCCCGTCAGGTGCGATCTCGAGCTCAACGGGACGAGGACTATCAAGGTCTATTCAGCAACCGCCTAGCTCTCAGGAAATACGACGGTGCGTTCCGGGTCCATTGCGGGACTACGAACGGTAGCTGCCGAAGCAGACGACCGAGGCGTTCAAGCTTTACGGTGAAGACGGTGTCTCGCTTCTGGTGTTCGAACGAGGCCTTCGACCTGGTTCCCTCGTTGAACGACCGGAATCTTGCGGACTTGGTCTACCAACTGGACCGCGACGTCTTGCGGGCGCAGACCGAGACGGACGACCGGTCGCTAGACCAGGCGTTGGAGCGGCTGGCCGAGTTGGATGCTGCTCGAGAGTAGGCGCCGGAAATGCCAGCGACCCGACGATGGTCATCATCGTCGGCATGTGCGAAGGGGACCCAGAGAGGCCGCTTAGCCGGTGCCGATCATCGGCGCCACATGATCAGCATGGGCTGCTGCTCGTCGGCATGTCGATGATGATCGTCCCGGCCATCGTCACCGGCATCATCATCTCCGGCACTACCAGCAGCAGCGGCAATTCCATCTTCGCATCGCGATCAGCGCCGTCGGACTAGCCGACGGCCCAGCGGCCGCTGACCATAGTTGCGATCACAGCGAAATCGCCTACCGTACTCACGGTGAAATCAGCGCAGCGTTAATGTTTGGGTTCGAGATTTTCTCCCGATTTGACATGATCTGGCAATGACTTATGAAAATCGAGTCATGCCTGGAGATCGGTATCGAGTCGTTCCTCCCGAACGAGTCGTTCTTAAAGCGGACCTACCACACACTGAAAATATTGGTGGGCCCGGCAGGACTCGAACCTGCAACCAGACCGTTATGAGCGGCCGGCTCTAACCGTTGAGCTACGGGCCCCCACCGCCATAAGGCGGCCGCGCCGCCGGGCCAAGACCGTTTACAGGTTGGCTAGCAATTCGGCAATCCCATCGTTTCAAGCGAATAGGGGCTTGCTCGCAGCCTGCGCTTCGCGCGGTGCACCGACTTTTGATTCCATTCGGGCGTGCCCGCGACGAATTGCTTCAGTAAAACTTCGTCGAGCTGTGACCCGCGATGACAAACTTGCCGCCACATCTGCCTTTGTGTGGCCTTGTCAAAGACCGGCGAAGCGTCGTGACGCTCCCCAACGCTGGAAATAACTGCAGATCGCGCGCTTTAGATCGGCTTTGCGCGCCCAAGCTTTCGTCGGATTGCGCCGTCGAGGCGACACACCTCGGATCACATGGTTGAGTCGTCAGCGCTTCGGCCACTCCGCCGAGTTATGGTCCGCGCATGCGAGTCAAAACCGACCGAGAACTTTGTGCTTCGTACAACGTCACAAGTCTCGCACCGCTGCGACCCAGCGTTTCCGTTTCACAAACCTTGGTATAAGTTTTGCAGCTCATTCTATATTGCCTGCTTACCTTTGTAGAGTGAGCCCCCCGTCGGGTCGTCTGTACTTTCGATGTCGAAACTGGATCCTTCGATATACGGGTCGGCGCGAGGCCGCAAGCTGACTTGACTGCTTGCTGGAAGTCCCTGCGGTCCATTCAGGCGTGAGCAAGAAAAATAAATGGGTATGTGAGCCCGCCTCCGCACCCTGAGTGACCTCTGGCCGATTGCTCCGGAAAACGAGACGGGTCTTCATCTTAAGAAAATCCTGCCGCGATCCGAGATCGCGACCAGAATTCATCTAGGCAACAACATGGAGAAGAGGAGGAGTGAGGTCTCTCTGCCTAGGAACGTGTGTGGCTTCTAACAGCCGATCCCGCTTCCCTCATGCTACGGACGTCAGCCGCGGTAGCTGCAGTAGCTGAAGCGATTGCCAGCGAATTAGCATTACCCTCTCGAATGCGAGCCGAGATGGGATCTACCGAGCTTTTCATAAGACGTCCGGTGTTATCTATCGTCGTCAGTCTCCTGATCCTGCTTATTGGTCTTCGTGCGGCCACCGTTCTACCGATCCGGCAGTATCCCAAGCTGTCTAATACGGTCGTCAGTATCGCGACCTCCTACCCTGGCGCCTCCGCCGACATGATCCAGGGGTTCATCACCACTCCGCTGGAGCAGGCAGTCGCGTCCGCCGAGGGCGTCGACTACATCACATCCTCATCGGTGCTTGGTATCTCGACGATTCAAGTCTACATCAAGCTCAATTTCGATCCCAACGAGGCGCTCACCGAAGTGCTCTCCAAGGTCAACTCAGTCAAATATTTAATCCCGAAGGAATCAAACGATCCGGTCGTCACCAAATCAACCGGTCAAACCACCGCCGTCATGTATATCGCATTCTCCAGCAAGGAACTGACGTCCAGCGCGATCTCGGACTATCTCTCACGTGTCGTGCAACCGGTTATGTCAACCGTCGATGGCGTCGCAGCGGCAGACGTCCTTGGCGGACAGAGTTTCGCGATGCGGCTATGGCTCGATGCTGCGAAAATGGCGGGGCACGGCGTGTCGCCGGCTGATGTTTCGGCCGCGATCACCGCCAACAACTTCCAGGCCGCGGCCGGCCAGACCAAGGGCTTTTTTACCATCTCCGACGTCACGGCAAACACCGATCTTCGGAGTGTCGATGACTTCAAGCGCTTGATCGTCAAAGCCAATGACGGCGGCTTTGTACGCATCGAGGACATTGCGACAGTTGAGCTTGCCGCGCAGACAACAGACGTCAGTGTGGCCATGAACGGCGAGCACGCGGTCTTCATCGGCGTGCAGGCGAGCCCGCAAGGCAATCCGCTGATAGTGCGAGGCGTTCGGGCGCTGTTTCCGGAAATGGAGCGCAACCTGCCACCGTCGATAAATATGAAAGTGGCCTACGACTCCACCAAATTCATTCAATCGTCGATCGACGAAGTAAAAAAGACCCTCATTGAGTCCGTCGTGATCGTTGTGGTGGTGATCTTCCTGTTCCTGGCGTCGCTGCGGTCGGTCATCATTCCTGTCGTCACCATTCCGTTGTCGCTCGTCGGTGTCTGCAGCTTGATGCTGGCGCTGGGGTTTTCATTCAATCTCCTGACCCTCCTTGCGATGGTGCTCGCGATCGGTCTCGTGGTCGACGACGCGATCGTCGTGGTGGAAAACATTCATCGCCATTTAGAAGAGGGGGCGCCGCCCCTGCAGGCAGCGACAAGGGGCGCGCGTGAGATTGTTGGCCCAGTTGTCTCCATGACGATTACGTTGGCCGCCGTATACGCCCCAATTGGATTTCTCGGCGGCCCCACCGGTGCGCTGTTCCGCGAGTTCGCGTTTACGCTGGCAGGAGCGGTGATCGTATCGGGCGTGATCGCTTTGACGCTGTCGCCGATGATGTGCTCGCTCTTCTTGAGGAGTGCTGAGGAGGGGCAGTTTGCAAGATTTGTGAACCACGGATTCGGCGCCATGACACGCTGGTACGGCCGCAAGCTCAATCGCTCGCTCGACTATCGGCCGATTACTGGTCTGTTTGCGGTGACCATGTTGGGCCTCGTCGGCTTTCTCTATATGCATACTTCCAAAGAATTCGCACCCGACGAGGATCAAGGTATCGTATTCGCACTAACCAAGGCGCCGAAATACGCCAATATCGACTACCTTGACTATTACGGCGCCAAGCTCGAAAAAGTCTTTCAGAAGTTTTCCGAGACCGATTTGAGCTTCGTACTCAACGGGGTTAGCGGCTCTCAGGGTGGCATGGCCGGCACGTTGCTCAAGCCATGGGACGAGCGCAAGCGGTCATCGATCGCGCTAAAGTCCCTTGTCCAGACCGAGCTATCTAAAATTGAAGGCATTAACGCGTTTGCCTTTAGCTTGCCGCCGCTTCCGGGCGGTTCGGGTGGCCTACCAGTGCAGATGGTGATCAATTGATCAATTCGACGCTAGGCTTCCAATCCGTCTATGAGCAGATGTCGAAGCTGAAGGATGCGGCGCGCAAGAGCGGTCTGTTCTTGGTGAGCGACTCCGACCTCGAGTTTAATCAGCCAGCGGTACGAATCAAGATCGATCGATCAAAGGCCAACGATCTTGGCGTCACCATGCAGAACATCGGTAACGCGCTCGCCAACCTTGCTCGGCGGAAACTACATCAACCGCTTCAATTTGCAGGGCCGCTCCTACCAGGTGATCCGCAGGTGCCGCGCGAGAAACGCTTGGCGCCGGAAGCAATCGGGAGCTATTATGTGAAGACCGCGACGGGCTCGATGCTCCCGCTGTCTAGCGTAGTTTCCATCGAGACTGCGACCGATCCGAACGCGCTCACCCACTAAAACCAGCTCAACTGCGAGACCTTTCAGGCCGTGCCGATGCCCGGCGTCACGATCGGTCAGGCTGTGGACTTCCTGGAAGCGGAGGCAAAGAAACTGCCCGCAGGCGTCAGCCACGACTTCCTCGCTGACGCTCGCCAGTATGTGCGCGAGGGTAACCAGCTGCCCGTCACCTTTGCATTTGCACTCATCATCATATTCTTGGTGCTTGCGGCGCAGTTCGAAAGTCTGCGCGATCCCTTAATCATCATGATCAGCGTGCCGATGGCAATAGTCGGCGCCTTGATCCCACTATTCTTTGGCTCGGCGACGATGAACATCTATACCCAAGTCGGGCTGTTGACACTGGCGGGGTTAATTTCCAAGCACGGCATCCTGATGGTTGAGTTCGCCAATGAGTTGCAGCTCAAGGAGAGACTCGACCGTCGTTCGGCTATAGAGATGGCGCCGCGCGTCCGACTTCGTCCAATCTTGATGACCACGGCGGCAATGGTCGCGGGTCTTTTGCCCTTCTGACCGCGACGGGGGCTGGTGCCGCGAGCCGCTTCTCGATTGGGCTCGTGCTCGTCGCAGGCATGTCCATCGGCACCCTGTTCACGATCTTCGTGCTGCCGGCGGTCTATGTTACGATCGCGTCTGATCACCGCGCCGATGCGAGCTCCGGCCACGCGAAAAACGGCGTTGAGCTCGACCTCATCGGCGCTGCAGATGATCAGGTGGCTAAGCAATGACGACAAGATCTATCTAGGTTCGCTCGATGCTATTCTAGATGGGGGCATTGCGCGCCGACCGCGTGAATCTGATGGGCTTTAGCTTGTGACGAGACCGACGGATAATCCCGGGCTGCTGCTTCGCACGACCTATCGTTCGTCCGCGATGAAGGACATATCGTCAAGAAATACGACCGCTTCACGCGCCGGTGTGGTGAGCGAAGCGGCCTGGACCCGCCTTCACGTTCCGTTCCGCATTGAGATCTTCACGCATAGGTGCTCGGCGAGAACACATCAGTGATCCGCTCCTGCTCCGCCAAGGCGAATTGCCGGACATTCACGGCCAGCGCAAGGCCCAAGCTCGAGCTCGCCGAAGGAGAATTATTTGCTTCCGTCTGACGCTTGCGTTGCTTGTTGAAAGGAATGAACGCTGGTTTGAACCGCCTTAGGATTGGTTGATACAGTTCAGTTTCGTGGGCGAAAGGGCCGGGAACGGTCGTCAGGAGCCCCCGCATCCATGAGCGACGCACTTACCGGCTTTCGACACGAAGACCATCAATCGACAAACCGAAAACAAACTGCACGTATCGGCTGAGTGACCGTAGTCGGGTGCTGGGAAGTGCAGGCCGGCTTCTGTTATACGACCGGAGTCGAGAACAAGAGCAACTGCTGAACCTCTGCGCTTGACCACGGCGGCGGCCATGGTGAAGACGACCGGAACTGCTAAGCGAGTGGTCAGAATCTGCCGCAACCTTGATGACCCATGGTCACGTCTGCGCGCGCGCCCCTGACCTGACCGACGCCGCCGCTTAGGCGGCGACGATGATGGCAGTACCACTCGAAGTGGCTATGGTCGTCGGCGGCGAGCGCTGGTACCGAACAATCGGTCACTCGAGATACAACACATCAAGTGGGGCGCGGGGAACCACCTGGCTGCCTGAAACCGGGAATAATCGGATATCAAAAATACGGACCGACATTGACGGCTTGCGCCTAATTGCGGTCCTGATGATGTTCGTTGTATTGATCTCGCGACTCAGCGCGGTTGCTCGTGATGGCAGCTTCCGAAAGTTGTCGGAAAACTTACGCCGTGTTCGCGCCAAGTACAAAGAGGTGTCGCGCGCCATCGGCTTTGTAGACTTTACGACAGAGCCATGGTGAGCCGCGCCCCGGCTGTCGCAGACCAGCAAAAACTGTCACCGCTCAATGGCTAGCTTATCCGGGAAAGATTAGCCGAACCCCGCATCTAGCGTGCTCGACGATCATTCCAATTTATCGCTCGCCCTGTGACGCTCCAGTCTTTGTGACGGCATCGCATTTGCAGGGATGAAGAATATCAACTTGAGGCCGGCATCGTCGAGCCGCGGGCCGTTTGCAGGCGACGCACGCAGGATGGGGACGCCGCGCTCGCGAGCCCGTTCTCTCAGGAGTGCGCGTGATACCATTTGCCAATTGGTCAGCAGGCCTGCTTGGGACGCGGCTCGCATTTCTTGTGGCCGGCTTCGGCCTCGCGGCCTGGGCGCCATTGGTCCCGCTCGCCAAGGAACGGCTCGCGGTGGATGATCGCATGCTTGGTCTTCTGCTGCTCTGTCTCGGAACGGAATCCGTCATCGCCATGCTTTTTACCAGCGTGTCGAGTGCGCGGAACGGCAGCAAGCCCATCATCCTTGCGGGTGGACTTGGACTCGCGCTCATCCTGCCGTGGCTTGCAATTGCCGACACACCTCTCAGGCTCGGTGCTACCCTGTCGGCGTTGCGCTCGGCTCGATCGATGTGGCCATGAACATTCATGCAATTGAATTGGAGCGCGCCACCGGCCGTCCCCTGATGTCCAGCTTCCACGCCCGGTACAGCATTGGGGAATTCACCGGCTCTGCCGCCGTGACCTCGTTCCTCTCGCTGCAGCTTGGCCCGCTTTGTTCGACGTTGGTCTGTTCGGCGTTAATGACGATCGCGATTGTGTCGGCCTGGCCGGGGTTGCTTGCGACGGGTTCGAGGCAACAGGGCCCGTTGTTTGTCTTGCCCCATCGCAGCGTATTGCTGGTAGCTGTGCTCGCGGCTATCACCTTTCTTGTCGAAGGTGCAATGCTCGATCGGAGCGCTTTGCTTCTTGTTGGGCGGGATCTTCTCCCGGAGGAGCATGGGGGCCTCGGTTGTATGCTCTTTTCAATCGCAATGACGGCAGGACGTCTCTGCGGATATGCCGTGGTGGCACGAATCGGCGAGCGCGCCACATTGATGCTCGAGACTCTGCCGATCGTGGCAGGCTTTTTTGCTGTGGTGGCCGCGCCGGTTGCGTTGATTGCTATGGCGGGTTTCCTGCTTATCGGATTGGGTATTTCAAACGTTGTACCCGTACTGTGTCGACGCGCCGGCAAACAGAAGGTGATGCCAGTAGGGCTTGCGATCGCGGTCATCACGACAGCCGGCTATGCCGGTATACTCGTCGGTCCCGCCAGCATCGGGTTCGTCGCGCACATGGTTGGCTTGCCCTTGGCGTTCGGGATGTTAGGCGCGCTTATGTGTATCGCTACGCTGTCGGCGCGGATGATGATGACAGACCATCGCTAGGCCGCTGATCGAGAGGAAAGGGATACCATCACATTTTCAACTAATGATCGGCCGCCGGTCGGCGTTAGAGGCTTAGAATCGATGTGCTCCCAGCTTGATGGCAGCACGTCTCGATCATGACCATTCTCCGTTTACTGCAAATGGGCTGGCTGCGTCGTGGCTAGGATACACCGCGTCACTCGGGTTTTGGTGTCCAACTGAGTGCGGTGTTGACAAAGAACGTTTGTCAACTGCGAGGCAAATTGATCGTTACGTGAGCGGCGAGTGCGCGAGGCTGGGACATCCACCGCCGATTGATCGTAGCACCGGCCCCTTATCAGGAACAAGCAGATCACTCCGGTGCCGCCCATCGCTGTCGGCGAGATACGCCAGGTAAGCCAGCTGAATGCCGTCCTCTAGTGAGGTCTGGGCGCGCCAGCCGAGCCTGGCCAGCCGGCCGACATCGAGCAGCTTGCGCGGCGTGCCGTCCGGGCGCGACGCGTCGAAGCTAATCTCACCGCGAAAACCGACGGCGGCCGCGACCACGAGTG
>NZ_JACMYP010000235.1 GCF_020889705.1 Bradyrhizobium altum | reverse complement strand
CACCAGGGGAGGATCCAGGCGATCGAGTCGGACCCGAAGGGGGTACGTGTCACTCGCGCCCCAGCTCCGGCCCTTCCGCCTTCGGAGAACACCAACATCGCCGCGACGCAATTGCAATTGACGCTGGAGCGCGTCATCGGAAATAAATTCAGTGGCTTCTAGGCTGCAATCTCGCTCCTTTAGGGAAGCAGATACTCAACGCGCCGAGTTCTGCATCGCCCAGACGAAGTCGGTCTTCGTTTGGCCCGCAAATAGCTGATCGCCCGGATCGATCCATCCGTTGGGACGATACGTCAACGGATATGGGACGCCCGGGACCGTCGCGCGCGCATGGCAGGACATGCAGTTAGAAGATGTGCCTTCGCTCAGCCCCGGCTCCAGGTAGGGGTTAAAGCAGACGATCGGTTTTCCGTTGCGATCGTTTGCTGGAACAACGATCGAATCCGCAATGCACATGGCATAGTTGCGCCAAGGACCGACCACAGTGTTGCTGTCAGGCATGTCATCGACCGAACCTGGAAATTTGTTTGGCGGGTCCTTTCCGTCCTGCCACCAGAATGTCTGCCAGGTCCAATTGGCGATTTCCTTTGTAGTCACGTGCATTGCGACGGCGACCTGATAATCTCCGGCTTCGAGGGCCGCTGGCCCGCTGAGCCCCAAAGAGGCCGAAACTACCGCTGCCCGAGCGGAGTCCAATTCAATCGCATAGAAGCGATCGATCCCAACGACTTGCGCGTCGATTTGCGTGCCGTTGCAATCAATCTTTGTCTGCCCGGAACCGTTGTTCGTGGGGTCGACAGCGACACACTTGGTCCACGTGTCCACAGTCGGATTGTTCGGATTCGAACTGCTACCAGGCTCATCCCAAATGGGAATGGCCGTCAAACCTTTCGCCTTTACGGGAAGGAAAACGATCTTCAGATCGACTGCCGCTGCAGGAAAGTCCAGGATCTTGCGATCGGCGACCTCTGCACCGACCTTGTCGAAATAGTTGTTTAGCTTCAACAAATCGGCTCTTCTGTTGTATCGGACGGTGCCTCCGGAATTGTCCGGCATTGGGTGTTGGGCCGCGACGAACCCGGCTGCATCCGGACTCAGCTTCACGAAGGCGAGCAACCTGGTTCTGTCGGCATCGGTCGCTAGCTGCAACGACAACCCTTGCGGTGCGTTGAGGAACTCATGACGAAGCTGGCGGAGCGGTGAAAACGGCCGCAAAATCCGCTCCTCTCCGGCTGCTGCAGGAGCGGCTAAGGTTGAGAACGCCTCCACTTCCGATAACCACGTTTCCCAAATGGGTAGCGGTTGCCCTCGATATGATTGCGTGGATCTTGCTGTGAGGCCGGCCCACAGTTTCCAGGCATGCGCACGCAACGCAGCAGTATCGTTGGCGGCGACGTGCCCATCGATGACGGAGCTCGCAAGCGGAAATTCCGCCGGCGGCAAACCCAGTGGCTCGGGCCTGATGTTTTGCTGCGCGCTGAGCTCACTTGGCAACGTCGTATAAAGTAGGCCGGCGACGAAGGCCGGTACGAATTTGCGCATTTATCGCTCCAAATCGATGAAGGAGTTCGAAGACGTCGGCGGCTGGAGTGCCGAGCAGATGCCTAGCTGCGCTCACTTGGTAAAGGGAGAGGATAGCCGGTTATCGAAAACCGCTACCGAGGGGATGTCCTTCAGCAGGCCCTTCACGGTGCTCGTATCGATCGTCATGATTTTCGCCTTATCCTGGGGCGCCACGCTCGGTTTCGGTGTGACGTCTAGCTTGAAGGTGTCCTCTCCGATCGGCTTGAGATCACATTTCAGGTTCCCGCAGTTATTGTCGAGTGCCCACTCAATGTCCGCTGTCGGTCGCGCGGTCTTCAATATGAACGTTCCGCTGGCCGGTGAGGACGGAGCCGTGTCCGGCGTCGGCGTGCTCTCCATCGAACTAGAAGATGTAGCTGGACTCGAACCCGTGGAGCTCGAGTTGGCGGCGGCCTGATGGACGAGTTCAAGGCGCGGCAGTTTAGTTCCGGTCCGCACGTCGACAGTGATCGGCGCTCCGCTCGTCAGGCGGCTTTCTAGTTGGCTGACGCTTTCGCCGGGAAACTCCTGACGCAACAATGCAAGTGCTGCTGCGACATGGGGAGCTGCCATGGACGTGCCCTTCATGGTGGCATAGGCCGACCCAGGAACGCTTGAGACTATATCGGTGCCGGGCGCCGCTATATGGACCATCGAGGCTACATTCGAATAGGAGACGTCGAGCGAGCCATCCTTCTTGGTAGCTGCGACCGATACCGCCGATGAGATGCAGGCCGGCTCTGCGACTCCGTCAAAAAAATGTTCGTTGCCCGCAGAGACGACGGTTGGAATTCCCTTGGACCTCAAGCGCTCGATGATCTCCGTCAGGGCCGAACTCTTATCGCAGGCGGCATCGAAATATCCGCTTCCCAAGCTCATGTTGACGGTGGCAACACTGAACTCTGCCCGATGCTTGAGCACGTATTCCAATGCTCGAAGCTGATCGGAAGTGAAGCTTCGGATACACTTGCCCGCCGCCTTGCAGACAGCGGGATCATCGAAGAGCGAGTAGACCTGTATCAATAGAAGCTTCGCGGCCGGCGCAACGCCGCCGAAGTTCTTTGCCGCGAACTTCATGTTGTGGCCGGCAATAATCCCTGCCACATGCGTCCCATGATCGCATCCGACTACATCGGTCGGGCATTGACCAGCCGATCCGGCAACAGTTCCGACGTCGAACCCGCCCGGGCAAAGCGATTTCACGTTGTAGACATTGGAATGATCCGTCGAGAAGCAGGCTTCGCCTACGATGGCGCCGGCTAGTGCGGGATGATCGACTTGCGCGCCCGTGTCCAGGACGGCCACCGTCTCGTTGGTCCCGCTGTAACCCAGGCCGTGCATCTTGTCGCCGCCGATGAACGGAACCGAATCCATAAGGGTGGGCGGCATGGGTATGTCGCGAGTAACGAGAACGACGTTCGGATCCTCGCGCAGACGGGGCAACGCGGCTGCCGATATCTCCGCCGCAGCCACCGGGAGCGATCCGATCGGACGAACGTTCTTGGCGGAATCGGAGAGAGCATCTGAAATGTAGCTGCTGGCACTCGCAAAAGAGGCACCACCGTTTGTCTGTTCCGGGTCGGGGCGCGTCACGATCAGCACGCGCACGAGAGGCGCTGTATTCAGTTCGGCACGAACCCCATTCTCAATTTTTTGCTGACAAACGCCGGCGGTCGGCAGCAAGAGCGTAGCGAACGCTAAAAGTATCTTTCTCATGCCCGCACCTCGCACATGAGCAATAGGAATAGGCAATAATAAAAATATATAACCTCTGGTTGTTCGCGGACGCAAGCTCAAACTACGAAGAATTCCGGCTTTTTAGGCTCGTTTCGCGACGGAAAGCAGCGGAGGATCAAGAGATGATTTGCGCGCCGCCGGCGTATTTCACGAACCGATCCTTGAAAGCATTCAACGATCTCCTGTTCAATGAAATCGAGAAGAATCATCCGAGGATTTTTGACAGACTCCTGCAGGTTCTTGATGACGGCGTCCTCCCCTCCGGACGAGGCGGTCGCGCTCGTCTCCGAAGCCTTCATTGTCTTCGCCTCAATCTAGGCACCTGAGCCGGGACCGTCCGGCGAGAGATTTGCCAGCGTCGCGCCGACATCCGAGGCGGTGCGCAGTACTTCAAACAAGCCCTCAACTGGACCAAGGTATTGAACAGGATATATATGATGCGCTCAACTTCCCTTCATTGAGCCGGAGCTCCGAGAGGGGCGCGGCGAGATCGAGCTGGCGCTGAAAGGCGGGTTGCCGAAGGTGGTCACAGACGGCGATCTGCACGGAATCCCGCACTGTCATACCGACGCGTCCGACGGGATAGAGACGCTCGAGACGATGGCTCTGGCGACACACAAGCGCGGCTTCCAATAACTCGGGGTACCCGAACACTCCAAGTCAGCGCACTACGCTGGCGGTCTCTTGACCGAACAGATCGAACAGCAGCATCGCGAGGCGACCGGCTCAACAGGAGGTTTGGCACGTATTTGCGGATCCCGAATCGAGTCCGACATCCTGGTCGATGGCTCGCTGGACTATCCGGACGACGTGCTCGACAGCTTCGATTTCGTGGTCGCGAGTATCCATAGTCGGCTCAAACTGGACAAGAAAGCGCAGACGGAGCGCCTGCTACGCGCTGGCGCTAACCCATACAAGATCATTGGCCACATGACGGGCCGACAGCTTCAGCGCCGCCAGGTTACGAAATCGACGTCGAGAAGGTGGTGCGCGCCTGCGAAGAACGGCGTCGCGGTCGAGATCAATGCGCATCCCTGTCGATTGGACCTGGCTGGCGTTGGCACCAGGCCGCCTTCGATTTCGGCTACCTGCTGAGCATCAATCCGGACGCCCACTCGATCGCGGAGCTCGATCATATGCCCTGGGGTGTCGAGATGGCCCGAAAAGGCGGCGTACCGGCAAAGCGAGTACTGAACGCGATGCCGCGGCCGAAGATCACGCGAAACCTCCGCAGGAGGCGGCGCTCTATGGCGCGGGCGGCCTGACGCCACGATGAAGGACCACGAACACACCTTGATGGTAGGTCCACAGACCGGGCGCACCATTCAGCAAAGTACCACAGCGCGATATCTTGAAATGAGAAAGATACGGCTCAATTCCTTAATCCCAGGCAGCTCACGCGAAAGGTTAGTTCAAGCTGTCGGCCGACAGCGCCGTGCGCCGGTAGCTTCCAACGGATATCCGGTCGGCATCTTCTGCGCTCGGGAATTTCTGGAATCGTTGCCAGCCTCAGATACCGCTCTCTTTAATCCCCTTTCAACCTCGGCTTGATGCAGTCAACGCTCCCCCTCTGTTATGTGGTTTAGGTCAACGCTTCCCCTTCTGTTACTGGAACTTCCTTCCCATGAACCATACGACCGATTTCCCGTTAGGGAGACGCCGAATCACAAGCCCTCGCGCTCGGAAGAGGTCCGGCGAGCTATCGAGGAGTACGCTAACGATCTACGGGAGATCATCAAGGAACTCCGCATGCGGCTGCATTGAGGTAAAGCAAGCTCGACAAGCTCAAGGGCGCTAGCAGTAAATGAGTTTAACTCCGAGTTCAATTCGATGGAGGTCAGCGCCCATAAGGACGCCGTCGACCTGTTCGAGCGTTATGCCAAAGGCGGCGACAACGCGGATCTGAAGAATTGGGCCGGCAAAACCCTGCCCGTGCTTAAGCATCACCTTGAGATGGCGCAAAATCTCGACAAAAAAGCGCGCACCTATGGCCGGCGAGGGCAAGAAATAGCGGCAGAACGGGGAGCTGCTGTTCCGCGGCTCCCTCCCCCGCTTTGGCTGCCACTGGCGCGGTTGGATGGCCGGACGGCCGGTGACTTCGTTGCAAGGACTATAGACTCGGTGGATCTGGTGAAAGTTGGCTTGGCGACAACAGGCCGGCTGCTTTCAAGCCTCTTGGCGAGAGCAGCAGCTACATCGATGCCCCTTTTAGCACTGGAAAATACTTTCCCGCTGGCGAGCGCTCTTATGTCAGCGGTTTGTTGTTCTCCGCACTTCGGACGTCTCCAAGGCAAGCAGCAGTGGCTGAAGATCTTCGACCACTTCCAGCACGATGCTAAGCGGCTTCCATAGATAGCCGCACACAGAAGGAGATGACACAGCCATTCCTCTTCGACAATGCGCGCGCCACTAAGGCTGGCCAAGTTCCGGCTGATTGCGGCTAGGCCGCCTTGCGGTTGATCGCGGCTTCCGCCAGCTTGTTTAGCGCGGCGTCGGTTTTCTTTTCTTCCTCAAGCGTCTGCTCGAGGAGCTGAACGGCCTGCTTCATACCCAATTGCTCAGCCCACGCAATCAACGTGCCGTAACGGGATATTTCGTAGTGCTCGACCGCCTGGGCACCCGAGAGAAGGCCCGCGTCCAGGGCCGGAGAATCTTCGAAATCCTCCATCACTTCTTCGCCCTCCTCGACCAGCCCGACGATAGCCGGGCAGGTTTTGCCCTTGGGAGCGTGCTTCATCAGTTTGAAAACTTGCTGCAGACGCTGAACTTGTCCCTCCGTCTCGCCGGCATGTTTTTCAAAGGCAGCGCGCAGCTGGTCAGAATTCGCGGCTTTTGCCATTTTTGGCAACGCAACGAGTATCTTCCTTTCGGCGTAGTACATGTCCTTGAGGGTCTCCAGGAAGAGGTCTTCAAGTGTCTTGTTCTTGCCCGGCATAGCTTCCTCCTTGTGTGTGACACGAGCCGACAGCGCCTTTCCTAAGGTTCCAGGAGTGGCTGTCACCAGTTCACTCGAATGACGAGCGGCATAAAGTCGCCCCCAGGTCCGAAAGAGATCGCGGTGTTGACCGCCGCCCAGAAGTAATCTGCGCAACTTTAGTTTGCTGATCGAAACGATCCCTATCTTAGCTTTGTCGGAAGAGATTCCGGCTGCTTCCTGGCGACGCCGATAGTGGAGTATCTGCGATCCACAAGCCGGGCTATAAAGAGCGGCCCTCTTCGACCAAGATCAAGACCGCACTCTCGCAATAGCCTCAGCGTTCGCCTTTGCCATTGCGATTGGTAAAGCGGGCGTTGCCGAGACCGGTGCCGATCGTCAGTACGCCACAGCGCTTCACGTCCTGCATGAAGGGGACTTCAGAAAGTCCCTGTACGACGGCATCGTTGTGCATGACGACGGCCGTGTCGTTCTCCCCGATCCGGGGGATCGCCTCGACGAGACTTACGGGCAAATTGAATTTGCTGCTCTCCCAGTTCCCGGGCAAGTTCTGCGCGCCCGTCTCGATCGAGCCGTCGCTCTCGATGACGCCTGGGCATGCGATGCCGATGAATGGCGCGAGCTTGAATCCCGCATCTTCCGCCTTCGTGATCAGTTCTTTGAGCATCTTGACGAGGCGCTTCACGGCGTTCTCACGCGACGGCTCGTCGTCGGCATGACGCCATATCTCGAACTTCCACACGCACGCCTTGGAGAGGTCCGGCGCCTTCTTGCTGCGCGTTTCCACAACGCCGCAGCGGATGTTGGTGCCTCCGATGTCCACGGCAAGGATGGAATCGTGCGCTTCGAAGATCCAGGAAGGAGCGAGACATAGCGCGCCGATAAGGCCCGCGTCGTCCGGGTGACAATGGATCGGCAGCATCTCGACCTTGAAGTTTTCGGCCTTGAGGAGGATTTCGGCGCGCGCGATGGCGAGTTCGCCGAGCCGGCTGTCGCGAAAGCCGCCGCCCACCACGATGCGCTCGGTTTTATCCCATGCCTTGGTTTTGAGGAAGCGGCGCGTTACATGGGCAAGCTCCTGCGCGAAGTCCTCGATGGCGCTGTGGACGACGACTGAGGCCTCAGTGTCGTCACCGCCAAGGACCGCGTCGAGTTCCTTCTTGCTGAGGTCTTCGGAAAGCTCCTTTCCGAATGGATCTTCGCCGGATTTGCGCAGCGCCTTTCGCCACTTTTCGAGAGCTTCCCGGAAGGCGCCCTTGCTGGCGCGATCCCCGAGGAATTCTTCCTCATCCTTCAGTTCAAGGTTGAAACTGTCGACCTCAACCCACGGCAGGCGTGACGCGCCGTGCGCCGCAATCCCAGTGGCTGTGATCGTTTCTTCGGCCATTCTGAACCTTGTACACGCCGCAGGCAGTAACCGGGTGGTTTTGCTTTCAACACGCGCCGCTAACCGCGGTTCCTCGCCCCTCCCCTTCCCGGGCAGTTCTTGCGATGATCTGGCAGCAATTCCGTGCTCCTCGCACCCGGCGCCCCCCGTCCCGAAACAGCGTAGCTGAATGGCGTGTGGGATTTCGTCTGCGCCCCCATTTTGCAACAGGAGCCTTGCAAATCCCACCTATCGTTCCGAATACATCCGCTGCCAGCAAGAGGGACGCCGGAAGCCTGATGACCGGGCGAGCGGCGACCGGCGTTGAGGGGGCGTGAATCGGATGCAGGCGCTGCCGCGGAACTGCATTGCGACAGGGAAATCGTTGTTCGTGGAATAGAAGCGGCGGCCGGGCGAGACCCGGCCGATGCCGATATGGAAGTGATAAGCGTCGAAAAGAGTTCGGCCACGACGAGATCACGCTTCCTCATTACGGACTGAATGAAGAAAAAGCCGCCTGCCATCCTATCGGGTTCGCGAATTCGCGGACCCGCTGGTCTGTTGCACTGTCCGCATCGATCGCATCTTCCGGCGCACGTACCAAGCCACTACCGCGATAGTCAGCCAGGCGAAGGACGCGCCGACGAAAGCGGCGGGGATGTTGCTGCGCAAGATCAGTGTCGAAAAACCGACCGCGGAGGCCAGCATGCCAAGCGCGCCGAGCGCAGCGCCCGCGGCATCGACAGCGGCCGCCATTTGCCCGCGGCGCTCGCCCGCGAGACCCGCTTCGCGCTTGCGGCGGATTTCGTGTTCTCAATTAGCGTCGCGCTCGCGCAGAATATGGCTGGAAGGGCAAGAAAAACGCCACCGATGGCTGCTCCATAGCGGCTGCCGACAAGGCCGGTAAAGACGGTGGCAGCGCCACCGAGCTCGACGCGGATCAGATATTCGTACCAGCGGCCTTCCTTCAGAGAAGACGGCGAAAACCGGATCGGGCTCACGTCTGCCCCCAAGCGAAGATGAGCAACCCGAAGGCGACGACCAGCCAAACGATCAGTGACAGCAACGTAGCCGTCGCCGCTCGCAGCTTTGCGCGGACCAGGATGGCAGACGACGACACTGTAGATGCCGAGCGCAATCGCTCCCGCAATCATCGCCTTGGCTTGCAAGACGGCGTAGTTGATCCCGTGCTGATACAGCGCAATTCCAAGCGTAGCGAGTACGACCGAGGGTGCTGCTCCGAACAGGCCGGCGAAGCTCTTTGGACGCAAACATCTCCCAGCATCGCGAAGGCCGATACGACGGCGCCGCCGAGAAGGAAGCGCATGACGTACTCGGTCATTTCGCTCTCTTCCAGAGCTTCGAGAGCGGCCCGCCGGCCCCAAAGACCGGGTCCTTGCGCGGCGACCGCAGCTTCGGGATCGTCTTGAGCGCCCGCAGATGGTCTTCAACGGTCGTGCACTCATCATAGGTGCCGGTCGGCGGATATGCCCCGACGACGAGGAAGTCATCGTCCGCGGAAAGGCACTGATGGCCTGTGCCGGCGGGAAGAACCGCGACGTCTCCGGCCTTCAGCGTGAAGATTCTCCCCTTGTTGCCGCCGAACCGAACGCGGCCCTTGCCCCGCGCGATGCCGAGCGCCTCATGGATCCTGGAGTGATAATTCACATAGTTGTAGATGCCATCCCGCCAGCTATCTCCCCAGCCGTTCGCTTCAAACAGGTCTTCGATCACGGCCGCAGCATCCAGGCTCTCATCGAAAGCGATGGCGTTTCGATAGAGTATGAGCGGCCGTCGCGGATGATTCGGGACAAGACCGTCATCTTTAAAGCGAGCTGTGTGAGGTTTTCGCACTTGCACGAAATCCATCGCCTTCCGCTTGCCGGGGCGCTTCAGACCGGTTGCGCGCTCCATGTATCCCTTCAGGTCTTCAAGAGTCGGCATGATCGTCCTCCGTCGAAATTCCGTTCGGGTAGCCGGTCCAGAGCCTGAGGGCCCGTTCAAGAACCCCTCCGAGCGCGAAGCCGGCAACGACATCGCTTGCCCAATGGGCCAGGATCACTATGCGGGTGAGCGACAGCCCGACCGCAATCGCGCGGATCGCCCGCCGGGGAGCGGCCGGCGACGCGCTTGCTGCCGATGCACCAGCGCACCCATGTGCAGCGCGTGGCCTGAGGTAAACGCATCCTTTCGCTTGCCTGAAAACGGGATGCCATGGATATGCCCGATCACCGTTCGACGGTCCGGTCGAGTTTGGTCGAACACAAGTTTCAAACCATGGGGCAGCAAGGTCGCCGCGACCGTCACGAGCAGAGCATGGTTGCCCACGCGCCGGAGCGGCGCCTGACGCCCGCGGCAAGCGAGCCAGCCGACGGCTGCCAGGACCAGCAGGACCTTCTCATCCGCGCCCCAGGTCAGGACGCGGGCCACTTGCTCCGACATCGGCGCGGTGTTGCGAGCGATAGAACGCGCGACGACGACATCCGATTTAGTCGGCCGGACAGTGACCGGAAAGCTTGACCTGCGGCCTAGGCGCCTTGCTGGCAATCTAGCTATTTTGAACATGTCTTCAGGATCGGAAAGGTGAGTACCTTTCCCAACGCTCCGCGCGCCTTCAAGGTCCTACCCTTCTGTCGAATCCGGACTTCCAAACAGCGAGGCTGGCACCGTTTATCGGCGCCCGGGCAGGAATCCTCCGCACAACAGGAACAATCGATCCGGCTTCCGTTCGCGATGATGTCCCCTCTCATCCCGAGGCCTTTCAATTGTACCACCATGTCAAGAAGCTGATGTTCACTGTTCGCGTCGACGAACCGGACCCTCGTTTTGGCAACATGCTTCTTGAACAGTTCGGTGGCGCCAACGGCGAGCTCGCTGCCGCGATGCAATATTCGATACAGGGTCTGAACTGCGAGGATCCTGATCGCAAGGACCTGCTGATGGATATCGGCACCGAAGAATTGAGCCGCCTCGAAGTCGTGGGAACGCTCGCCCGCATGCACCTCAAGCCGGCGAAGTTCGATCGCCAGACCGCCGAAGCCGATCCGCTAATTGCAATCGCGGGCGGTGGCGGAGTGAATCTGTTCAATTCCCAAGGCAATGCCTGGACGGCCGATTACCTGAAGATTACCGGCGAGCTCGATGTCGACCTTCGCAGCAACATCGCCGCCGAAGCGCGAGCGAAGATCGTCTATGAACGGCTGATCAATTTCTGCGACGACGCCGGCACCAAGGACGCGCTTGAGTTCCTGATGACCCGGGAAATCACCCACATGAAGGGCGTTTGCGCTGGCACTCGAGAGGATGGGCAAGCCGGCTTTCAGCATCGGCCGCATCGCTCCGACGCTAGGGCTGGTCGACCAATTTTTCAACGATTCCACCGGCACCGGTGACCATGGTGAGATTGACACCCGCGGTCCATGGAACGAAGGTAATGGCTGGGCCTTCACTGAATCGCCGGCGATACAGGCCGAACCCGGCGCATCGGCAGCGATTGTCGCGGAAAGTTCGCCGCCAGACGATGAAGCCGGGCTCGGCGACCTGTTAATCGATGAGCTCCGCGACATCCTGCATGCCGAAAAGCAGCTCACCAAGGCGCTTCCGAAGATGATCGAAGCAGCTCGCTTCGATCAGCTGCGTGAACTGTTTGAGCAGCATCTCGTCGAGACCGAAAACCAGGTGGAGGGCATCAATGAATGCTTCGAGTTGCTCGGCAAGACGGTCCGCGCGAAGCCTTGCAAGGGCATGATGGGGCTCATCGAGGAAGGCCAGGAAATCATGGCGAAAGGAGAGAAAAAGGAAGACGCGGCCGCGGACCTCGCCTTAATCGGAACTGCACAGCGTGTGGAGCACTACGAAATTTCGGCTTACACGACGGCGAAGAATATCGCCCAGCAGCTACCCACAGTGCGGTCGTCGCGCTGTTGTCGAAATCCCTTGCGGAAGAATTCCGATCAGCTGCTAAATCAAGTCGCTCGATCGCTGATGTCGGTAGCAAAAATGCCGGCCGCTATCGAACAGGCCGAATAACGCCGGCTGCGCGGGCCGCAAGTCCTCGAAACGTCACAAGGTGCGCGATTGGCACTGGCGGATGCTTGCGGCTGTAGCGGACATTCACGCGGCCCGACCGTTGCCATGATTATGCAGCCAAGGAGTGCTCCATTTTCGCTTTCCTCTGCAGCACCGCTCGACGCTCTCTTCAGGTAGCGAGCCAGAGAGGCTTTTCGTCAGTCGCGGTCCAAGGCTTAGGCGGTTCGCTTGAACTCAATACCGTCAAGGAGCCTCAACGTTCACGAAATCAGGCTGCAGGGGTCATCGGGTCTATGTGCTCCGTGGGTTCCGTTCATGACAGCCGCGTCGTCGGTTTACCCATCACCGATAACAACGACGTCGCAGTCCGTTCGGACGAACACACGAAGTCTCGCTGGCGCCGCCGCTTCGGCGAGCTTCATCGCCAAGCCCAACCTCAGCTCCTGAGCCGGTTTTGCAGGGCCAGGCGACTGACTCTGAGATTCCTAAGGTTCATCAGATCGGGCTGTCCTGTTGCCAATCGCCTGACCAGCTCGCGCGTGCCGTCCAAGACAAAGACGCCGCAATCATAGCTGTTTTGCTGCTGGGCCATCTCGGCTGGATTCAGGCTGAGGCCCAGCCGCCTTGCGAGCTCTGTTGCACGGCGGTCATTGTATCCCTGGATGGAGTCGTAGTGATAGGCGACCGGCCGTTGCCGGTCTCTGCGATCAACGAACAGCAGCGACCAATGAGTGCCGACTTCATCAGGACGATCGGCATCGTTTATCGGTAGAAACAGAAAGTCGGCAGTATCGTTGCCATTTCGATCGATGAGACGCTGGAATCGACTTCGCGCGTCGCCATCGGCGGCCGTCAAGCGTATCTGATAGTGGGCGATAAGGGGATCCACGAGCTGCGTCCGGACAGCGAGATTCGGATGATTCTCCTGCAACGACTGCTCCAGCAGCTCGTAATCCCTCTGGATGTGCTCGTCGTCAAGCCATAGTTCATCCCCGAGCACCAGTCCGGGACCTTGGGAACGGGCTGCCGGGTCCAAACCTCCGATACGAGCGGCGGAGGCTGGGTCCGGAAACGCCCGCGCAGAATCAACCTCCTCGTCCAATTCGGACGGGGGCGGCGCATTCAAATCAACAAAAGACCCAAGACCGGCGTAGGTGTCTGAGCGCGCCATGGCGGGGTGCGCTGGCGCAAAGTGAGCGTCGTCGCGCAATTCGGATGGCGTCGGCGCATCCAGATCAACAAAAGACCCAAGACCCGCATAGGTATCTGAGCGAAGCCGGGAAACGTGCGCTGACGACGCTTCCGGAGCCGGCCACATACTCCAGTCAAAGTTAGGGGGTATCTGCAGCGACCATAGTGAACTGGACCTGGTAGGTTCCTGCCGTTCGGCCTGGACCATGTCGTGTGCCTGCTCGCGCGGAGCCACAGACCACGCTGGGTCCACCAAACGCTGGTCCTGATCATAACTTTCGGCGAGGACCGGTCGCCGACTGTCAGCTCCCGGCAGCACGTTGTGCCGCGCACTCGCGTCTTCGTACCCGCTCACCGGTAATAGCGGCTGCGACTCCCATCGCAATGCTTCCAGTTGATCGGTTGGGACCGGCCTCAGCGAGCGGCCGCCTGAACCGGCGATATCCCTCAAGTACCGTTCAATGGCAACGCGTTCCGGAAGGTCCAGCGTTCTCTGCCTCTTCGCTCTCCTCAATTCAGCTGTGTCGCGCCCATAGTGTATGAGGTCCCCCTCGCATGGCAGGAGGCTGCTCCTGGCGCGTTCCCCCCTCAGTTCGGCCGGGACCTGCTGGTGCTGGGACGCTCCGGATTGCGGAGCCTGGGCATCGCGCGCGGCTGGCTCGAGAGATGACGACGGGCCGGGTTCGTCCATCGCCCTTAAACGCAACTCCTGATCGTGGCCTTCCGCAGGAAGCTCGTCGGGCCAACGGCCCGCGTCTCGCGCCGTGCGGTCCTGCGCGGCGGCGCCGACGATCCGCCTCGGCCCTGTCAGCCCCGCATCCTCGGCATCAGCATTGGTGGGAATACGGCGCTCGATCTCCATCGCTTTAGCGCCGGCCAGCGATTTTCGCAGCTTGGTCAGCGCTGGAGAGATATTTCTGTGGCCACGGGCCTCTTCCTTAAA
>NZ_JACMYP010000234.1 GCF_020889705.1 Bradyrhizobium altum | reverse complement strand
CCTCAGCGCGGCCGAGCAGCGCGCGTCCCTCGCGCAGCAGCACAGAGCCGTCCTCGGTCAACGACACCGCGCGCGTGGTGCGCGCGAACAGCCGCACCCCGAGATCCTCCTCCAGCAGCTTGATGTGGCGGCCGAGCGCCGACGGCATCATCTGCAGGCGCTGCGCGGCACGGCCGAAATGCAGTTCCTCGGCAGCGGCCACGAAGCAGCGAAGCTGGTGCAGTTCCAAGATGTATTTCCCTCTCACCCTCCGTCATTGCGAGCCACCGGGTCGCGCGAACGCGCGCCCGATGACAGGCTCCGCGAAGTAATCCATTGCCACCCCATATGTGGAAGGATGGATTGCTTCGTCGCTTCGCTCCTCGCAATGACGGGCGACGGCAGCGATTATATCATTTTTTTGTATAAACCGGCGCGGATTGAATCGGAAGGGCGCGCGCCTCTAGGCTTCCCAATGGCGCGGCAAAAATGCGCCGTCCCAACCAACAAGACGAACCCTGAGGAAGCCCATGGAAAGCGAGCTTGGCACGCGCGTGTTGCGCAAGATCTCACTGCGCATCGTGCCGTTCATCATGCTGCTGTACTTCGTGGCCTTCATCGACCGCGTCAATATCGGCTTCGCTTCGCTGACCATGAACAAGGACATCGGCCTGTCGCCGACGGTCTATGGCTTCGGCGCCGGTATCTTCTTCTGGGGCTACTTCCTGTTCGAGGTGCCCTCCAACATCATCCTGCACAAGATCGGCGCGCGGATCTGGATCGCGCGGGTGATGATCACCTGGGGCCTGGTCTCGGCGGCGATGGCGCTGGTGCAGGGCGCGACCAGCTTCTACGTGCTGCGCTTCCTGCTCGGCGCCGCGGAAGCCGGCTTCTTTCCCGGCATCATCCTCTACCTCTCCTACTGGTTCCCGGCGCGGCAGCGCGCCGCCGTCACCGCGCTGTTCATGGCCGCCGCGCCGCTCTCGACCGTGCTCGGCTCGCCGGTGTCGGGCGCGCTGCTGGAGATGGACGGTCTGTTCGGCTTCAAGGGCTGGCAATGGCTGTTCGTACTGGAGGCCGTGCCCGCCGTGCTGCTCGGCTTCGTCGTGCTCGGCTTCCTGACCGACCGTCCGGAGCAGGCCAGATGGCTTGCCGACGACGAACGCGCCTGGCTGGTCAATACCATGAAGGCGGAGAACGACGGCAAGGCCGCCACCGCGAGCCACAGCATCTGGCGCGGGCTCGCCGATCCGCGCGTGCTGGCGCTGGCGCTGGTCTATTTCGGCACCTCGGCCGGGCTCTATACACTTGGCGTTTGGGCGCCGCAGATCATCAAGGCGTTCGGCCTGTCGTCGCTGCAGGTCGGCTTCCTCAACGCGGTGCCGGCAACCATCGCCGTGATCGCGATGATCCTGTGGGCGCGGCATTCCGACCGCACCGGCGAACGCACCTGGCACGTCGTGATCGCCTGCCTGATCGCGGCCGCAGGACTTGCGCTTGCCGGGCTATGGACCGGCCTTGCCGCCGTGATCGCGGCGCTGACCTTGGTCAATATCGGCATCTCCTCGTCGAAGCCGCCGCTGTGGAGCATGCCGACCATGTTTCTATCAGGCTCGGCCGCCGCGGCCGGGATCGCCACCATCAACTCGATCGGCAATCTCGGCGGTTTCGTTGGCCCGGCAATGATCGGCTGGATCAAGGAACGCACCGGCAGTTTCGAGGGCGGTCTCTATTTCGTCGCTGGCCTCCTGGTGCTGTCAGCAGTGCTCACGCTGCTGCTGTCGCGCGCGCAAGGCGCGCCGGCGCCGGCCGAACCGCAACCCAATCCCGTGCGAACCCGCTAACCACATATCGGAGAGAACCCATGCGTACCCATTCCATCGCCGCCATCCCCGCCGACGGCATCGGCCCCGAAGTGATCTCCGCGGGTGTCCGCGTGCTGGAGGCGCTGGCGAAGCGCAGCGGCGATCTTAGCTTCAACGTCAAAACCTTCGACTGGGGCTCGGACTATTACAAGAAGCACGGCGTGATGATGCCGGCCGACGGGTTGGCCGATCTGAAAAACTTCGACGCGATCTATTTCGGCGCGGTCGGCGCGCCCGACGTGCCCGATCACATCACACTGTGGGGCCTGCGACTGCCGATCTGTCAGGGCTTTGACCAATACGCCAATGTGCGGCCGACCAAAATCCTGCCCGGCGTCGCCTCCCCGCTGCGCAATGTCGGCGTCGGCGATCTCGACTGGGTGATCGTGCGTGAGAACTCCGAAGGCGAATATGCCGGGATGGGCGGCCGCGCCCACAGGGGCCTGCCGGAAGAGGTCGGCACCGAAGTCGCAGTCTTCACCCGGGTCGGCGTGACGCGGATCATGCGCTACGCGTTCCAACTCGCACAGTCGCGGCCGCGCAAATTCCTCACCGTGGTGACCAAGTCGAACGCGCAGCGCCACGGCATGGTGATGTGGGACGAGATCGCCGCCGAAGTGGCCAAGGAATTCCCCGATGTCACCTGGGACAAGATGCTGGTCGACGCCATGACGGTGCGGATGACGCTCCATCCGAAGAGCCTCGACACCATCGTGGCGACCAACCTGCATGCCGACATTCTCTCGGATCTCGCAGGCGCGCTGGCCGGCAGCCTCGGCGTCGCGCCGACCGGCAATATCGACCCGCAGCGCCGCTTCCCCTCGATGTTCGAGCCGATCCACGGCTCGGCCTTCGACATCACCGGCAAGGGCATCGCAAATCCGGTCGCGACCTTCTGGACCGGCGCGCAGATGCTGGAGCATCTCGGCGAAAAGGACGCCGCCGCGCGCCTGATGGCCGCGGTCGAGAAGGTGTGCGCGGCCGGCGTGCTGACGCCCGACGTCGGCGGCAAGGCGACGACCAAGGAAGTGACCGACGCCGTGATCGACGCGATCCATGGATCGAATGTGTGAGGGGGCGTTAGCGAGCCGCGAACTCCGTCCGCCTCTCCCGCTTGCGGGGGAGGCCGGATGGCATCGCAGATGCGATCCGAGTGGGGGTTCTCTTCACAATCCGACTCGCGGTGAGAGCCCCCACCCCACCCTCCCCCGCAAGCGGGAGAGGGAGCCAGCCAAGCGTGCTCACCTGACAAGGGAGTTGGTGCGCCTGCTTCCGATACCGCAACCGGGGAACGAACCGTGCTACCCGATCTGACCAGACGACACTTCATGACCGCTGGAGGACTATCGATCATGGCCGCGATGACGGGGATACAGCCGGCGGGGGCCGCGCCATGGCGCGATGAGATCCGCGCCATCGCGTTCGACGTCCAGGGGACGTGCGTCGACTTCTATCAGCCGATCCTGCGTGCGGGGCAGGCCGTCAACGCCGCGAAGGGGCTTGCGCTCGACTGGGCCAGGCTCTCGAGCGAATGGCGCGATCTTTATCGTGCCGCGCTTGACGACGTGATCGGGGGCAAACGCTCGTGGATTCGGGTCGACCGCATTTATCGCGAGGCGCTGGATGTGCTGCTCGATCGCCACGGCCTCTCGGAGGCCTTCTCGATCGACGAGCGCGACGAATTGAACACGGTGTGGAGCAAGCTCGACGCATGGCCCGACAGCGTCGAAGGCCTTGCGCGCCTGCGCAGCCGGTTCGTGACCTCGACCTTGTCGAATGCCGGCATGGCCGCGGTGGTGGCGGTGGTCAAGCACGCCAAGCTGCCGTTCGACGCCGTGCTGACCGCGGAGCTTGCACGCAGCTACAAGCCGTCACCGGCGGTGTATCAGCTCGCCGTCGACTATCTCGGTTATCCCGCCGACAGGATCATGATGGTCGCCTGCCACAAATACGACCTGAAGGCGGCCCGCGCCTTCGGCATGCGCACCGCGTTCGTCGCCCGTCCGCTGGAATTCGGGCCGGCGGCGAAGGTCGACGTGGCGCCGGAATCCTGGATCGACCTCCACGCGGACAGCTTTACGCAACTCGCCGACATGCTCGTGCCGGCGTAACGACGCGAGGGGCCACTTTTCCGGATCATGCTCCAGGCGCACCAGCCTCGGCGCAATTGGTCAGCCGCGCCGGCACGCCGACCGCGGTGCAGCCCGCCGGCACATCCGACGTCACCAGCGCGCCGGCGCGACCTTGGCGAAATCACCGACAGAGAGGTTTCCGATCAGCGTTGCGCCGGCGCTGAGCAGCACGCCGCGGCCGATCCTCGGGGCATGGCGCGGGTCGTTCTGATGCCGCGCGATGGTGACGTTCTGCAGGATCGTGACCTCGTCGCCGACCGAAGCCAACGCGCCGATGATGATGCCGGTGCCGTGATCGAGGAAAACCGCCGTGCCGATCCGGGCCGACGGGTGAATGCTGATCTGCAACTGGTCCGCCGCCGCACTGTGCATCAACAGCGCAAGATCGGGACGATCGTGGCGCCACAGCCAGTTCGTCACGCGCCAGGCTTGCAGCGCGACGTAGCCCTTGAAGTTGAGGAGCGGCTGCAGCAAGCCCGTGATCGCAGGGTCGCGGCGCACGATGGCTATGAGATCGATGGCCGCGGCATCGACCAGCGCGGGCTCGGCCGCGAACGCCTCGCGGGCGGTCCGCATGAACTGCGCGCGATCGGCCTCGGCGCGACCGATGCGCCGGCCGATCAGGAAGGCGAGCGCGCCGCCGAGATCGCCCTGATCGAGGATGAAGGCAGCCGACGCCTCGAGAAAGCGATCGGCGACAACGGCAGCTTCCGCCTCGCGCCGGATCGCAAGCCAGAGATCGGCAGGGCTCGCCGTCGCAAATGCCGCCATCGCTTCACCTCATCGCCCCGACTCCGACGATAGAGTGGGCATGGCAGCCGCACAATGCAAACCGCCCGCTTGCTTGTCGCAAACGGGCGGCTCGGGCCATCAGGTGCTATGGGGGCACATCGCCTGAAGGCTCAGTGCTTGCCTCGCGGGATCAGCTCTGCGGCGGCTGATCGTTCGGCGGGGTCGGACGGGTCTTGTGCTGCGCCATGAAGGCGTCGAACTCTTCCTTGTCCTTGGCGTGGCGCAGGCGATCGAGGAAGTTCTTGAACTCGACCTGCTCTTCCTCGAGCCGGCGCAGCGTGTCCTGGCGGTACTCGTCGAAGGCGCGGTTGCCGCTGGTGGGCGGGCCAAAGCCGCCGAACGGGAAGCCGCGGCGCTCCATGCGGCTCTTCATCCGCTCCATCTTGTCCTGCATGCGCTCCATCTTGTTCGCCCAACGATCCTGATCGTAGTGACTCCAACAGGCCATTTTTCTGCTCCCGAGTGTGAAAAAGAGAAGGGCGAGGCCGATCGGCCACCAGATCATGAAGCCGAGGATGATCCCGGCGATCTTCAGGGGATGCCACGGCGTCGCGTAGAAGTGTGGACGGTAGGGCTCTTCGACGGGGCCGCGCCAGCGATTGACATCTGCGGTGTAGGCCATTTCCTTCTCCATCACGGCAATCACGCCGTTGTGAATGTAAATAACATTTACATAGATAGCCGAGCCCTTGGGAAAGTCAAGCAGAGCAGATGACGCACCCCTCGGATTATTTTTGGCCTGGCCGTTGAACCTTATTTCGGCTTGCCCCACGGGCCGGATCTGTCGCCGGCCGGCTCTTCGTCGGCGGCCGCGGTTCCCGGCCTGCGATCGGTGAGGAAGCCAAGGCCGCGCAGATAGATCAGCACTTCGGCCTCGAGCAGATCCTCCGGCGACATCGGCAGCTTGCGCCGCGCGGCATCGCCGCGGCCGAACAGCGAGGCGACGCCGTGCGACATCGACCAGATATGCAGCGCCATCATCATCGCCGGCGGGCGCGGTGTGCCGGGCGGCGCCAGTGCAGCGAGCCGCTCGGCGGCGGCGCGGATGATCGCGAACGCCCGTTCGCTTGCCGCCATCAGGGTCGGATTGGAATCGACCGGCAGGCCGGATTCGAACATCGCGGAGTAGAACGCGGGCTCCTCACGCGCAAAGGCGAGATAGGCCTTGCCGACCCGCTCGAACGCCGAGACGGTGTCGGGGCGGCCGTCGTCCCAGGCCTGCGTCAAGAGGGACTCGAACTGCTCAAAGCCGCGCTGTGCGATGCTGGCGATCAGTTCGTCACGGTCGCGGAAGTGGCGGTAGGGCGCAGCGGGGCTGACGCCGGCCATCCGCGCGGCATCCGCGAAGGTGAAGCCGGCCGGCCCCTTCTTCGAGATCAGGTCGAGGGCTGCCTGCAGCAACGCCTCTTTGAGATTGCCGTGATGATAGCCGCGCTCGGCGCGGCCTTGGTCCTTGCGCCAGCTCATGTGAACGGCTTTTACATGAGCCGGCGGTAAAGGTCACTAGCGGCCAGGCCGGCGGTTCATCAAGATGAACGGATCAGCCGGCTGAACGCCGTCGAGGACTTCCTCGCCAAGCCGACAGGCGCATGCGTGACTAGGCAGGGACGTAGGTCAACCTGAGCGTGTTCTCGCCCAGCCGATCGCTCGCCACGAGGCGGAGCGGCGCGCGGGGGCCGGCAAAGAACGGCTTGCCGCGACCAAGCACGATAGGCCGGAGGTAGATTCGATACTCGTCAATCAGGCCGAGCCCAGTCAGGTTCCCGGCCAGCTCCGGTCCAGCGACTTCGATCTCGCCGTCGAGCCGGGCCTTCAGCCCGCGCACCGCCGCTGCGAGGTCCCCCTCGACGAGCGTCGCGTTGGGTCCGACCGACTTCAGCGAGCGCGACACGACCCACTTTGGCCGGCTCCGCCACGCTGCCGCATAGTCGCGTTCCTCCGCATCCCAGCCAGGGAGGTCTTCATCCCAATAGCGCATCACATCGTACATGCGGCGGCCGTACACCATGCCGGTCACGCCGCGCACCTGCTCGATGAAATGACGAAACAACCCGGTGTCCGGCAGCATAGCCTGATGATCGACATAGCCGTCGAGCGACTGGTTCAATCCGAAGACGAGCTTCGCCATGGCGCGACACCTCTACCCGGGGTTTTCAGATTTGCTTGGGCCGGCATGATTTGAGGGCGATGTCGGGCGGATCAATGCAGGCAGCTTGTCGGTAGATCGAACAAGCCGACGTTCGTTCCCCGGAAGGGAGCCCTCTCCCGCGGGAAGCGGGGAGAGGTACAGTGGGTTTGGCGCTCCAGCGCCCCGGGCTCTAGCGTCCCGGGATCGGCAGCACCGGCATGATCTCCACGGCCTCGCCGGGGAAGATCGAAAAGTGCGGGTGGTTCTCGAACAGCTTTGCCGCCGCCTCATGGGTGGGCGCGCGCACCACGGTGAAGCCGGTCATCAGATTGGCGATGTCGGCGGTGCCGCCGGCTCCGACATGCTTGGTCTTGCCGAGCGGCCCGCCCATCTCGACGATCACGTCGTGGTGCTTCTCGACCCAGGCGCCCCACGCGGCCATGCCCTGCTGCTCCTTCGCACGCCGTTCGGCCTCCGGCAGCGCGTTCCAGGCTGCCATGCGCGAACCGGATTTGCCGCCGCCGAGATAGACGGCAAGGAAGGTGTGGCTGCTCATCGTGCTTCTCCGTTGTGGTGGTTTGACGATCAGTTGGTGATACGATGACGCTTTGGAGCGGCATCGCGTCTCGTTTGAGATCTAGCGCAGCGCCTTGCCCCAGCCGCCCTGCGGATGCTCGAAGGTCGCGGCCGCCTGCTGCACCTCCTCGGAGAAATCCGCCATCTCCTGCACCTGGCGGATCTCGATCATCTCGTTGGCGGAGGCCGGGCACTGCTTCGCCCATGCGATCGCTTCCGCGCGCGAGGCGACCTCGATCATCCAGAAGCCGCCGATCACTTCCTTGGCCTCGGTGAACGGACCGTCGATCACTACCGGCAGGCCGGTGTCGAACTTGACGCGCGCGCCTGAGGCCGGCGGATGCAAGCCTTCCAGCGTGATCAGCACGCCGGCGTCCTTCAGCGCCTGATTGTATCGCATCATCGCGGCGACCCGTTCCGGGTCGAGCTCGATCTTGGCCGGCGCGGACTCGTAGCCGAGCGGGATCATCAGCATCATGAAACGCATTGGTCGGACTTTCTTGCTAGTTGAATCACGTGGAGTTCTCATCCCCGTCATTTCAGGAATGCGCCGTCCGAATTCGAGTTTACCCGAATTCGGCGCTCGGTATTTGTCCAAGTCGGCAACAGCCGACTTGGACGCGCAAGCCCGGAATGACGAAGTCATTACTTCCTTCCGGCCTGCGCACGCAGGCGCTCTCCCTGCTCGCGCAGCTCGGGCGTCAGCGCCTCGCCGAAATCCTCCGCGGCAAACACCTGGCGGATCTCGATCTCGGAGCCGCCGCCGAACGGCGCGCGCTTCATCCAGTCGATCGCTTCATCGAGCGACTTGGTCTCGATCAACCAGAAGCCGCAGACCAGATCGCCGGTCGGGCTGAACGGCCCGTGGCTCACGGTGCTTTGCCCATCGGCATATTTGACGCGCGCGCCCTTGTTGGTCGGATGCAGGCCCTCGCCGGCCTGCATCACGCCGGCTTTGACCATCTCCTCGTTGAACTTGCCCATCGCGGCAAGCAGCTCGGTGCTCGGCATCACGCCGGCCTCGGTATCCTTGTTCGCCTTCACGATCACCATGAACTTCATCGTCCTGCTCCGTTGTCTCTGAGCCGATCACAGCACCGGCGCTCGATTAAACGACGATGCAGAGTTTGCGATTCCGACACGGCGTTTGAAATTATTCTCGAGGTCATTGACGCACGCTCCAGGCTAGTCATCGATCGCCTGATAGGCGAGCGTCCAGAAATCGGAGAACACCGCGGGCGGCTGCGGCGAATCCATCATGCGTTGGGTCAGCAGGATTCCGGTCATCGTTTCGCGCGGGTCGGAATACCAGGAGGTGCCATAGCCGCCGTCCCAGCCGTAGCGACCCGGCACATGACAGAGATCGTCGCGCACAGTGAACACCGACAGCCCGAGACCCCAGCCGCGCGAACCGAGCAAGAACTCGGAGCCAAGTTTCTGCTCCGGCGTGATCTGGTTCGAAGTCATCAGCTCCACTGAGGGACGCGACAGAATGCGCTCGGTACCGAGCCGTCCGCCATTGAGCAACATCTGCGCGAAGGCGTTGAAATCATCCGCGGTCGACACCAGCCCGGCACCGCCGTTCTCGAACGCAGGCGGCGCCGCGTATCTGCCGGTCGCAGGTTCGTCGAACACTTTCAGCGTGCCGGTCGCAGGATCGCCGCCATAGCACGTCGCAAGCCGCGACAGCTTATGCTGCGGCACGTGGAACGCCGTGTCGCTCATGCCGAGCGGTCCAAAGATCCGCTCCTGCAGGAAGTCCGCGAACGAGGTTCCGGCAACACGCGCGATCAGGACGCCGAGGATCTGGCTCCCCGCATCGTAGAGCCAGCGTTCGCCGGGCTGATAGGCCAGCGGCAGCGTGCCGTAGCGGCGCAGCAATTCGTCCGGCGGAAACGACGGAAACACCGGCCCGGGCGCGAAGCCGGCATCCGCGATCGCCATCTGGATCGGATAGCGCGGTGGAAACACCGGGATCATGCCGAGCCCGAGACGGAGGGTCAGAAGGTCGCGCAGCGTGATCGCGCGCCTGGCCGGCACCGTGTCGTGGATCTCGGATTCGATAGTGCGCAACACACGGCGATCGGCGAGCTCGGGCAACCAGCGATCGAGGGGATCATCGAGCTTGAGCCGGCATTCCTCGACCAGGATCATCGCGGCGACCGCCGTCACCGGCTTGGTCATCGAGGCGATGCGGAAGATGGTGTCGCGCTGCATCGGCGGCCCGTCCATCGCCATGCGGCCAAGCACATCGGCATGGATCTCGCCGCGACGGCTGACCAGCGCCACGAGACCCGGAACGTCGCCACCATCGACATGGCGTGCCAGCACCTCGCGCAGGCGTCCGAGCCGTGCCTGCGACAGGCCGCTGCTTTCACTTGCAATGGACATTTTCCAGGTTTCCTTCGCAGAATTCGTGCTCGCCTGCGACGATCGCGCGAGCGATATCACCGGGGCTGCCTTATCGATCCTGCCTGACCAGTTCGCCGTCCTGATGCGACGGACCGAAATAGACGTCAATGCGCGACACCTTGTCGCCGTCGAACACGAAGAACTCGGTGTTGCGGAAGCTCTTGCCGTCGCGGGCGACGCAGCGATAGGTGACGTAGGCCTCAACGCCGTCGACCATGATGCGCTCGATCTCGTGACGGCCGATCCAGCCAGCGTCGCGCCAGCACTCGGCGAAATAGCGCGGCTTGTCGATGTTCTCGCCATAGGGCGTCGAGAAGCGGAAATCCTCCGCGAACGCGGCCTCGACGCTCGCGCGGTCATTGGCGAGATAGGCGGCGAAGATCCTGCGGATGATCTCGGCCCTGTTGGCAGCTGCAGCCATGTCGTCTCCACACAGATGTCGCCCGGGCCCCTCGGCGCGACCGGCGCTCCAGAACCCGGGCTTCAGGGAGATGACGAACGGGGCGGCGCGAAAACGACATCGCGCCGCATTTATTTTCGGGGTCCTGATCGGACCTCAGGTTCCCTTTTCAGGTTTCCTTTTCAGCCCTCCTTGGGGAACATGCCGAAATAGGGCTCGGCTTCCTTGAGGACGCGCGCGAAGGACGGCCGCGCCTTCAGCCGCTCGAGATAGGCCGCCAGATGCGGATGGCCCTCCCCGATCGGCTCGACCTTGCTGCCGTAGAACAGCGCCGGCGCGGCGGCGCAGTCGGCCAGCGAGACCTGCTCACCCATCATCCAGCCGCCATGCGCGAGCTGCTGGTCGAGGATCGCATAGGAGGTGCGGAGCTGCGCCCGCGCCTCGGCGACGCCACGCGGATCCTTGCTGTCCGCCGGACGCAGCCGGTCGCCGACGATCTTCTGCAACGGCAGATGGACGTAGAGATCAAGGAAGCGGTCGCGCAGCCGGGTCTGCAACGCAAGCTCCGGGTCGTCAGGAATCAATTTGACGGTGCCGGGATAGTGGCGGTCGAGATATTCGATGACGATGCTCGATTCGGGCACCGCCTCGCCGCGCGTTTCGTCGTAAAGGACAGGAAAGCGGCCGATCGGCGACAGCGCGAGCAGCGCCGCGCGCTCGGCGGGATCGCCGAGATTGACCATGTTCGGCGTGAACGGCGCGCCGTTCTCGTAAAGTGCGACCAGCGCCTTCCAGCAGAACGACGACAGCGGGTGGTAATGCAGTGTGAGCGACATTAGAACTCCATTGGAACCAGTGCCCCGAGGACGAAGCGGAGACCGCGCTGCCGACATCTCGTGCGGGAATTATTTTTGGCCGTCGCCCGGCGCTGAGAGCAGGCATCGACGCGACGTGCATGCGTCGAGCACCGCGAATCGAAGTGCTGGAT
Source organism: Bradyrhizobium altum (assembly GCF_020889705.1). Classification (GTDB taxonomy): domain Bacteria; phylum Pseudomonadota; class Alphaproteobacteria; order Rhizobiales; family Xanthobacteraceae; genus Bradyrhizobium; species Bradyrhizobium altum. The sequence continues at coordinate 2,646 of NZ_JACMYP010000234.1, read as the reverse complement.
CGATCGTTGAAGCCGTCAGCAATATCAACCTTTGTAATAGGTCTATCAGCGTTGCTAAAGTGCACGCGTTGCAATCATCTGCATCAGACCAAAGTTGTCATCGATTTTCGTCCGTAAGATTACGGTGAACATCGCATCACGACTATGGATGATAACGTGCAGATCAGAAAATTACTTCGCAAGTTGAGATAGATGCGCGCGCGCCGCACTGCATTATGCAGTCCGTGCCAAGCCACAGGCTTTACCGATGCTAAACGGCTCGCTGCAACCTTTCCGTGAGTTGCAGTGATCCGCTTTTCCCCATCCCGTTTCATTTTCGAAACTTCACGGAGCCCTGATGTTCAGTTTCAGCAACAAGGCCAAGATCGACAACGCGCTGGCGCAAGCCGCAGCGATCGGCAAGTCGCAGGCAGTGATCGAGTTCAAGCTCGACGGCACCATCGTCGACGCCAACGAGAATTTCCTGAACGCAATGGGCTACTCGCTCGACGAGATCAGGGGCAAGCACCACAGCATGTTCGTCGACGCCGCCACGCGCGACAGCCATGACTATCGCGCGTTCTGGGCGAACCTGAACCGCGGCGAATTCCAGGCCGCGCAGTACCGGCGCGTTGCCAAGGGCGGTCGCGAGATCTGGATCCAGGCCTCCTACAACCCGATCATGGACAAGAACGGCAAGCCGGTCGGCGTCGTCAAATTCGCCACCGACATCACCGCGCAGAAGATCCACAGCATGGAAGACTCCGGCAAGGTCGACGCGATCGGCCGGGCGCAGGCGGTGATCGAGTTCAACATGGACGGCACCATCGTCAACGCCAACGAGAACTTCCTCGGCGCGATGGGCTACTCACTCGCCGAGATCCAGGGCAAGCATCACAGCATGTTCATGCCGCCGGCCGACCGCGACAGCCCGGCCTATCGCGATTTCTGGGCGCGGCTGAACCGCGGCGAGCTCGCGACCGGCGAGTTCAAGCGGCTCGCCAAGGGCGGCAAGGAGATCTGGATCCTCGCAAGCTACAACCCGATCCTCGACGACCGCGGCAAGCCGTTCAAGGTCGTCAAGTTCGCGACCGACGTCACGCAGCAGAAGCTGAAGGCCGCCGACAATGACGGCCAGATCGACGCGATCGGCAAGTCGCAAGCCGTGATCGAGTTCAACATGGACGGCACGATCCGCACCGCGAATCCGAACTTCCTCGCCGCGATGGGCTATTCGCTGGCCGAAATCCAGGGCAAGCATCACAGCATGTTCGTCGAACCGGTCGAGGCGAGCTCGACGGGCTACCGTGAGTTCTGGAGCGCGCTGAACCGCGGCGAATTCCAGGCCGCCGAATACAAGCGCATCGCCAAGGGCGGCCGCGAGATCTGGATCCAGGCCTCCTACAATCCGATCCTCGATCTCAACGGCAAGCCTTACAAGGTGGTGAAATACGCCACCGACATCACCGCACAGGCGATCGGCCGCAAGAAGGCCGACAGCGCACGCGGCCTGATCGAGGCGGTCGCCGCCGGCAGCGAGGAGATGAGCGCCTCGATCCGCGAGATCTCGGAGACCATGACCAAGTCGAAGCAGAACGCCGCGGTCGCCACCGGCCGCGTCGAGGCTGCCGACGGACAGGCGCAGAAGCTCAACGCCGCAGCTCAGGCGATGAGCGGCATCGTCGAGATGATCTCGAGCATCACCGGGCAGATCAACCTGCTCGCGCTCAACGCCACGATCGAATCGGCGCGTGCGGGCGAAGCCGGACGCGGCTTCGCGGTGGTGGCCTCCGAGGTGAAGAGCCTCGCCAACCAGGCCAAGCAGGCGACCGACACGATCTCCTCTGAGATCGATGCGCTGAACTCGATCGCCGCCGAAGTGGTCACCTCGCTGTCCGAGATCAAGGCGGCGATCGCCGGCGTCAACGAATACATCACCTCCACCGCCGCCGCGGTCGAGGAGCAGAGCATCGTGACGCAGGACATGTCGACCAATATGCAGCGCGCCTCCGCCGAGCTCGCGGCGTAGCTGAACCTTCCTCCCCGTCACCCTGAGGTGCGAGCGGAGCGAGCCTCGAAGGGTGTACGGCCCGGGCTGGGGGCCGTGCATCCTTCGAGACCCCCGCTGTGCGGGCTCCTCAGGATAACGGGGAGAGAATCACCCGCGCGCGCGCCGCCACGTCGGCGCGACAACTGGCTGATGGTCGTCCAGTCCGAGCGCAGCAAAGCTTCCTTCTTCCCGCGGCCCCAACCCTTGATCTGGCGCTCTGCCGCGATGCCATCTGTAATGCGGTCGAAATGTTCGGACCAGACGAGGACAACAGCTCGCCGGTTGAACGTGTAGCCTGGATAAGCGCCGGCATTGTGCCCATCGATCCGAGGTGCAAGATCATCGCCGGTGGCACGGCCGACATAGAACGAGTTGTCAGCACAGCGAAGCATGTAGACGTAGATGCCCATCGCGATGATCATTGTCACATCTGCAGGATGAAGCAACCTACATCGTGGTCAAGAGCAGAATAGAGTAGCCGTTCTCTCATGATCCACTCAAACTTGTCCCCGTCATCCTGAGGTGCGAGCTCAGCGGCGCACTTGCGGCGCTGGGCGAGCCTCGAAGGATGCACGGCCCGGCCGGTGGCCGTGCACCCTTCGAGGCTCGCTGCGCTC